>JBDTWB010000032.1:0-28433 GCA_040006895.1 Casimicrobiaceae bacterium | reverse complement strand
GAGCGCCTGCAAGCGCTCGGCGGGCTCGCCGGCGAGGATCGACGCGGCACGCTCGCGCAGGGTGTCGAGCAGGAAATGCAGAGGCTCCTGCAGGAACACGGCGTCCGGTGCCAGCCACTGCTTGGCGCTGGCGCGCCGGTGCGGGAGGCCAAACGGCAGGTCGGCGAACCAGCCGTCGGCGTGCACGAGCTGCCCGAGCGCCCCGAGCAGCAGGTCTTCGTTGCGCTGCACGGGGCATGTCGGCGGCAACAGCCGGCTGTTGTCGAGACCCGCGACGGTGGTGAACGTGAGCAAGCGGCGCGGCGCGAGCCGGAACCGCGGTACGCCACGCCACCCGTGCCGGTCCACGAAGGCAACAGCCTGCCGGTCATGTTGTTCCAGCACATGGGCGCGCGATGCCGGTGGCAGCGCCAGCACGTGGTACGGGAAAAGCGCGGACCCGGGGTCGCCGACGGCGTGGTTCTGGGTGAACATGATCCGGGCCTCCGGCGAGAAGCGTCCGGCGTCGTCGCCATCCAGGGCGATGTCGGCATTGCCCTGTTCCTGACGCGCCGCGGCCCACGCATTGGCGAGCGGCTCTCCGAGCCAGCGCTCGTGCTCGGCGAGGGGATCGAGCGCGACCGGCGTGCAGGCTGCCTGGAGCGAGGCTTCACTCGGGTAGACAAACCATTCGTCGTTCCCGGCATCGACGGCGAAGCCGCGTGGCGCCCCAAGCGGCGGCAGCCGCGGCTCGAGCACCGCATCGTCGTCGATGGCGAGGATGCGCTTGCCGGCGCACGCCAGCAGCGCGTAATTCACCGGCCGGCCATAGGTCGACTGCGCGGCCTGGCTTGCTCCCAGGAGCCAGCCGATCTCCGCCCGGGCGTCGGGAAACGCCGAGGTCAGCGCCGACTCGAGGGTCGCGAACGCTTCGGCGCCGTGTCGCGCAATGTCGAGGGCGTGATGGCGGGCGATAATCGCGCGGTTCGCGGCCTGTGCGTCGGCCGACCGGGAATCGTCGATCACGTGCCACGCACGCGCGTCGCCACCCCGCGCCTCTCGCGCGGTGGCCGAGGCAAGCAGCCGATCGAGGAGCGCCGGCCGGTCGGCGGTGCGGACCACGATCACGGCCGGCGCCTGGGTTGCCGCCCGCGCGGGCCCCAGGCGTGCCACGAGTTCATCGACCGCGGTCATGAGGCCGCGCTGGGCAAGGCGTGCGAGGCATTCGCGCAGGGCCGGCAGCTCGTGCGGCGAAGGCTGGAATCGGGCCACCACGGTCGCCTCGTGACCGGCGAGGGTCTTCACGCCGGCACAGGCGTCCAGGATCGCGTATTCGCCCGCGTCGAGACGTACGAGGGCGCCGGACGAAGGATGCTTGACGAGGCATTCGCGGGCCGCCACGGGCCACATCGCGCCGCGCGACACTAGCCAGCGCGGTGGCGGCCGCGATGCGGGTACCGCCAGCGGCTGTGCCGGTAGCTGGACGGTGAAATTGAAGATGTCCTGGCTCATGGCAGCGATCGCATCGACGTCGTCATACCCGCGCGCAGCGATTGCGGGCAGAGTCCCACTGGCGGCACCCCGCCTCCGGCGCGCGGCGTGGCTCGACGACGAGCTCCGGCCACGCGGGGCCACGCGTCGGCTGCACGATGATCCGGATGAGCAGCGGCAATCGCTGGGGGTCGTCCCACCGGTCGCGCCACGTCGGCGTCTCGGTTTCGGGGGCGTCGGGATTGCGACCGAAATAGCGCAGCTTGAGCTCGCCGATGCCATCGGCGAGGACCGTGCGCTCGGCATCGGTGAAGTCCGGCAGCTGCACGATGTCAGGATCGGGCACCATGCGCTCGAGCACCAGCTGGCCGCCGTCCCTGACGAGCAGGAGGCGGAAGAACATCGTCCCGCCCTCCACCACCCGCTCGGGCAGCGCCGCCACGTAGCGCAGTTCATCCGCACCGCCGGCGAACAGCAGCGGTGTGTCGACGGCCTTGACCATGCGCTTGGGCAACGCTCCGGCGATCTGCCTGCGCAGGAAGGTCTCGGTCTGGCGCATGTCCCCCACTTCGCGAACCTTGTTTTCCCCACCCTCCCAGCTGCGACCGGCCAGGCGCAGCGAGCCGAACAGCACCGCCGCGATGAGGGCGAGCAGCGTAAGCGCGACCAGGAGCTCGACCAGCGTGAACCCGTGCTGCCGGCGGCGTCGTGGGCGGGTCATAACGTTTCGCGCGCGCCGATGCGCAGCGTGGATAGCGTGATCGTGCGCTCGCCGCCGGTCGGCGCCGGGAAGCGCACCGTCGCCACGATGCGGAACATCCGCAAGGGCAGGCTGGCCGAGGCCTGCATGAGATCGGGATTCAGGCCCGGCACTTCGTAGGGCGCGATGTCGACTTTCCATTGCACGTCGCCTTCGGCGGTACCGCTTTGCGTGCCCTCGCGCAGCGCGACCGAGGCCTCGCTGATCGCGCTCTGCGCGACCAGCACAGCCCGGCTGTATTCCGCAGCCGCGCTGGCGTTGCCGAGCGCACCGGAAAACAGCCGGAAGAGCGCGGTCGCCACCAGCGAGAGAATTACGAAGGCCACCAGCACCTCGAGTAGCGAAAAGCCTCGCGCGCGCGCCATGGCCATGGGATTACTGCGCGATCGCCACACGGCCGGTCAACCAGTCGATGTCGACGTCGAACTTGCGCTCCCCGGCGGCGAGAGTGATGCGTCCGCCGGTCGAGCCGCCGTCGGGAAAGAAGCGCACGGCGCCGACGTTTTCGGACACGAGGTCGCTTTGCGCGGTGTAGAGCTTGAGCTCGATCTCCGCCGGCAGGGCGTGCGCCTTGGGCTCGCGATCGACGCGGAACGTGCGCGCCGCGAGATCCAGCGTCAGCACGGCCTCGCGGCGATTCGCGACCGCCTCGTTACGCGCCATCCGCAAGCCCGCCGCCACTTCCCGGGCGGCGCTCTTGAGGCGCGTGGTGGAGACGCCGCCCCCGAAGACCGGAACGGCGATCGCCGCGATGAGGCCCATGAGCATCAGCACGATCATGAGCTCCAGGAGCGAGAATCCGGCGCTACCCCTGTCGTGACGCTGCCTCCGTGGCGTCATGCATCCTTCCCGGCCACCGTCGCGTCGGTCTCTTCAGCCGCCGATGCACACCACCTTCGCCACGCCGCGGCAAGCACGTCAAGGAAGGCCACCGCGAATGCGGGCGCATCGCAGAGCGGCGACGCCGTCAGCCGGGCACGCATGCCGGCCCGCAGTGCGGCCAGTGCGGGTAGGTCCCTGGCCAGCGCGGCGGCCACCGCGACGTAGCTATCGGCGTCGCTCGCCACGCACTGCTCGAGACCCGCCGCGCTCAACAGGCTGGCGCCCTGCCGCGCGATCATGGTCTCGCCGGCGAGGGTGACGACCGGCACCCCCATCCACAAGGCATCGCAGGTCGTCGCCCCTCCGGTGTACGGGAAGGTGTCGAGCGCAATGTCGACCCGCTCATATTCGCCGAGCATTTCGGCGTGGGGGGAGGCGCTGCGGAACGTCACGCGCTCCACGGCAATGCCGCGCGCCGCGAAAGCCGTGGCGATTCTCGTCCGCACCGGCTCGACGTCGTAGCCGCCATTCTTCAGCACGAGCCGCGAGCCGGGCACGGCCTCGAGCACCCGCGCCCAGACCGCGACGACGTCGGGGAGGATCTTGTCTACCCGGCCGAAGCATCCGAAGGTGACGTGACTGTTGGCCCCCGCAGGCGCGATGGCGACCGGTGGGGCGTACGGGGGAGGGCTGTAGACGAGCCGGGAGTGCGGCACGTAGGCCACCTGCTCGACGAAGCACTGCGCCCCGCGGGCGAGCAACACTTCCGGCGTTGTCACCGGGTCGGTGACAACGACGTCCATGGTCGCGACACCGGTGGTGTCGAAGTAATCGAGCCAGGTTACTTGCACGGGCGCTGGCCGGCGGGCAAGCAGAAGCAGCCGATTGCCGGGCGTGTGGCCCGCGAGATCGACCAGCACGTCGATGCCATCCGCGCGGATCCGCGCGCCGGCAGCCGCGTCGTCAAGGTGCGCAATGTCTCGCCACGCAACCTTCGCGCGCACGAGTTCGTCGGTGACCCAGTCGCGGGCCGAGCCGGCGTGGTACAGGTGAAGGTCGACTCGGTCGGCGAGCGGCGGCACGATCGAGCGCAGGAAGTGCCCCGTGATATCGGCGCTGAACTTGGGCGAGAGGAGGCCGACGCGCAGCCGCCGATGCGGATCGGGTTCGTTGCCGAATTCCACCGCGCGGGGATACAACGGCGCCGCGTAGCGTCGTCCCCACTCGCAATGAAGGGCGAAGAGCTCGGCGGGCGGCACCGAGGGATTGGTGTGCAGACCGACCAGGAGCTGGCTGAACAGGGTCGGGCCGGTTTGCGGCGACGCCACGGCCCGGCGGTAGGCGTCGGCTGCCGCGACGTGGCGGCCGAGGAGCTTGTGGACGTTGCCGAGCGCAACTGCCGCAGAAGCATGCGCACCGTCCATGGCGAGTGCGCGCTCGAACGCGGCCTCGGCGGCGGCCAGCCCGTAGTCCAGGACGTGCGCCATGCCGAGGTTGAACCAGGCATCCGCATCGAAGGCCCGCAACGCGCTTGCGCGACGCAAGTAGTGTACGGCTGCCGCCGCGTTCGCGCACTGCAGGGCGAGCACACCCATGCGATAGATCGCTTCGGCATCGGCGGGACTCTGCGCCAGCACGAGCTTGTAGCAATGCTCGGCTTCGGCAAAGCGCCGGTCGCGCTGGCGGTCGAGCCCTGCGGCGAGGAGCGCTGCGAGCATGCGCGGATCGGAGGTCATACGGCGACGGACGCCGGACGGGACGGGCCTCGCGGAGCCCGCAACCACCGCCAGCATCACTGGGGGCTCGTGATGTCCTTGTTCACGCCCTCGCCGCCTTCCTTGCCGTCGGCGCCGAGGCTGACGATGTCGAAGGGCGCCGAGGAACCCGGCGAGCTGTACTTGTAATCGTTGCCCCATGGGTCCTTGGGGACGGTGGTCTTCTTCCAGTACGGACCGTTCCAGTTGCCCGCGCCCGCCGGCGCCTGGATGAGTGCCTGGAGCCCTTCCTGGGTCGTGGGATAGCGGCCCACTTCGAGCTTGTAGAGATCGAGCGCCTGGGCGATCTGGCCCATCTCGACCTTGGCGGCATCGGCCTTGGCCTTCTCGCCGCGGCCGATGAAGTTGCCGCCGACGATACCCATGATGATGCCGATGAGGGTGAGTACCACCAGGATCTCGATCAGGGTCATGCCGCGCATGCGCTGCGGTCGAAGACCGGGCTGCGAGGTTCGTTCACACATGAAACGCATGGTCATTCCTTGTTGGCTCTTGGGGGGCGCACGCCGCCCCGCACGGGGGTTGCCGTTCTTAGACTGTGTTCACTGGACGAGTTCGCTCATGCCCATGACGCCGAGCAGGATGGAGAACACGATGCCGCCGATCATCACGGCGAGGCTCAGGATCAGCACCGGTTCCAGCACGGCGAGAAAGCGCTTGACCGAGATCTGCACCTCGCGGTCGTACACCTCGGCGACCCGCGTCAGCATCTCCTCCAGGCGACCGGATTCCTCGCCGACCAGGATCATCTGGGTCGCGAGGCGGGGATAGAGGCCCGTTTCGGCGAGTGGCGCGCCGAAACCCTTGCCTTCGCGCAGACGTGCGATCACGCCGTCGAGGGCTCCTGCGAGCACGGTGTTGCCGAGCGTTTCCTTGACGATCCCGAGCCCGGTCAGGAGAGTGACGCCGTTAGCGAGCAGGGTGGCGAGGGTGCGCGAGAAGCGCGCCATCTCCACCTTCACGGCGAGATCCCCCACGAGCGGCATGCGCAGGATGCGGCCATCCCAGCGACGGCGCACGGCTGGCCGGCGGATGTGGCTGCGCCAGTACGCGGCGAAGAGCACGACGCCCGCCAGCACCGCCCACCACCAATCACGCAGGAAACGCCCGACGACGACCACCAACTGGGTGGCGAGCGGCAACGCCTTGCCGGCCTGCGAGAAGGTCTGCTCGAACTGCGGCACGACCCACACCAGCAGCACCATCACCGAGGCGACGGCGACCAACACCAGGATGGTCGGATAGATGAGGGCTGCGGTGACGCTCTCGCGCAGCTCCTTGTTGCGCTCCATGGTATCGGCAAGGCGCGCGAGCACCACGCCCAGGGCACCACCGGCCTCGCCGGCGCGCACGATGTTCACATAGAAGCGCGAGAACACATCACGGCGGGCATCGAGCGCTTGGGAGAGGGCCTTGCCACCGCGCACGTCGTCGCGAATTTCCTGGAGCAGCTTGCCGACCGCCGGAGTCGGCGCCAACTGGATCAGCACCTCGAGCGCGCGGTCGAGGGGCAGCCCTGCCGAGAGCAGCGTGGAAAGCTCGCGGGTCAGATTGCCGAGCTGGTCGCGGGTGACGGTCCGCGGGGTGAACCAGGAACGCCTTGCGGACGAAGCGCCCTCCCGGGACGCGCCCGGTCGTCCGAGTGCAGCAGGCCCTACCTGCATCGGCAGCATGCCCTGGTCGCGGAGGCGCTCGATGATCTCTAGCTCGCTGCCTGCCTCGAGTTCGCCCACGGCGACTTCGCCGGAGGGATCGACGGCCCGGTATCGGTAGACGGCCATGCGTCAGTCGCTCTAGGCTTCGCGGGTGACGCGCAGCACTTCTTCGAAGGTGGTGACACCGGCCACTGCCTTGCGCAGGCCATCCTCGTACATGGTGCGCATGCCTTCGCGGATCGCCTCGTTGCGCAGCTCCGTGGACGTGGCGTGCTTCATCACCAGGCTACGCAACGGGTCGGTCATCGGCAGCATTTCCAGGATGCACAACCGTCCCGCGTAGCCGGTCTGGGCGCAGTGCGCACAACCCTTGGGTCGGTACAGCGTGATCGGACCACTCGGCACGTAGCGCTGCAAGCCGAGCTGCTCGACGAGCTCGGGCAAGGCGATGTACGACTCCTTGCAATGCGCACACAGGGTGCGCACCAGCCGCTGGGCGAGGATGCCGATCACCGTCGAGGTCAGCAGGTAATCCTCGATACCCATGTCGAGCAGCCGGTTCACCGTCGCGGCGGCGTCGTTGGTGTGCACGGTCGAGAGCACGAGGTGCCCGGTCAGCGCCGACTGTACGGCGATCTGCGCGGTCTCGAGGTCGCGGATCTCCCCGATCATGATCACGTCGGGATCCTGGCGCACGATCGAGCGCAGCGCATTGGCGAAGGTCAGGTCGATCTGCGGCTTGACCTGGATCTGGTTGATCCCCGGCATCTGGTACTCGACCGGATCCTCGACGGTGAGGATCTTGACGTCGGGCTGGTTGAGGCGCTCCAGCGCGGTGTAGAGCGTGGTCGTCTTGCCGGATCCGGTCGGGCCGGTGACCAGCAGAATGCCGTGCGGCTGCAGGAGCACCTCCAGGAAGGCGGCGATCGTGTCGGCCTCGAATCCGAGCCTGCCGAAGTCGAGGGCGACCCCGCCCTTGTCCAGGATCCGCATCACCACGGACTCGCCGTGCATCGTGGGCACGGTGGATACGCGAAGATCGATTTCCTTGCCCTGCACGCGCAGGCGAATGCGGCCATCCTGCGGCAGGCGCCGTTCGGCGATGTCGAGGTTCGCCATGATCTTGATGCGCGAGATCACGGCCGCGGAAAGCCGCCGGGGCGGCGATTCCACCTCGTGCAGCACGCCGTCGATCCGATAGCGCACGACCAGGCGGCTCTCGAACGGCTCGATATGGATGTCCGAGGCGCGCATCTCGAGCGCGTTGGTGATGACGAGCGAGACCAGCCGGATGACCGGCGCCTCGGAAGCGAGGTCCTTGAGCTGCTGGATATCGGCGTCGAAGGCGAGATCGTCGACGCGCTGCTCGACGTCACCGACGATCTGCCCGAGGGCCGACTTGCCCGCGCCGTAGAGTCGCTCGAGTGCCGCCTCGAGCTCGGTGGGAATCGCCACCAGGGGTCGCACGTCGCGTCCGGTCACCATCCGGAACGCACCGATGGTGTACTCGTCGGTGGGATCGGCCATGGCGAGCGTGAGCTCGCGCTCGTCCTCGCGCATGGGCAGCGCGCGCGCCTCGCGCAGGAAACGCGGCGAGATCCGTTCTTCCATGATCGGGAATTCGGGATAGGCCGCAGGATCCACCAGCGGCAGGCCTAGCTGCACCGCCAGGGCCTCGGCGACGTCGCGCTGGGCGCACAGACCGAGGGTCACGAGCAGGTTGCCGAGCTTGTCGCCGCTTTCCTGCTGCAGGCGCAGCGCCCGCTCGAGCCCCACGGCATCGAGCTTGCCGCGGGCCACGAGGAGATCGCCTAGCGTTCGTTCGTCAGTAGCGTTCAATGGCGTGAGGAATTGGGGCGACGGAGGAACAGCCTTTGCCGCCGGAATGGCCCGACGAGGTTGCTCAAAAATTAACCAGTGATCATAGCACGGCGAACCCCGATCGAAGTCTCAGGATAGCCGCGCGAATCAAGGCGTTGCAACGCATTTCGCGATGAAGTGTCGCCCTTTGCCGACGACCTCGCGCACGACTGTCGCCGCATCCCGACGAATGCGTACCGAACGGGGCCATCGCGCGCGATGGGCGCTGCCGTGCTACCGGCATTCCGCACGGCGGCAGCGGGTGTCATGACGGAGACTGCGCCCAGGCGCCCACGTGTTGCGATCCCATCGTCGCTTGCCGGCGTCAATCGCGATCGCGGGCCCCTGCCCGGACGCCGCATCGGCGTGTGCCGGGGCGTGACGATGCGACGGCGTCCTGGGCCTCGCGGCGCTTCAGATCGCCGCGAAGCAGCCCTCGGCGATGGCAAGGGTCTGGCCGATCACTTGCGCGCTGTGCGCCGCGGATACGAACCCGGCCTCGTAGGCGGACGGCGCGAGGTACACGCCTGCGTCCAGCATGGCATGGAAGAAGCGATTGAAGCGCGTCTTGTCGCTGGCCATCACGGCGTCGTAGGAAGCCGGCACGCGGGCCGCGAAATAGATGCCGAACATTCCGCCGATGGCCTGCGCGCTGAACGGCACGCCGGCCTTCGCAGCGCGATCGGCGAGGCCGTCGGTGAGTGCCAGGGTGTGCACGCCCAGGCGCTCGTGGAAACCGGGAGCGGCGATGGCGCGCAAGGTGGCGAGGCCCGCCGCCACCGCCACCGGATTGCCCGACAGCGTCCCCGCCTGGTAGACCGGCCCCAGGGGCGCAATCGCCTCCATGATCGCGCGGCGACCGCCGAATGCACCGACCGGCATGCCGCCTCCGATTATCTTGCCGAGGGTCGTGAGGTCGGGGGTGATCCCATAGAGAGCCTGGGCCCCGCCGGGATGCACCCGAAAGCCGGTCATCACCTCGTCGAAGATCAGTACCGCACCGTAGCGATCACAGGTATCGCGCAGGCCCTGCAGAAAACCCGGCGCGGGTGCGATCAGGTTCATGTTCCCGGCCACGGGCTCGACGATGATCCCGGCGATCGCCGCGGGCTCGGCGCGGAATGCGGCCTCGACGGCGGCCCGATCGTTGTACGGCAGCACGACCGTCTCGTTGGCGATTGCGGCCGGCACTCCTGCCGACGATGGCTGGCCGAACGTCAGCGCGCCCGACCCGGCCTTCACGAGCAGGCTGTCGCCGTGGCCGTGATAGCAGCCTTCGAATTTCACGATCTTGCTGCGCCCGGTCACACCGCGAGCGAGGCGCAGCGCCGACATCGTCGCCTCCGTACCCGAGGAGACGAGCCGCACCATCTCCATCGACGGCACCCGTTCGCAGAGCAGTTCCGCGAGCTCGATTTCCGCGAGCGTCGGCGCGCCGAACGAGAGGCCATGGGCAGCCGTCTCCTGCACTGCGCGCACGACATCGCGGTGCGCATGGCCGAGGATCGCCGGCCCCCACGAGCCGACGTAGTCGATGTAGCGCTTGCCGTCCGCATCCCACAGGTAGGGCCCCTCGCCGCGCGTGAAGAAACGCGGCGTACCGCCCACCGACCGGAAGGCCCGGACAGGCGAGTTCACGCCGGCGGGAATGGTGCGTTGGGCGCGGACGAAGAGCTCGTCGTTGCGACTCATGATGATTGTCCCTGCACGCCGAATGCCGCCGACAGTACCCTTGCCGCCGCTTCGATCGCCTGCTCGTCGCCGGCCGAGAACAAGGCCGAGATGACCGCGATCGCATCGGCGCCGGCCGCGCGCAAGGCGGGCGCATGCTCGGCGGTGATGCCGCCGATGGCCACGATCGGGAGATGCAATGCGCGCGCCTCGCGCAACAGCGCCGCATCCGCCCGGCGCGCATCGGGCTTGACCGTGGAGGCGTAGAAGCTTCCGAAGGCAACGTAGTCCGCACCGGCGGCAGCCGCGGCGCGGGCGAGGCCAAGCGCGTTGTAGCAGGACACGCCGATGACCGCGTCGGGGCCGACGCGCGCCCGCGCGGCGACGATGCCACCGTCGAGTTCGCCAAGGTGCACCCCGGCGGCGGCCACTTCGAGGCACAGGGCGGGATCGTCGTTGACGATGAGCTGCGCCGGGGTGTCGCGCAACAATGCCGCGAGGGCGGCTGCCTGCCGGTGGCGCAGCGCCACGGAGGCACTCTTGTTGCGATACTGGACGGTGCCGGCGCCGCCGCGCACGGCGGCCGCCACGGCAGCGGTGAGCCAAGGGGTGTCGGCCGTATCGGGCGTCACGGCATAAAGACCGGCGACTCGCGGTCGCGCGGCACGATCCGGCATGCGATCAGTGGTTACTGCGGACATCGGGACTGCGCGCACCTTCGCCGGGCTCGCCGGGCGTGTCGCTGCCTTCGCGCGCCCAGAACAGGCGATCGGGAAGGAGCTGGCCCATGCCGGGGCGATACGCCTTCTTGAGCGTGTGCCACGTGTAGTCCTGGGCTTCGCGCACGGCTTCCGGAACCTCCAGCCCGTTGGCGATCATGGCCGCCACCGCGGAGGCGAGGGTGCACCCGGAGCCGTGGAAGCTGCCGGGCAGCCGGGGCCAGGCATCGGCGCGCACGATGCCGCCACGCCCGTAGAGCGTATTCACGACGTCCGGGGTCGCCTCGTGGGTACCGGTGATGAGCACGAACTCCGTCCCCATTCCGAGCAGGCGCTCGGCACACGCCGTCAGGGTGACCTCGTCGTCGTCCTCGGCGTCCGCAAGCCTTCGGGCTTCCATGCTGTTGGGGGTGAGCACCGTGGTCTGCGGCAACAGCAACTCGCGCATCGCCTGGTGCACCTCCTCGTTGGCGAGCTCGTCTCCGCGGCCCGATGCCAGCACCGGGTCGAGAATGAGCGGCACGTCGGGATAGTCGGAGAGCACCTCGGCGATGGCGGCGATGTTCTCGACACTGCCGAGCACGCCGATCTTGAACGCATCCACCGGCATGTCCTCGAGCAGGCAGCGCGCCTGGTCGGCGACCCATTCCGGGTCGAGCGCCTGCAGCCCCTCGACCCCCGCCGTGTCCTGCACGGTGATGGCCGTGAGCACCGAAAGCGCGTGGCAACCCATGCTGGAGAGCGTGAGAATATCGGCCTGCATGCCCGCCCCGCCCGAAGGATCGGACGCGGCGAAGGTCAAGACGATAGGCGGAAAGTCCGGATCGGCGTCGCGCATGAAAGGGGAGATGGCGGGGAAGCGATGAGACGCGGCCGTGGAATCCGCGGGCACTGGCGGAGAGGCTTGATAGAATTCGATTTTACTCTAACGACGTCGTGGTGCTTTATCGATGAAGAAATACATGTGCCTCATCTGTGGTTGGATCTATGACGAGGCCGAAGGTGCGCCTGAAGAAGGCATCTCGGCCGGCACGCGCTGGGAGGACGTGCCGCCCAACTGGGCGTGCCCGGAATGCGGAGCCCGCAAGGAAGACTTCGAGATGGTCGAGTTCTGATCGAGATGGCGGAGTTTTGATCGAGATCGTGGAGTTCTGAACCAGTTCGCAGTTGACGGTTGGCAGTTGACGGGGCAGTTGACGGTTGGCAGTTGACGGTTGGCAGTTGACGGTTGGCAGTTGACGGTTGGCAGCTGAGCGTTGGCAGGCTGTGCGGCAAACAGTCCACGACGGCCGTGCACCTTCTCTTGCCTTCCACAACCTGCGATCCGAGGGCCGTACGCTGCCGGCTGCAAGCTGCCAACCGAAAACTGCCAACCGAAAACTGAAATCTGAGGATTGACATGCGCCTCCTGCACACCATGCTTCGCGTCGGCGATCTCGAACGCTCGACGCGCTTCTACACCGACGTGCTCGGCATGCGCGTGCTGCGCACCACCGACCGGCCCGACCAGCAGTACAGCCTTGCCTTCGTGGGCTACGACGACGAATCGCGCGGCGCGGTGCTGGAGCTCACGTACAACTACGGCGTCGATCACTACGACCTGGGCTCGGCGTATGGCCACATCGCCATCGCGGTCGACGACGCCGCGGCGGCGTGCGACGCGGTGCGCAACAAAGGCGGCAAGGTCACCCGCGAAGCGGGCCCCGTGAAAGGGGGCTCGACGGTCATCGCCTTCGTGCAGGATCCGGACGGTTACAAGATCGAGCTGATCCAGCGCGGTTCCTAGCCTGCGACGCCCTTGCGGTCGGATGCATCCGCATGGATCCGCTGCAGCAGCGCCTCCCAGTCCCGCACGAAGCCGGCCGTATCGAACAGGGGCAGCTTGTGGCGACGAGCCTCGAGATGCTGCCGATAGGCGACGAGTTGCGCGGGCTCGCGCACCAGCTCCAGGAGCCTGGCGCGATAGCCTTGCAGCGACTCGGTGACGAGATCCGGTAGTTCGACGGCATGCATGATGCTCGCGCCGACGCGGCCGACAAAGGTCGCGCCCCGGCACGTCAGCATGGGCACGCCCACCCAAAGCGCATCGCAAGCCGTGGTGTGCTGTCCCACGGGCAGCGTGTCGAGCGTGAGATCGGCGCAGCCGACGCGCGCCATGTGCGCGTCCTGCCGCAACGCCGGCGCGAATACGATCCGGCGCGGATCGACACCGCTGTGCTCGGCTTCGCGCACGAGGTTGTCCTGTTGCGCCCGGCCCGGGGCGAGCAGCCACAACACTGCCGTCGGCGCCGCCCGCAGCGCCTCCATCCAGATCGCGAAGAAGGGCCGCGTGAGCTTGTAGGGCTGGTTGAAGCAGGTCAGCACCAGCGCCTCCGGGTCGAGGCCGTGGGCGGCCCGCGAATCGGTGACCGGCAGCGCGCGCTTCGAATCGTTGACGAAGTAGCAGCGCGGCAGCCGCCATACCCGCTCGTGGAAGAACGCTTCCTCGCCCGGCGGAATGACGATGCCGTCGGCGACGATGCCGTCGATTCCGTCGAAACCCATCGTGCCGGGAAAGCTCATGTAGTGCAGCTGCACAGGCGCGGGGCGCTCGGCGAGCAACCCGAGACGCGAGCCGCGCGTCAGTCCCTTGCGGTCGACCAGGATGTCGATGCCCGCGGCACGGATGCGCTGCGCCACCGCCGGGTCGGAGAGATCGTCGACGTCGTGCCAGGCATCGAAGGCGGCACGGATGCGCCCGCGCAGCGCGCTGCCGTCGTCCCTGCCGTAGCTGAACGCGTGGACCTCGAAGGCGTCGCGGTCGTGCGCCTCGAACAGGCCGGCCATGAGCCGACCGGTTGGATGCTCGCGAAAGTCGCTCGATACGTAGCCCAGGCGCAATCGCTTGCCGCGAGGATGCACCGCGACCGGCGCAGCCACGGGGGGCAGCATGGCGCGGGCCCAGCGGCGCGCCACGACCAGCTGCTGCGCGGGGGTGGTTGACATGCCGAGGGCGATGAAAGGTGGGAGACGCGGATCGCTGGTCTCGTTCTCGACGTTGGCGATCAGCGCGTCTTCGATCGCCTCGATGCCATCCCAGGCGCACGCCTGCTGGTGGGCATGGAGCAGATTGGCCAGGGCTGGCGTGAGGCGCGGCGCGGCCTCGACGGCACGCGCGAAGGCTTGCATCGCGCCCACCTCGTCGCCGAGCGTGCGGCGCGCGATGCCGAGATTGTCCCAGACCTCGCCGCCCGCGAGCCCGAGGGCAATCGCCCGCTCCAGGGCGGCTACGGCCTCGGCAGCGCGGCTGGCATCGAGCAGCGCCGCGCCGAGTGAGAGCTGCAGTCCCCCATCGTCGGGGGCGAGAGCCGCGGCCGTACCCAGCACCCGGCAGGCCTCGGCGCGACGGCCGACGGACTTGAGCAGGATGCCTTGCTGGTGCAGCACGTCCGGGTGTGCCGGGAATCGCGCAAGGCCGTCGCGACAATACCCCTCCGCTGCGACGTAGTCATGGAGGCGACACGCGAGGCGCGCCGCGTGCGTGAAGGCGGCGGCGCTCGTTTCGCGCGCGGTGGTCGCGGTGGCGGCCGCCTCAACGGCCTCGCGCACCCGGCCTTGCTGCTCCAGGGCGAACGCGAGCTGGAGCCAGGCCGCCCCCATCTCGGGATGACCCGACGCGACCGCGGCGAACTGCCCCCTCGCCGCCGCGAAGTCACCCGTCTCGTAGGCGATCACGCCGAGCTCCATCCTGGCCTGCGCGTGGGCAGGCGTATCGGCGAGCGCTTCCCCGAGCAGCCTGCTTGCAAGGTCGATGCGTCCCGCCACGCGCTCGAGCCGGCCGAGCATCGCCAGGATATCGGCGACCGGGAGGCGCATGGTCCGCGCGCGACCAAGCGCCCGCTCGGCGCGGGTCCGCGCCGCGGCTGGACGTCCATGGCGCAGGTCGATCTGTGCCAACCGCAGCAGCGCCCCCGGATGGTCGGGAACGGCGTTGAGAATGCTCTGGTACACCGCCAGCGCCTGCGGCTCCCGCCCGGCAGCCTCGTGGGCGAACGCCTCCTGGAACGCCGCGGCGAGGGAGACGACGTGGCTCATCGCAGCGGCATCAACCGCCAGGACCCAGTAGCGCGCGGATGTCGTGGACGAACACGTCCGGGCCTTGCCCGTAGCCGACGTACACCCGCAGCCGGCCGTCGGGGTCGAAGAGGTAGGTGCCGGCCGAGTGATCCATCGTGTAGGTGTCGGGGGTGGGGCCCGCGCGTCGCTCGGCGAGGATCTTGAATTCCTTCAGCACCCGAGTCGTCGCGTCGCTGTCGCCGCGCAGCCCGAGGAAGGCGGGATTGAACGCCGGCACGTAGGCTTTCAGGAGCTCCGCCGTGTCGCGCTGCGGATCGACGGTGACGAACAGCACCTGCACGCGCGCCGCGTCCGGCCCGAGGCGCTTCATCGCCTCGGCGAGCTCGGCCATGGTCGTCGGACAGACATCCGGGCAATGGGTGTAGCCGAAGAAGAGCACGACCACCTTGCCACGAAAATCGGCGAGTGTGCGGGGCTGGCCATCGTGGTCGGTGAGCGCGAGCTCGCGCCCGAACGATGCGCCCGTGACGTCGGTGCCGGAGAGCTTCGGTCCGGCGCGGTCGCACGCGACGAGCAGCATGACCGCGAGCGCGGCAGCGGCCCACCCGGCGAAGCGCACGGCAGGCGCGAGGCACCACGTCGTGCTCATTGCCAGTAGTGGTCGAGCAGGAGCGCCGAGAAAAGTGCCGCGAGGTACGCGATCGAGAACTTGAAGGCGGCGCGCGCCAGCTGATCGCTGTAGTGCCGGTAGAGCCCGACGGCGTGCTTGAGGTACAGCGCCCCCAGCACAAGCGCTGCGGCGAGATAGGGAAGACCGCTCATGCCGATCGCGAACGGGAGCAGCGTCACGGCGACCAGGATGATCGTGTAGAGCACGATCATGAGCCGGGTGAACTTCGAGCCATGGGTGACCGGGAGCATCGGCAGCCCGGCGCGTGCGTAGTCGTTGGCGCGATAGAGCGCGAGCGACCAGAAATGCGGCGGCGTCCAGGCGAAGATGATCAGGAACAGCAGCAACGCCTGGGCATCGACACTGCCCGTGACGGCCACCCAGCCCAGCACCGGTGGCATCGCACCGGAGGCGCCGCCAATCACGATGTTCTGCGGCGTCGCCGGCTTGAGCACGACCGTATAGATGATGGCGTATCCCACGAACGTGCCGAGGGTGAGCCACATCGTCAGCGGATTCACGAGCCGGTACAGCATCAGCAGGCCGAGGCCCCCCACGATGCTGGCGAACAGCAGTGTTTCCGAGTTGCCGAGCTCACCGCGAGGCAAGGGGCGGTGACGCGTGCGCAGCATGACCGCGTCGATCTTCTGCTCGACCAGGCAGTTGATGGCGGCGGCCGCTCCGGCAACGAGGCCGATGCCCAGGGTGCCGAAAACGAGCGCCGTGAGCGGTGGCAGCTCCGGAGTCGCCAGGAACATCCCGATCACTGCGGTGAACACGATGAGCGACACCACGCGCGGCTTGGTGAGCGCGAGGAACTGGCGCAGTCGGTCGTCGTGGAGGCTGAGTGTGGACATTGGAGAATTTGCGCGATGATGCGAAAAAATACGCTTGCAGCGCCTGGCAACAGCTAACAAGCCGGGAACATGCGAGCGGTCGCGAAGGCTCGGCGCGCGACTCGCGTGATCTCCGCCAAGGTCCACCGCCTCGGGTCGACAACCGGCGCACCGGGCAAGGACCGTCGGCCAGCGCTGGATTTTACCACCCCTGTCCGGTGCGCCTGGGGGTGCCGCTCAGCCGATCGACGACGCCCGCAGCAATCGTTTCAGGTCTTTGGCCAGGCGCGCGATGTCGGGATCCTCGGGGTATTCCAGTACGAGATTGCCCAAGGGATCGACGAGAACGATCGCCTTGCCGGCTCCCGGGAGACTGCCCACGGACGCCGGTTCGACCCTCGCGGCCACGATGTCGGGATGGTCGCGCAGGAGGTCGGGCGGCGGGGCATCGCCGTCGGTCACGAGCCAGAGCCGGACCACCCGGTCGTATTCCCGTCCCTGGATCGTGCGCGCCTGGCGGGTTGCGTACAGCGCCTTCCGGCACGGTGCGTCGCATCGTCCAGGCGCCGCGGTGAGCAGCACCCACTTGCCGCGCAGGTCATCGAGGCGGAACGGCGCGCCGCCCGCCAGCGTTCCCGCGATCGCGGGCGCGGGCCCTACTGGAAGCAGCCGTCCATAGTTGGTCTGCGCCGCCTGCGGAAAGAAGAAGAAGATGATCGCGGCGACCACTATCGGAGCCGCGGCGACCGCGGCAATCAGCAGCAGCGTGCGGCGTCCGCCCCCGGCGTGCGGCGCAGGCGGCGCCGGCACCGACTCCAGGGCCGGCGGGTCGGGCCGATGGTCAGCCATGGCTCGGCGAATCGGTAGCGCGCCGGCGCCAACGGCGCGGCCAGTGCGTCGCGGCCCAGAACACCAGCGCGGTCAACGCAAACGCGTACCACTGCAGCATGTACATCCGATGGGTATTCACCCCGAAATCCGGGTCCGGCCATGTACGCCGCAGTGCGTCGCCGACGGCCGCCGGCGCCGTCTGCTGGATCACGATGGGCAGCACGGCCAAGCGCGCATTGGCCGAAAACCGGCCGAGATCCAGATGCTGCCACACCGGGGCGCCCACCGGCGGTGCTGGGCCGAGTTCCAGATAGCCCGCGGGCGGCAGCCCGACCCGACCGGCGAGCGTGAGCGGGCCGGGCGGTGGCGGCACGTCGGGAAGCTCGGCGCGGGATCGCCGAAGGGGTACCCAGCCCCGGTCGACGAGCACCGCGCGGCCGTCGGCGAGCAGCAACGGCGTCATCACCTCGTAGCCGGGCTGCCCATCCTGCACCTTGTTGTCGAGCAGGATCTGCCGCGCGGCATCGAAACGTCCTTCGAGCATGACGGGGCGGTAGCGCAGCGCCGCCCAATCGGCCGGCTCGCGGGGTAGATCGCCCACCGTCAACGGCGCCGTCACGCGGGCACGCTCGTATCGGGCAAGGAGGTCCTGCTTGTCATGAAGGCGCTCCCGCTGCCACTGCGCCGCGGCGAGGCACAGCGCGATCACGGCCGCGGCCGCAAGAGTGGGCACATACCTTCTCATGCCGCCATGCCGCACGCCCGGTCGTCCGGATCGATGCGCACGGCGCGGGATGCATGGGCGCAGACGCCGGCGAGGCCGCGCTGGACCTGCGCCTGCGCCGGCCGGCGCGGTGCGACGGATGGCGTACCATCATCGGTTGCAGTTCTGCACGGCCGAAAGCTCATTTCGATGAAAATCCTCGTCATCCTCGCCCTGATCGCGATCATTGCCAGCCTGTTCTCGGCGCTGGTGTTCCTCTATCGCGACAAAGGGCACGGCACCCGCATCGTCAAGGCACTGGCGATCCGCGTCGCCCTGTCGGTGGGACTGTTCGGCTTCCTGATGATTGCACACTACGCGGGCTGGATCGGTCCCAACGGCCTGCGCTGACCGGGGACCAATGAAAAAGCCGCACGGCGCAACCCGTGCGGCTTCGGTGCTGCGGACCGCGCGGGATCTACAACCAATAGACCAGGACGAAGAGCAGCAGCCAGACCACGTCGACGAAGTGCCAGTACCATGCCGCCGCCTCGAATCCGAAGTGGTGGTCCGCGGTGAAATGCCCGCGCAGTGCCCGACCCAGCATCACTGACAGCATGATCGCGCCGATCGTCACGTGCGCCCCGTGGAAGCCGGTGAGCATGTAGAACGTCGACCCATAGACCCCGGTCGAAAGCCGGAGGTTCATCTCCGTCCAGGCATGGTGATACTCGTAGGCCTGGAAGCCGATGAACGTGAAGCCCAGCAGGATGGTGATCAGCAGCCAGAGCGTCAGGCCGCCCCGGTTGCCGGACTTGAGGGCATGGTGAGCGATGGTGAGGGTCACGCCCGAGGTCAGCAGGATCAGGGTGTTGATCGCGGGGATCCCCCACGCCGCCATCGGCGTGAACTGGTCGCGGATATAGGGACCGGTGGTCGGCCAGCCGGCCACGAAGTCCGGCCAGATGAATTGCTTGGACGTGAGGCCGCCCAGGTCCGGCAACGCCAACGCCCGGATGTAGAACAGCGCCCCGAAGAATGCCGCGAAGAACATGACCTCGGAGAAGATGAACCAGCTCATGCTCCAGCGAAACGAGGCATCGACCTTGTTATTGTAGAGATGATGCTCGGATTCGCCGATGACCGTGCCGAACCAGCCGAACATCATGTACACCAGCACCGCGAAGCCCGCGAGCAGGAGCCACGGGCCGACGGCAATGTGGTTCATCCAGAACGCGGCGCCCAACGCCATCATCAGCAACGCCGCCGAGCCGGTGATCGGCCAATGCGAAGGCTGCGGTACGAAGTAATAGGGCTTGGTGCCCGTGTGTGCTGCGCTCATCGACGACTCCCCAGTTGCATCCCTATCCATGGTGCGGGACCCAAACCCCGCAATGCCCTGCCTGTTCGCTAGCCGCCACCGCCCTGGATCGCGCTCCCGGTCTCGACCTCGAAGAAGGTGTACGAGAGGGTGATCGTGGCGATGTCTTTCGGCAATGCCGGATCGATGACGAACACCACCGGCATCTGCCGGCGCTCACCCGGCTCCAGTACCTGCCGGCTGAAGCAGAAGCAGTCCAGCTTGTGAAAGTACTGGGCGGCGTGCTGCGGCCCGTAGCTCGGGATCGCCTGGCCGGTAACCCGCCGGTCGCTGTTGTTCACGACTTCGTAGGTGATCTGGGTGAGCTCGCCGGGATGAACGGGCCGCACCGTCTCGGCGGGACGGAACGTCCATTGCAGCTTGCGGACATTGGAGTCGAACTCCATGCGTATCGTCCGGCTGTAATCGATCTGGGTATTCCCGGCCTCGTCGGCGCGGGCAATCTCGCGCAGGCCGGTGACCTGGCAGATCTTTTCGTAGAACGGCACCAGGGCGAATCCGAACCCGAACATACCGAGCACCACCACGCCGAGCTTCATCAGCAGGGCGCGGTTGCGCTGGGTCTGGCCGGGATTCACGACCGGCTCTTCAGGGTCCGACCGATGGCGATGACCAGGAACGCGACCACGGCGAAGCCCAGGATTGTCAGGCCGCCGCGATCGGAACCGAGCAGGTGGGCCGCGAGCACCCCGAAGAAGAACGTCACAGCCACCGACAGGAAGGCGAGCGCGGTGCGGATGTTCTTGCGGCGGTTGGGCGTATTGGACATGGTTTCCGTGGACGCCGCACGCGGCGGCGTCTTCGTCACTTGACCTCGGGCGGCGTCTCGAAGGTGTGATACGGCGCCGGCGATGGTACCGTCCACTCCAGGGTATGGGCCCCGTCCCATGGCTTGGCCGGAGCCTTGGCACCGTCGCCGCGGATGCACTTCAGCACCGCGTAGAGGAACACGAGCTGCGACAGGCCGAAGCCGAAGGCGCCGATGGATTCGATCATGTTCCAGTTGGCGAACTGCTGGGCATAGTCGGGAATCCGCCTCGGCATGCCCGCCAGGCCGACGAAATGCATCGGGAAGAACGTGATGTTGAACGACACGAACGAGAGCCAGAAGTGCCAGGTACCGAGGCGCTCGCTGTACATCGTGCCGGTCCACTTCGGGATCCAGTAGTAGACGCCGCTGAAGAAGGCGAAGAGGCTGCCCGCCACCATCACGTAGTGGAAATGCGCCACCACGTAGTAGGTGTCCTGGAGCTGGACGTCGACCGGCATGATCGAAAGCACCAGGCCGGTAAAGCCACCGAGCGTGAACAGGAACAGGAAGCCCAGGGCGAACAGGAACGGCGTCTCGAAGCTGATGGAGCCCTTCCACATGGTCGCGACCCAGTTGAACACCTTCACGCCGGTCGGCACCGCGATCAGCATCGTCGCGTACATGTAGAACAGCAGGCCTGCGGTCGGCAGGCCGGTGGTGAACATGTGATGCGCCCACACGAGGAACGACAGGATCGCAATCGCGGCGAGCGCGTAGACCATCGACGCGTAGCCGAACAGGGGCTTGCGCGAGAACACCGGGATCACCTGGGAGATGATGCCGAACGCCGGGAGGATCAGGATGTAGACCTCGGGATGGCCGAAGAACCAGAAGATGTGCTGGAACATCACCGGGTCCCCGCCACCGGCGGCGTTGAAGAAGCTCGTTCCGAAATGGCGATCGGTGAGCAGCATGGTCACGGCGCCGGCCAGTACCGGCATGACCGCGATCAGCAGATAGGCGGTGATGAGCCACGTCCAGCAGAACAGCGGCATTTTCATCAGCGTCATGCCGGGCGCACGCAGGTTGAGGATGGTGGTGATGATGTTGATCGATCCCATGATCGAGGACGCGCCCATGATGTGGATCGCGAAGATCGTGAGGTCCATGCCCATGCCCTGCTGGATCGACAGGGGCGCGTACAGCGTCCAGCCGGAGCCGGGTGCGCCGCCGGGCACGAAGAACGTCAGCATCAGCAGGATTGCCGCCGGCGGCAGGAGCCAGAAGCTCCAGTTGTTCATCCGCGCGAAGGCCATGTCGGGCGCGCCGATCATGAGGGGGATCATCCAGTTTGCGAAACCGACGGCCGCCGGCATGATGGCGCCGAAGATCATCACCAGGCCGTGCATCGTGGTCAGGGAATTGAAGAACTCCGGATCGACGATCTGCAGGCCAGGCTGGAAGAGCTCGGCGCGGATGGTCAGGGCCATGATCCCGCCCACCATGAACATGGTGAACGAGAACCACAGGTACAAGGTGCCGATGTCCTTGTGATTCGTCGTGGTCACCCAACGCATGATCCCGGTGGGACGGTGCGCGTGACCGTGTTCGTCGCCGGCGACGTGATCGTGCGGGATGCTGCTCATCGGTATCTCCAGGTTTCTCGGCGAATGCGTGTCGAAGCGTAGCCGGGGCGATCAGCCCCGCGCGGCCTTGATGTCCTTGGGCTGCACGGGCTCACCCTTGTTGCCCCAATTCTCACGGGTGAAATCGATCACCGCCGCGATGTCGGTGTCGGAAAGCTGCTTCCACGACGGCATGGCGGTGCCGGTCTTGCCGTGCAGCACGATGTCGATCTGGCCCGCCGGTGGTCCGTTCACGATCTTGGAGCCGGCCAGCGCGGGGAACGCGCCAGGCACGCCCTGGCCACCGGCCTGGTGGCACGCCGCGCAATTGGAGGCGTAGACCTTCTGGCCGCGCGCGGCGAGCTCCTTCGGCTCCCACGTCTTGTCCGGGTTCTCCGCGACCGCTGCGACCATCTGCTTCTGCTGGGCAGTCCAGGCCTTGTAATCGTCAGCGGACTTCACCTCGACGACGATGGGCATGTAGCCGTGCTCCTTGCCGCACAGCTCGGCGCACTGGCCGCGGTAGGTGCCGACCTGGTCCGCCTTGAACCACGTGTCGCGCACGAAGCCGGGGATGGCATCCTGCTTCACGCCGAACGCCGGGATCCACCACGCGTGGATCACGTCGTTGGCGGTGATGAGCAGCCGGACCTTGGCGTCGACGGGCACGACCATTGGATGGTCGACCTCGAGCAGGTAGTGCTCGCCCTTGGGCTCACGGTTCTCACGCTGCGCGAGCGGCGTGGCGAGGTTGGAATAGAAATCGAAGCCGTCCTGCACGTAGTCGTAGTTCCACTTCCATTGGTAGCCCGTCACCTTGATGGTGACATCGGGCGCCGTGGTGTCCTTCATGGCGAGGATGGTCTTGGTCGCCGGCCAGGCCATGAACAACAGGATCAGGAACGGGATGACCGTCCACACCACCTCGACCAAAGTGTTCTCGTGAAAGTGGGCCGCCTTGTGGCCGACCGACCGGCGGTGCTTGAACAGCGAGTAGAACATCACCCCGAACACGCCGATGAAGATGGCGACGCAGATCCACATGATGTAGTTGTGAAGCGCGTACATCTCGCGCGCGATCGGCGTCACGGGGTCCTGCAGGTTGTACACCGCGTGATTGAGGGGAGGCTTCGCCGGAGCGAGCTGCGAGGGCATGCCGCCTCCCGCAGGTACCTGTGCGTGCGTGAGGGCCACGGTCGCGAGCAGCAGCGCGCCGAGTGCCGCGGTGACGATGCGCCGAATGCCGCGGCCTGCTGCGCGGAGGTAGGTCTGGCGGGTCATGCAACCGATTTCTGCTTCCAACTTTGTTCCCCAGTAGCCCAATCGTTCCTATCGCGCCGCCAGGAGCCTGCGCAGCTCCATCGCCACCCGCGAGCGCTCTTCGTGCGGCAGCGCCTCGCCGAACACCACGGCCTTGCCAGCGAATCGCAGCTGGAGCCGCAGGTGCGGTCGCCACGGGCGCCCCTCCCCGGCGAGTTCGACCCGCACCCAGTGCCGGTTGAACTCGTGTTTCTCGTGATGCCCGTTCCACTCCCGCTCGACGATGACCCGGTCCGCCGCCACCGTCAGGCGCTCCCAATCCCGCGACCGCCGTTCGACGTACCAGAACGCTCCGGCCAGGACGCCCGTCTCCACAAGCGAGTACGGTAGCACCGGCCAGGCGCCGATGGCCGTCATCGTGACCCCCACGCCGAGCGAGAAGCCCGCGAGGATACCGAAAAAAAGCCACCGCTGGCGCGTCGGCAATGCCCCGAACCGACGCGCGACCACGCAAAACTCGGCGTGCTCGAGGTCGATCGACGGTGGGGGAAAGGCGGCGTCAGGCATTCATGGCACCCGGTCACCGGAAACCAGCAGCGCTTCCGGCCATCGCGGGTTCAGAGCGCATCGAACGCGACAGCCCGTCGCTTCCTGCCACCGGAGTGCGCGGGCGTGCGTACAAGCCGCGAAATGTTAGCACGGAAGCGTCGATCTCGTCCCTCGCTGGTGCATGACCAAACGGGTCAACGCGCGGTCAGAGAATGCCGAGCGTGCCGCACGCCGCGAAGGGCAGGCGAACGTCCCCGCGGGGCGCCCACGCGCACGTCGTCACGGCCGGCGCGCCGATCCGCGCCGCAATCGCAGCAAGGCTGGCCTCAGGCTCCAGCATGGTCGGGTCGATGCGGTTGGCGACCCATCCGGCCAGGACGAGCCCGCGGGACCTGATGGCGAGCTCCGCGGCCAGCGCGTGGTGGATGCAGCCCAGGCGCAGGCCGACGACCAGCAGGACGGGCAGGCGCAGCCGCGCCGCGATGTCGAGCATGTCGATGCGCGGGCCCAGCGGCACGAGCGGTCCGCCTGCGCCCTCGACCACCACGACGTCGCTTTGCGCGGCCAGGTCGGCGTACGCCGCGGCAATGCGCTCGAGGTCGATCGTCGTGCCTGTCTGTTCCGCCGCGACGTGCGGGGCAATCGGCGGGACGAAGGCATAGGGATTGATGCTTGCCATGGCCGCGTCGACATTACCCGCAGCCTGCAGGGCGCGCACGTCGTCGGCGAGAGTCTCGCCCGGCTCGATGCCCGCGGCGACCGGCTTCATGCCGACCGCACGAACCGCCCCAGCGACGAGGGTGCGCAGGAGCGCGCATGCCACGAACGTCTTGCCCACGCCGGTGTCCGTGCCTGTCACGAAAATGCCCCGGGTCATGACCGGCGCGGCTGGATCTGCACGATGGCATGACCGTCCGGAGTGCGCTTCGGGGCGGTCTTCCAGGCATGTCCGTACACGACCTCGAAGGTCGCGGGAATGCGCCCGTCCGTGCGCATGGCCTCGAGTGCGGCGACGAGGCGCGTCCACCGGGCGCGGCCGAGCAGACCGCGCGGCCGCGCCTGGGTGGAATTGGTGGCGCCCAGCGCCTTCAGCTCGCGCATCATGGTCGCAGGCTCGGCGTAAGTGAGGGTGATCCGCTCCATGTGCATCACCGGGTCGGCAAATCCTGCATGCACGAGCATGTCGCCGACGTCGTGCATGTCGCAGAACCGGATCACGTGCGGCTTCGCGTCGACTTGGCGAAAGGCGGCACGGAGCTCCTTCAGCGTGTCGGGACCGAACGTGGTGAACATGAGCAGGCCATCGACCCGCAGCACGCGATGCAGCTCGGCTAAGGCGCGAGGAAGGTCGTTCACCCATTGCAGCGCCAGGTTGCTCCAGACGAGATCGAAGGCGGCACGCGCGCAAGGAAGCGCCGCGATGTCCCCGGCCACGAACCAAGGCGCGGCGGGCGCACCCCGCCAAGAAGCTGCCAGACGGGCGAAGGTGGAGCGACGCTCTCCCTGGCGCGAGCGGGCGACCGCCAGCATGGGCAGCGCAAGGTCGAGCGCGACACGGCGAGCCGACGGATACCGGTTGCCGAGGTCGGCCAGCGCAGCCCCCGTGCCGCAACCCGCATCGAGGATGACCTCCGGCGCGAGCTTGACCACGTCGAGACGCTCGGCCATGCGCGTACCAACCTCGCGCTGCAGGACGGCGACCTCGTCGTAGCCGGCGGCCGAACGCGCGAACGCCCGTCGCACCGCGCGCGGGTCGAGCGCATCGGGGGCTTCGGCAGGCGGCTCAAGGGGCATCGGCGAACTCTGCCAGGGCCTTGCGGAAGGCATCGCGGTGCGAGAGGAACGGCACGTGCCCGGCGCCGGGGATCAACCGGAGCGACGCGCGCGGCATGGCCGTGGCCAGCCAGCGGCTCGCGCCGGGAGGAGTCAGGGTGTCGCGATCGCCCGCGACCAGGAACGCGGCCTGGCCGACGGCGCGGACGTCGGCGCGCAAATCCGCGTGCCGCAGGATGTCGAGCGCGGCCACGAGGGTCGCGGGATCGGGCGCGCCCCGTGCAAAGAGCTGCTGGCGCATTGCCGCGCGCGTGGTGCGATCCGCGTCCCCGCCATGCAACTGCAGGGCCAGGAAGCGCTGCAAGGTCAGGCGGTAGGACGCCGCGAGCTCGTCCGCGAAGCGCTGCAGCACCGCGGCGTCGATGCCGTGCGGCCAGTCCGGCCCGCGCTCGAACCTTGGCGTCGCACCGACGAGCAGCAGCCGGCCGACCTGCGTCGGCGCGAACCGTGCCCATGCCAACGCCACCATCGCGCCCAGCGACCACCCGATCACCCGCAAGTCCGTCGCCTCCGCGAAGCGCGTCGCGAGGGCCGCGACGATCCCCGCCAAGGTCACCGGCCCGACCGCACGGCTATGGCCATGCCCCGGCAGATCGACCACATGGACCCGAAAGCGCGGTGCGAGGTCCGGTAGAAGCGGTGTCCACCACCCGCCGTGCATCGCCCAGCCATGCAAGAGCACGACCGGGGCGCCCGTACCCACGCTCTCGACGTGAATGCTGCCCGGACCCGCCGCGCTCGATGGCGGTGCCCACGCCGACGGTTTGGGATCCCTCATGGCCCGGCGCCGCCGGCCATCATCGCCGATGCCGCGGATGCCGCGCGTCCATCGGCCAGCGCCCCCAGGGCCGCCAGGGCCTCGACGAGCCGGTCGACGTCGGCGAGAGAATGCCCGGCCGAAAGGCTCACGCGCAGGCGCGCCGTGCCGACCGGCACGGTCGGCGGCCGGATCGCGGGCACCCACAGGCCCCGATCCCACAGCGCATCGGCAAGCCGCACGGCACTGCCGTTGTCGCCGACGATCAGCGGCTGGATGGCGGTACACGAGTCCCCCCAATACCACGGCAGGTCACGCGTGCCCGCCCGCAGGCGCGTGATCAGATCGTCGAGATGCGCACGCCGTGTCCCGCCCGCGATGATGGCCTCCAGGCTCGCGAGCAGACCGACGGCGAGCGCCGGCGGTGCGGCGGTGGTGTACACGTACGAGCGCGCGCTTTGCATCAACGTCTCGACGATGGCGGGATGCGCGGCGACGAATGCGCCTGCCACGCCCGCGGCCTTCCCGAGGGTGCCCATGATCACCAGGCGGTCGGACGCGATGCCGCAATGCGCGGCGCTGCCCCGGCCGTCTCCCAGGACGCCGAACCCATGCGCATCGTCGATCACCAACAGCGCATCGAAGCGCTCGGCCAGCGCCAGCAACTCCGGCAGCGGCGCGATCGTGCCATCCATGCTGAATACCGCGTCGGTCGCGATGATCTTGCGCCGCGCAGCGCTTTTCGCGAGTGCCCGCGCCAGCGCAGCCACGTCGACGTGCGGGTAGCGGACGAAGTCGGCGCGCGCGAGCAACGCCCCGTCGTTGAGGCAGGCGTGATTGAGCCGGTCGGCAAAGATCGCATCGCCACGCCGCGCCAGTGCGGTCAGGATGGCGAGATTGGCGAGATAGCCGGTCGAGAACGTGAGCACGCGTCCGACTCCGCCGGGGACCACGAAGGCCGCGAGCGCCCGCTCGAGTTCTTCGTGCGGGGCGAAGTGTCCTGCCACGAGCGCCGAGGCACCCGCCCCGACGCCGTGGGCCCCCAGGCCGGCCTGCACGGCGGCCACAACCCGGGGCTCGTTGGCGAGGCCGAGGTAGTCGTTGCTCGCAAACGACAGGATGCTTCGGCCATCGACGTCGACGCGGGGACCCTGCGGCGATTGCAGGATCCGGCGGCGACGCACGAGACCCGCAGTCGCGCGGCGGGCGAGCTCGCGTTCGAGCTCCACGATCAGCTGAGCGGGTGTCCGCGGGTTCTCGGCCATCGTGTTTCGGCCGGAGTGCCGGCGCCTCGTGGGTGCGGCGTACGCCGGCTGCTAGGCCGACACGGTCTGCGCCGTGATGCCCAGGCGGGCAAGCAGCGAGCGATCCGCATCGACCTCGGGATTGCCCGTGGTCAGGAGCTTGTCGCCATAGAAGATCGAATTCGCCCCCGCCAGGAAGGAGAGCGCCTGCGCGGCATCGCCGAGCTCGCGACGCCCCGCCGAAAGCCGCACGTAGGCACGCGGCATGGTGATCCGCGCCACCGCGATGGTGCGCACGAATTCCAGCGGATCGAGCGCCGCCTCGCCGCCAAGGGCCGCGTGCAACGGCGTGCCCTCCACTTGCACGAGATGGTTGATGGGCACCGATTCGGGATACGGATCGAGATTGGCGAGTTGCGCCACCATCGCCGCGCGCTGCCGACGCGACTCGCCCATGCCGACGATACCGCCACAGCACACATGGATCCCGCTCGCCCGCACGCGCCGGAGCGTTTGCAGGCGATCCTCGTACTGGCGGGTGCTGACGATCTCCCCGTAGAACTCGGGTGCGGTATCGAGGTTGTGGTTGTAGTAGTCGAGGCCGGCAGCGGCGAGTTGCTCCGCCTGGCCCTCGCGCAGCATGCCCAGGGTCGCGCAGGTCTCGAGCCCGAGCGCCTTGACCGCCTGCACCATCGCCAGCACGGGTTCCAGATCCCGCTGCTTAGGACCACGCCACGCCGCGCCCATGCAGAAGCGGGTGGCGCCGTTCGCCTGCGCCGCGCGAGCCGCCGCCACCACGCCGGCCAGCGGCAGCATCGGCTCATCCTCGACGGTGGTGTTGTAGCGGCGCGCCTGCGGACAGTAGCCGCAATCCTCGGGGCAGCCGCCGGTCTTGATCGAGATCAGCGTCGACAATTGCACTTCGTTCGCGGCGTGATGCTCGCGATGCACCTGCTGCGCGCGGTAGAGCAGATCGGCGAACGGGAGATCGAACAGCGCCTCGATGGCGGCGACGGACCATCGCGGCGGCGCGCTAGGCCGTAGCGCCACCTTGACCGGATCGATGGTCGTGCTTTCGGGGTATGGCATTGCGCGAATCTCCGGCTTAGCGTGGCGGCGTGCACCGTGCGCGGCGTTCCCCGCCGTGCCCCTGACTGCTGACTGCTGACTGCTGACTGCTGACTGCTGACTGCTGACTGCTGACT
>JBDTWB010000031.1:0-28463 GCA_040006895.1 Casimicrobiaceae bacterium | reverse complement strand
AGGCGGACGCGGATCGAGGCGGACGCGGATCGAGGCGGACTCGGATCGAGGCGGACTAGAATACGGGTTCCCCCAACCCGCCACCCTAGGAAACCCCATGAGCATCTCGATGTACCAGGCCAGCGTCCCGCGCTTCATCAACATCCTCGGCAATCTCTCGGCCATTCTCGAAAAGGCCAAGTCCCACACCGAAGCCAAGAAGCTCAAGCCGACGGCGCTTACATCGTTCCGTCTTTTTCCCGACATGCTGCCGATGACCTCGCAGGTCCAGATCGCGTGCGACACGGCCAAGGGCGCGGCCGCGCGACTCGCCGGCGTGGAGATTCCATCGTTCGAGGACAATGAGGAGACCCTGGAAGATCTGCAGGCGCGGATCGCCAAGACCATCGCCTTTCTCGAGACGGTGAAAGCCGCGCAGATCGATGGCACCGAGGACAAGGAAATCGTGCTGAAGCGCGGCGACAAGGAAACCCGCTACAAGGGCATGCAGTTCCTGCTCGGTCATGCGGTGCCTAACTTTTATTTCCATGTCACCACGACATACAACATGCTGCGGCACAGCGGTATCGAGATCGGCAAGCGCGACTATCTCGGCAATCCGTAGGCCGGGAAGCCTGCGGAAGAGGCGACTGCCCTCTCCTGCCATCGCACCCTCTGGACCGCGACCATTCACGGCCCGCGAGAAGCACCGCAGTCGCCGTGCCCGCATCGGCCAGCCAGGTCGGACCGATTGGTGCCGGACCGGCATCGCCACGGGCGTTGCGTGACCCGCCGGGCGGTGCCGATTCCGTCAACGGGGTCGGCGCGCCTGCCGCAACGCCGGCCTGGCTTGTCGACCCGCGTCGGCAACGATCATTCCCGACGTCACGATCACGATCGCGACGGCGCGATGGGCGAAGGGATTGCGGATGGCGTGCGGCTGGTCGGCGGGATACCGCGCCGTCTGGCCCAAGCCAAGTAGTGCCCGATCGCTGCGCCGCCCGCTTTCCACCTCGAGCTGGCCTTCGAGGACCGTGAGGTGTTCGGTCGTGCCCGGCTCGTGCGCCTCCGACACGAGCGCACCGCGGGCCTCGAAACGCATCTCGTACCATTCGACGCGCCCGGTCAGCTCGATCGGCCCTAGAATTCGTATGGTGCAGCGGCGATCGGAGCTCAGCAGCACGGGGGTGTTGTGCTCGTCCAGGATGCTGATGCCGGCCGGAATCGTCTGGGTGCGCAACAAGTCCCCGATCTCGACTCCCAATGCCTGCGCGAGCCGCCACAGCGTGCCGAGCGTCGGGTTGGTCCGGTCGCGCTCGATCTGCGACAGCACCGACTTGGATACACCCGAGCTTCGCGCCAACTCGTCCAGGCTGTAGTTTCTCGCCAGACGCAGGCTCTGCAGCATGTGGCCCACTTCGGGGGCAGTGGCGGAGGGTTCGGGTGCCTTGCCGGCTTCCTTGCTTTTGGATCGCATGTCCTGACCCCCAGGCAGCGGTCGCGAGTCTTGACAGCCCCAACCGCATTCCTTATAACGAACGTCGTACGTTATATCGAACGACTTCCATTATGCACGCGCCGCGCTCGATCCGGGACCGGGAGCGCCAAGGCGATCGCGTGCCTGTCCTGGATACGTTCGAGTCGAAGGAGTTTCGATGAAGCTGACCCTCTTGGGCACGGGCACGCCCACCCCCTCCCTCAAGCGTGCCAGCTCGAGCTACCTGCTCGAGATCGGCAAGGATCTGATCCTTCTCGACCACGGCCCCGGGTCCCACGAACGCCTGCTGCAGGTGGGCAAACGTGCGGTCGACGTCACCCATGTTTTCTTCAGCCACCTGCACTACGACCATTGCTCCGACTACATTCGCCTGCTCCTTACGCGCTGGGATCAGGGCGCTGGCCGGATTCCGGAACTCAAGGTGTTCGGACCGCCGCCCGTCTGGAAAATGACCGAGCAGCTGTTCGGCGAGGATGGGGCGTTCGCCCCCGATCTGAACGCGCGCATCCGGCACCAGGGCTCGATCGACATTTTCGTGGCGCGCGGCGGCGTCCCGCCGCGGACCTGGCCACAGCCCGAGGTGCGCGAGTTGGAGCCCGGCGACACCGTCCAGGGCGACGGCTGGCGCCTGTCGGTCGCACCCGCATCGCACGTGCAGCCCTATCTCGATTGCTACGCATACCGCATCGACAGCAACGAGGGATCGGTCTGCTATTCGGGAGACAGTGGCGGCGTTGCGCCGGCACTCATCGAGCTCGCACGCGGCTGCGACGTGCTGATCCACATGAACCACTACTTCAGCGGTACCGAGCCGACGGCGGTGTATCGCGCCGTTTGCGGCAATCACGAGGACGTGGCCCGGGTGGCGAGCGAAGCCGGCGTGAAGACCCTGGTGCTCTCCCATTTCCTCGAGCAGATCGACCAGCCGGGGCTGCGCGAGCACATCGTGCGCGAGATCGGAAAGCGGTATTCCGGCCACATCGTATGGGGCGAGGATGGCATGGAGGTCCCGATCAAGGGTCCGAAGATGTTCCGCATGGAGTGAGCGCCCTGGCCAACGGAGATGCCCATGCGACGATGGTCACGATGCGCCGAGCCTCTGCACCCAGGCTGCGGATGTAGGCCCTCCACGTCGCCGCGGGGGCGCGGATCGACCGCACTGTGCAGGACGCCCGTGCGCGCAACCGGCGCCATCGCTTAGCACCATGCGCTACTCGCTTCTGGCTCTGGCCCGGAACGCGTGGACCCGCCACGCGCACTGGCCCCGGGCATGGCGCGCCGCGGAGCTCAAGCCCGCGTACGACGTCGTCGTGGTCGGCGGCGGCGGCCACGGTCTTGCCACGGCCTACTACCTCGCCAAGAACCATGGCGTGCGCAACGTCGCCGTCCTGGAGCGTGGTCCCATCGGGCTCGGCAACACCGGACGCAACACCACGGTGGTCCGGTCCAACTACCTGTGCGACGAGAGCGCTGCGCTCTACGAACATGCGCTGAAGCTCTGGGAGGGACTGTCGCGGGAGCTCAACTACAACACGATGTTCAGCCAGCGTGGCGTGGTGAACCTGGCGTTCACGCGACACGAGCTGACCGAGATGGAGCGGCGCAGCGGTGCGCTCCGGCTCAACGGCGTCGACTGTGAAATGCTCTCGCCCGCCGAGACACGGCGCTGGCTGCCGATGCTCGCCGTCGGCAGCGACAGTCGCTATCCCCTGCTGGGCGCCCTCGTGCAGCGACGTGGCGGCAACGCCCGGCACGATGCGGTGGCGTGGGGCTACGCGCGCGCGGCCAGTGCCCTAGGCGTCGATATCGTCGAAAACTGCCCGGTGACGGGATTTCGAATCCAGGACGGCCGCGTGACCGGCGTCGAGACCGCGCGCGGCCACGTAAGGGCGGCGCGCGTGGGAGTGGCCGCGGCCGGACACTCGAGCGTGGTCCTGGGGATGGCCGATGTCGCGTTGCCGATCCAGAGCTATCCGCTGCAGGCGTTCGTGTCCGAGCCGGTGAAGCCGGTGCTCCACACCGTGGTCATGGCGGGGCTCGTCCACGTCTACCTGTCACAGTCGGACAAGGGCGAGCTCGTCATCGGCGCGGCACGCGACGACTACGTGTCATATGCCCAGCGCGGCAGCTTGCACATCATCGAGGAGCAACTACGCGGTCTGCTCGAGCTGTTCCCGACGTTCAGCCGGCTGCGGATGATGCGGCAGTGGGCCGGCATCGTGGATTGCACACCGGACGCGAGCCCCATCATCGGCCCATCCCCGGTCCGCGATCTGTGGATCAACGCCGGTTGGGGAACCGGCGGATTCAAGGCGACCCCGGGATCCGGTTGGGTCTTCGCCCACGCCCTGGCCAACGGCGAATCCCATCCGCTGGCCTCCGGCTTCGGCCTCGATCGCTTTTCGACCGGCCGCCTCATCGACGAAGCCGCCGCGGCCGGCGTGGCCCATTGACCAGCATGCTCCTCGTTCCCTGCCCATGGTGTGGTGCCCGCAGCGATGTCGAGTTCGTCGTCGGAGGGCAGGCGCACCTGCAGCGACCAGCCCCCGACGCGGACGATGCAACATGGGGCAGCTATCTGTACTTCCGCAGGAACATCAAGGGCGTGCAGGCCGAGCGCTGGTACCACGCCGATGGGTGTCGACGCTGGTTCAACATCGTCCGTGACACCGTCACCCACGAGATCACCGGCGTCTACCCCATGGGGACCGCGGACGGGCGAAGCGAATGAAGCAGCTGCCGATGAGGCTCGCCACCGGCGGCGTGATCGACCGCAACAGGCCGGTGTATTTCGACTTCAACGGCCGCCGGCTGCACGGGTTCGCGGGCGATACCCTGGCCTCCGCGCTCCTGGCCAACGGCCTGCGCGGGGTTGCCCGCAGCCTCAAGTACCACCGCCTGCGGGGCATCTACAGCGCCGGGCTGGAGGAGCCGAACGCCTTGGTGCGCATCGGCGATGGTCCAACGGTGCTCCCCAACCAACCGGCCACGATCGTCGAGCTCTACGACGGCCTGCGGGCGCGCAGTCTCAACTACTGGCCCACCGTCCGGTTCGATCTGGGACGCGTCAACGACCTGCTGTCCATGCTGTTGCCGGCCGGCTTCTACTACAAGACGTTCATGTGGCCGGGCAGCGCCTGGATGCTCTACGAAAGCATCATCCGCCGCGCCGCCGGTGTCGCCAGGACACCGACGCACGCCGACCCCGATCGCTACGCCAAGCGCGCCGCGACCATCGACGTGCTGGTGGTCGGCGGAGGTTGCGCCGGACTGGCCGCGGCCCTCGCCGCGGGACGTTCCGGTGCGCGCGTGATGCTCTGTGAGCGTGACCCGCGCCTTGGCGGCCAGCTGCATTGGCGCCCGGGCGAGAACCCCGGCATCGACGCGACCACGTGGCTCGCCGGGATATCCGACGCGCTTCGCGCCATGCCGAACGTCCATGTGCTGACGCGAACCACGGCGGTGGGCATTTACGACCACAACCTCGTGACGCTCGTGGAGCGAGTAACCGATCATCTGTCCGCCACACCTGCACGCCTGCCTCGCGAGAGGCTATGGAAGATTCGCGCCAAGGAGGTCGTCGTCGCGGCCGGCGCCTTCGAACGGCTGCTGGTGTTCCCCGGCAACGATCTCCCGGGGGTCATGCTCGCTTCGGCGGCGCAGCGCTACGTGAACGAGTTTGCCGTGACGCCCGGGCGGCGCGCTGCCGTCTTCACCAACAATGACTCGGGCTATGCGGTCGCGCTGGCACTGCGGGCGGCAGCAATCGACGTTGCGGTCGTGGTCGATGTCAGGCCCGATGGCGTCGCAAGCGCGGCAGCGCGACAGGCAGGGCTACGCGTCGAAGTCGGCTCTGCCGTCGTCGCCGCGGTCGGCCGTCGCGCCGTTACCGGCATTCGCATCGATGTCGTTGCGGAACGCAATCGCCGGATCGCGTCCAAGGCGGCGATTGCCTGCGACTGCCTGCTGGTCGCGGGAGGCTGGGATCCTGCCGTGCACCTCTATTCGCAATCCGGGGGCCGGCTCGAATTCGACTCGGCGCAGCAGTGCTTCGTACCCGAGTCGCCCGGGCGCGGGATCGCGGCGGCCGGGGCGGCGAATGGCGTGTTCGATACCTCGCACTGCATGGCCGATGGCGCCGCCGCGGGCACCGTCGCGGCGGCCCGCGCAGGATTTGAGGACTCGAGCACCTCGCGGCCGGCGCGCGCAGGATTTGGGGACTCGAGTACCTCGCGGCCGGCGCGCATTCGGAGCGAATCCACCGTTGCTTCGGACCCTGGGGCAGAAGGCCGTTCCAAGAGCTTCGTCGACCTGCAAAGCGACGTGACGGCGGCCGACTTGCGCCTGGCAGCACAGGAAGGCTTCACGGCTTCCGAGCATGCCAAGCGCTACACCACGACGGGAATGGGCATCGACCAGGGCAAGGTCGGCAACATCGCTGCACTCACGGTGCTCGGGGCCGCCACGGGGCGCAGCGTGTGGGCCCTCGGTCCTACCACCTACCGTCCACCCTTCGTCCCCGTGACCTTCGGGGCGTTCGCTGGCCGCGAGGTTGGTGCCTTGTTCGATCCGACCCGCGAAACGCCGATCGGCGATTGGCACGAGCACGCCGGCGCGGTTCTCGAGCCCGTCGGACTTTGGCGGCGACCCAGTCGCTATCCGCGACAAGGGGAGCGCGCGGCGGCTACCGTCGAGCGCGAGTGCCGGGCGGTGCGCGGGCGCGTCGGGATGCTCGATGCATCGACCCTCGGGAAGATCGAGATCGTGGGTCCCGACGCCGTCGTGCTGCTGGATCGCATCTATACCAACGCGTGGGGGAACCTGGCCATCGGCCAATGTCGCTATGGCCTGATGCTACGCGAAAGCGGCATGGTGTTCGACGACGGCGTGTGCGCCCGCCTCGGGGAGCATCGTTACCTGATGTCCACGACGTCGGGCAACGCGCGCGGAGTCGCGAATTGGCTGGAGGAGTGGCTGCAGTGCGAATGGCCCGATCTGCGCGTGCATGTCCTCCCGGTGACGGCCCAGTGGGCAACCATCGTCCTGACGGGGCCGCTCGCGCGTGAGGTAATCCAGGGCTGCGCGACGGACGTCGACTTCTCCGCGGCAGCCTTTCCGCATATGGCGCTGCGCGAGGGACACCTCGCCGGTGCACCGGCGCGGATTCTGGGCGTGAGCTTCACCGGTGAGCGGTCCTACGAGATCAACGTGCCCGCGCGGTACGGTCGCGCGCTCTGGGAGCACCTGCTCGAACAGGGTGCCGTCCATGGAATCGTGCCGGTGGGACTCGACGCGATCGATGCCTTGCGTATCGAGAAAGGCTTTGTAGCCGTCGGCCACGATACCGACGGCACCGTGACCCCCGGCGATCTCGGAATGGACTGGATCGTCAGTCGCAAGAAGGGGGACTTCGTCGGCCGCCGCGGCCTTGCCTGTGTCGACGCCATGCGAGCGGGACGCAGGCAGCTGGTCGGGCTGCTGACCGACGATCCCGTGCGGGTACCGCGCGAAGGCAGCCCGATCGTCGCGGCGGCGGACGCCGCGCGCATCCATCGTCCGCCGGTCCCCATGATCGGCCACGTCACGTCGAGCGCGCATGGCGTCGCCGTCGGACGTTCGGTCACACTGGCCATGGTCGCCGACGGCCGCGCGCGCATCGGCGAGCGCGTAACCATCGTCGAACGCGGCAAAGCAATCGAGGCAGCCATCGTCGCGCCCCGCTTCCTTGACCCCGAAGGCAGCCGGCTGCATGGCTGACACGCTCGCAGCGCGCAGCCCACTGGGAACGCCTGCCCACGAGGCGGGACGATGCCATGGCAACCGGGAGACGGTGCACATTTCTGAACAGCCGCTCGCCAGTTCCATGCAGTTGCGCTTCGACGAGTCGGACGCAAGTGTCATCGCGGCGGTGGCCACTGCCACGGGGCTGCACCTTGCTGCACGCGGCTGCGCCGTGCGTGGACAGGACAACCATGCGCTGTGGCTTGGGCCGGGCGACTGGCTCGTCACGCCGGCGTTGCCCTCGTCCGTGACAAACGCGCTGGTGGAATCGGTCGCGCCGCGCCTCGCAGTGTTCGAGACCAACGATCTATGGGCCCGGCTGCGCCTGTGTGGCCCCTGCAGTTCGCCGGTACTCGCAAGCGGCTGCGCCGTCGATCTCGATCCGCGGTGGGTCGTGCCTGGTGCAGTCGCCGCGACACGCCTTGCGCGGATCAGCGCCCTGATTCACTACGTCGATCGCCTGCCGGTCTACGATATCTACGTCGAGCGAAGTTACGCCCGCTACCTGTGGACGTGGCTGGTCGACGCCATGGTCGAGTTCCTCCAACCAAAGGAGCGATGATGAAACTGATTTCGAATCTGCTGCTGCTGTCGACGTTCGTGGCCGCGACCCTTGGGTTCTGCGCTTCCGCCAGCGCGCAGCGATATCCCACGCACCCGGTGAGACTCGTCGTGCCCTATTCGCCCGGAACCGCGACCGACGTGCTCGCGCGCACCGTGGCCGAAAAGTTGGGAGAGGCCTGGGGCCAGGCAGTCGTCGTCGACAATCAGCCGGGCGCCAACGGCACCATTGCGACCGCCACCGTCGCCAAGGCGGCGCCGGATGGGTACACCCTGATCATGATCGCGGCCAATCACGTGATCAATGCGAGTCTCTACAAGAATCTGCCCTACGATGACGTCAAGGACTTCCGCGCGCTGGCGCGCATCGGCCAGGCGGCGTTCGTGCTCTGCGTCAACCCCGCGCTGCCCGTCAAGACTCTGGGTGACCTCGTGGCACTCGCCAAGCAGCAACCCGGAAAGCTCAACTACGCGTCGCCCGGCAACGGCACTCCCGGGCATCTCGCGATGGAGATGATCAAGACCCTCTCCGGCGCCGACATCGCGCACGTCCCCTACCGTGGCGCCGCGCAGGCGAACACCGATCTCGTCGGCGGCCAGGTGCAGCTCGGTTTCGTGGTCGAGTCCAGTGCGATCCCGATGATCAAGGCCGGCAAGTTACGCGCCATCGCGATGTCCAGCGCCGCGCGCTCGCGGCAGCTGCCCGATGTCCCCACTGTTGCGGAAAGCGGCTATCCAGGGTTCGACGTCGTCTCCTGGATCGGTTTGGCCGGTCCCGCGCAGCTACCGGCCGACCTCGTGGCGATGATCAGCGCCGATACGGCGAAGGTGCTGAACACGGCGGAGGTGCAGGGTCGCATCACCGGTCTCGGTCTGACCGCATTTCCAGCCGCGGCCGACGAGTTCGGCGGCTACCTGGTGACCGAGCACGCGAAGTGGGCCAAGGCCGTCAAGGACTCGGGCGCCACCATCGACTGAGTGCCGCGAGTTCCCCGGCTTCCGGCGGGCGATGACCGGCGTGCCCTGGACGATATCGTCGTCCGTGCGGTCGGCACTCCTCGGCAGTCATCCCTACGTCGAGCTACGCGGGTCGATACGCGCTCATTCGGGCATCCGACTCAGGAACATGGCGACGCAGTCGTCGCACCCGACGCACGCCCAACGCGCACACAACCTCGGACGGGGGTCTCTACAGTCTCGCGCACATCGCACAACCCGGTTGGCTTCCGGCATATGATAGACAATCGGTATACACTATGTATATCGAAGGAGTCCTTCATGTCCATTGTGGCTGGCGCGCGGCAGGGCAAGTCACTGGTGATCAGCCCGCGTGCGCGGGCAAACCTGCGCCCCGACAACCTCGCCGAGCAAGCCTATCGCAGTCTGCGTACGCTCATCCTCGAACGCCAGATCGCGCCGGGTGCGGCGGTGATCGAGGGCCGCCTGGCGGAGGAGTTGCGGATTTCGCGCACCCCGATGCGCGAGGCACTGGTCCGCCTGGTCGGCGAGGGGCTCCTCGAGCGCGCCGACGCACGCTCCTATTCCGTGCGCAAGATCTCGGCGACGGAATATTTCCAGTCGATGCACGTTCGCGCCCTGGTCGAGGCACACGCGATGGACCTCGCGGTCGATCGTGTGGCCCCAGCGGTCGTCGATGCGCTGATGCGCGACATCCGTCGCCTCGCCAAGGAACGCGAGCAGGAGGCGCTGCACTGGCAGGCGGACGACCGTCTGCATCTGATGTTCGCGCGAGCCAGCGGCAACGCCGTCCTGGTCAGCGTCGTCGAGACGTTGCGCGTGAACACACGGCTGTTCGAGATCGCCGGACCCTTCCGGCGCGTAGCGGCCGATGGGGAGGAGCACCTGGCGATCCTCGGCGCGTGGCGCGAGGGCGACCTCCAGGGCGCGAAAAAAGCCCTGGTGGAGCACCTTCGCAGCCTCGAGCAGGAAGCCCTGGACGTCCTCTCGGGTCGCCGCGTCTAGCGCGAGCCGCTGGCTAGAAGCCGCCGGTCTCGCCGCGGCGGAGGAACTGGCCCCGTCCCGGCTTGCCGAGCCACGCCTCGCCGTCGACGATGAGCTCGCCGCGCGAGAAGACCTGCTTGACCCGACCCACGACTTCGGTGCCTTCGAAGAGTGTGTAGTCGCAATCGCCGTGCTGGGTCTTGGCGGAAATGACATGCCGCGCGTCCGGATCGAACAGGACGACATCCGCATCCGAGCCGACGGCGATCGTGCCCTTGCGCGGAAAGAGCCCGAACAGCTTGGCCGGCGCCGTGGAGGTAATCTCCACGAACCGGTTGAGCGAGAGCCGGTTGCGTCGTACGCCGCCGTCGTAGATCACGGTCATGCGGGTCTCGACTCCCGGGACCCCGTTGGGAATCTTGGAAAAATCGTTTCGGCCATGCGGCTTCTGCCGGACGCGTCCCCGGTGGCCCTCCTTCATGCAGAACGGGCAATGGTCCGTCGACACGATCTGCAGCTGGTCCATCCGCAAGCCACGCCAGAGCGCCTGCTGCGCCGCCTTCGAGCGCAGCGGCGGGCTCATGACGTATTGCGCCACCTCCCATTCCTCGCTCTGATAGGACGAGTCGTCGAAGAAAAGATAGTGCGGACAGGTTTCCGCGAACACGGGAATGCCGGCCGCACGGGCCTGCACCACCTCGGTCAGTGCCTCCTCGGCGGAGAGGTGGACGAAGTAAACGGGCGCCTGCGCGAGCTCGGCGAGTTTGATGCCGCGATGGGTCGCCTCGCCTTCCATCAGCGCCGGTCGCGTCAGGGCGTGGTACTTCGGTGCGGTGTGCCCCTGCTCCAGTGCCTCCTGGATGAGCAGCTCGATGATGGTGCCGTTCTCGGCGTGCAGGCAGATCATGCCGCCATGCTGGCCCACCATGCGCATCGCCCGGAAGATCGCCGCGTCGTCGACCATCACCGAGTTGGGATACGCCATGAACATCTTGAAGCTGCTGACGCCCTCGTGCCGGATGGCGTGCCGCATGTCCGCCAACGTGGTGTCGTCGACGTGGGTGGTGATGACGTGAAAGCCATAATCGATGGCCGCGGTGTCCTGGGCCTTGGCCTGTCCCGTGCGAATGGCTTCCAGCACGCTGTCCTCGCGGCGCTGGAAGGCGAAGTCGATGATCGTCGTCGTGCCGCCGAAAGCCGCCGCACGCGTCCCGGATTCGAATGTGTCGCAGGTGGTGGAGTCGCCGAAGGTGTTTTCCATGTGGGTATGGCAGTCCACGCCGCCCGGCAGGACGAGCAAGCCGCGAGCGTCCACGACCCGAGCATCCGGACCGGCCTCGAGCGCTTCGCCGATGGCGACGATGCGCCCATGGTCGAGCCGGAGATCGGCGACGTAGTCGTCCACGGCGGTAACGATGCGGCCCTGGCGAATGAGCGTCGCGGTCATGACAGAACTCCGGAAGGGGTGCGTGGCTGCGTTGGCTGCCGCGAGCCGACCGCGGGCCGCTCGATCGGGAGTCCGGCGGCAGCGAGCGCCGCTTCCAGGCGTGCGATCTCCTCGGCCGGCAACGGTCCGATGGGCGCGCGCATCGTGTCGCGATCGAGCTTGCCCAGCAGCTTGAGGCAGGCCTTGAGGCGGGCGTTGGCAAGGACGCCGGGTGCGGTGCCGTAGATGGCCGTCGCCAGGGGATAGATGCGGTCGTTGAGCGCGCGGGCCGTGGTGAGATCCGATGCCGCGACGGCGCGGTCCAGCGCCACGATGAGATCCGGAATCAGCACGGCAAGGCTCACCAGACTGCCCTCGCTGCCGATCGCCATGCAGGTCAGCAGATGCTCGTCCCCCGAGGCCATCACGGCGACGTGCGGCGCGACCTGCCGAACCAGCCGGCGGTTGGCTTCATACCGGGCGCTTTCCCAGCTCCCCTCCTTGATGCCCACCACCCTCGGCAGCTTCGCCAACTCGGCGAGGGTGGGCGCGTCATAGGCGAGACCGTGGGTGCCGACGCCGGCCTGGTAGAGCATCAGCGGCAACGACGTCGCAGCCGCAACATGGCGGTGATGGTTGAGCGCCATGGTGGCGTCCCGCGAAAGCGCCCATGAGAACGGCGGGAAGACGAGCAGGATGTCACCCCCCGCTTCTTCGGCATCGCGGGCATGGTGCGCCGCCTCGAAGGAGCTCTCCGCGTTCACCCCGCACACCAGGATGGCGCGGTCGCCGACGGCCGACCGGGCAACCTCGACGACGCGCTTCTTCTCGGCCCGGGAGAGCGTCGCGTTCTCGCCCGCGTGGCCATTGATCAGTACGCCGACGATGCCATCGGCCGCGGTCACGTCGGTGAGGTGCTCCGCCAGGGCGTCGTCGTCGATCTCGCCATCGACCGAGAACGGACAGATGGTCGCAGCATAGATACCGTGCAACGCGTTGGGGCGGGTAGGTAGCATCGGGATATCCATCCAATCAGTGGGACAGCGCCACGCCGACGAGGCGGGCCGGATCGAAGAGTGGGTGCGCCGGGTTCGCGCCGAGCATGCGTTGGGCGAGCAGCTTGCCCATGTACGGTCCGCTGGTGTAGCCGGAGTGCACGCTGCCGATTACATAGGCCTCGCGCACGCCCGGAACCGGTCCGAGCAGGGGTAATGCATCCGCGGTCTCGGCTTCGAGTCCCAGCCAGATGCGATTGATGCGGGTGGCGGCGAGCGCCGGCACCGTCCATTGCGCCAGCCGCAAATTGCCGACCAGGTTGTCGGGCACGGTTTCCACACCCCCGCGCTCCGGGTCGCCGAGGCCCTGCCAGCCGCCGCCAATCAGTACCGTCCCGTTGCGGAACTGCTTCAACGACAGCAGGCCGCTGGCGACGCTCAGGACGGTGCGCATCACGGCAGGCATGCGCTCGGTGACGATGAGCTGGTTGATGAGACATTTCACCGCGATGTCGACCCCCAGCCAGGCGAGCATGGTGCCGAGCCACACACCGCCTGCGAGCACAATCCGGGACGCGGTCCACGCGGTCCCGGCCTGTGCGCGGATCATGAAGCCGCGGTCGATCTGATCGATGGCGATGACCGGCTGCTGCTCCACGACGTCGACCGCTGCACTGGTGAGCGCCTGCCGGAAGGCGCGGCCGGTGAGGTAGGCCGATGCATAGCCGTCGGTCTCGCAATAGGCGGCACGCAGCACCTGTGGATTCAAGCCGGGTTCGATCTCCGTAGCGCGACGCGGGTCGATAATCCGGATGTCGGCGCCATGCTCCCGGCGCACGGCCGCGCGTCGTTCGAGCATCTCGACTTCGGCATCGGTAAAGGCGAGGGACAGGCCGGGAGTCGCCACCGCATCCACGCTGGCGCCCAGCCATTCCGCGGTCGAGGTCCACATGCGCCATCCGGCCTGGGCATACGGAATCAGCGCCGCCCGGGTCATGTGCAGGGTAAGCGTGCCGGCGTTCACGCCCGACGCCTCGCGACAGAGCTCGCCGCGATCGATGAGCACCACCGACATGCCGCCACGCGCCAGGAAGAGCGCCGCGCTGGCACCCATGATGCCCCCTCCGATCACCGCGACGTCGTAGGGCTTGCTCATCGAGCAACGATCCTGAACGACCGCCACCAGGCAAGGTAAGTGAGCCGCCGGGTCACAGCGGTGCGGCCTTCGGGATCGGGATATCGGCGTACGCGTAGTCGCCGGTCAGCGCCGCAAGGGAAACCGGTCGCAGCGGCAGCCGGCCGGTGAACCATCCCGCAGCCTCGCGGCTTCCCACGCGCTGCGCGACGAGCTCGCCCACGACATCGCCACAGGTGCGACCTTGGCAGGGCCCCATCCCACAACGGGTCCAGGCCTTTACTTGATTCACCTCACGCGCGCCGTCATCGATCGCCGCCTCGATCTCCGCGCGCGTGACATCCTCGCAGCGGCAGACGATGGTGTCGAAGGGAATCGCGCCCACCTGCGCCGGCCGCAAGGCCATCAGCTCCCCCATCGCGCCGCCGAAGCGCCGGGCACGCCGCAGCTGGCGCTTGGCGCGCGCCGCCGCGCGTGCGTAGACCGGCTTGACGAGCGTGCCCATGTCGCGCAGCACGCTCATCCCGACCAGCTCGCCATGCCGCTCCGCCGCGGCGGCGCCGGTGATGCCGCCGCCGTCGCCGGTGACATAGAGGCCATCGACGGACGTGCGGCCGCAGGCATCGGTAGCGGTCACCCATCCGCCGAGGGCCCGCTCGTAGCGATGGTCCGCGCGTAACACCCGCGATATGTCGTTGCGCGGCACGAGGCCGTTGCCCACCACGATGCAGTCGGCGACCAGGCGGCGTTCGCTGCCCGCGACGGGCGCGCCGTTCGCCTCGACCCGATGCACGGTCGCCTGCAGGGAACCGCCTTCCTGGAGCACGGCCGACACCGCGTGACGCGCGAATAGCGGCACGCCCGCGGCCCGCAGGGTACCGACCCAGCGGATGCCGCGCGCGAGGAGATCAGGACGCGACAGCAGCGCCGGCAGACGGCGAAGCCAGTCGCCCGGCCCGGCGATGTCGACGACCGCGACGACGCGCCCCCCCGCCTTGACGATGCCGGCCGCCACCGCGACCAGCAGCGGACCGCAACCGGCCACCAGCGTGGCGCGGCCGGGAAGCATGCGCTGGGACTTGATGAGCAGCGTCGCCGCGGCGAGGCCGAGCACGCCCGGTGTGGTCCATCCCGGGAAAGGCATCACGCGCTCGTTGGTGCCCGTGGCGACGACGAGCCTTGGCGCGGTCAATGCGACCGACCCGCCGGGGCCGATGGCGTTGACCAAGAAACCCGGGCTCACGCTCCAGACCTGGTGGGCGAGCAGCGTCACCGCACCGCTGGCACGAAGCAGCGCGCGCAATCGTTCGCCCTCGAGGTGCTCGGGGGACGGTGGCGAAGCGGAGGGAATACCGGCAGGGGTCGCCTTGTAGACTTGGCCGCCGGCCGCAGGGCTTTCGTCGAGTACGGCCACCGTCGCGCCCTGTCGGGCCACGGTGGCGGCCGCCATCACGCCGGCCGGACCGGCGCCGATGACCAGGACGTCGTAGGCACGTGCAGCGGCCATCATTCCAGGCGAGCTACCGTGCCGCTGCGGACATCCAGACCGGCGCGCACGGGCTCCTGGCAGGCGGCGACTCGCCGGCCCGCGATATCGACCATGCATTCCTGGCATGAACCCATGAGGCAGAACATGCCGCGCCCCGAACCGGTGCGCGGGCTGACCCGAAGCGTGCGCACTCCCGCCGCGAACAGGGCGCAGGCGATGCTCTCACCGGGGCAGCCGGCAATCGTACGCCCGTCGAAGCAAAACTCGATCGTGGCCGCACGGGCGTCGATACGAAGGTCCTCCGCCGGGCTCGCGGTGCCGCGCCGGTCGGGGATGTAATCGCTTGACATGCCGTTTTCGAAGTGATTAGATACGAATCGTATACGTGAAGTATACCACCCCTTGGGATGCGTTCAAGTGCAGCTTTCGCAAGGAGCCGCGGGTGTGGTCCGAAATGACGGCATCTGCAGCAACGGTTGGTCACCCCGAGGCTCGTCGAGGTGACCTTGACCCCATCGCACGGCAACAAAATCGCGCGCAAGGAGATGGCACAGATGAACGGATTGAAATCGTGGTTGACGGGCGCCATAGCCGGTGTCGCCGTCGTCGCGTCACTGGCGGCCCCGGTCGCGGCGGCCCGCACGCTCGACGAGATCATGGCGTCCAAGAAGCTGGTGGTCGGCATCAACCCGACGCTGCCGCCGCTGGGCGTCTTCAACGACAAGAACCAGATCGACGGCGTCGATGTCGACATTGCGCGCGCGATCGCGGCCAAGATGGGCCTGAATCTCGAGATCGTCCAGGTCGGCTCGCCCGATCGGATTCCGTTCGTCAACAGCGGCAAGATCGACATGGTCATGGGCGCCATGACGTGGACCGCGGAGCGGGCCAAGGCAATCGACTACACCCTCCCCGTCTACACCGAGGTGCTGGGGGTGCTGACCACCAAGGCAAAGGACTGGAGCGACTGGAAGCAGCTCGATGACCCGAGCGTGCGCCTGGTGCAGGTGCGTGGAACCACCCCGGTCAAGTTCATCGCCGAAAAACTGCCGAAGGCCCAGGTGCTGTTGCTGGACAACTACCCCGACGCCGTTCGCGCCATCGCCCAGAATCGCGCCGACGGCATGGTGGACGTGCTCGACTTCCTCACCGAGCACACCAAGACCCACAAGGTCGACTGGAAGACGGTCCCCACCCCCGTCGACGTCTACGTCTGCGGCATCGGCATCGCCAAGGGCAACGACGCGCTGCGGGTCAAGCTCAATGGCGTGATCAAGGACCTGCATGCGGAAGGCGTCATCGACAAGGCGTGGCTGAAGTGGTTCGGTGCGCCGATGCTCTTCGATCCGAAGAAGAGCCCGCTCTGGCAGCAATTGAGCTGAAAATAGGCTCGGGCCCCGGGCCTCGGTCCGGCGGGGGAAGCCCCTGCCGCCCGAGGCCCTCGTCGTCCCAGGTTCGGTCTTCCCTTCCCTCGTGAACCTTGCCCTCGATTTCAGCGCCATCTGGCCGCGGGTGCCCTATCTCCTGGGTGGCGCCTGGCTATCGCTGCAGATCGCCTTTCTCGCCTTCTGCGGCGGCGGGGTGATCGGTCTGTTCGGGGCGATGGCGAAAACCTACGGCAGCAAGTGGGTGCGACGCCTGGTCGATGCGTATGTCAGCTTCTTCACCAACACCCCGCAACTGGTCCAGATCTACTTCCTGTTCTTCGCGCTTCCCGAGTGGGGGATCCGGTTCTCGCCGTACATGGCGGTCCTGATCGGCATGACCCTCAACGCGGGCGCCTACCTGACCCAGGTCCAGCTCGCCGGATTCGCCTCGGTGCACCGCGCCGAGATCGAGGCCGCAGAAACCATCGGCTTCTCGCGGATGCAGTCGGTGCGCTTCGTGATCGTTCCGCACATCATGAAGACGTTGTTTCCCCCGCTTTCGAACCTGTACATCCTCATGACCCTGGGCACCTCCATGGCCGCGATCTTCGGGGTCGAAGAGCTCACCGGCCGCGCCTTCAACATCAACAGCGAGACCTTCCGATCGGTCGAGGTCTTCCTGGTGGCAGCCGTCATCTACATTGCCATAACCTTCGTCGCCACCCTGTTGCTGGCCGGTGTCGGACGCAAGTTCTTCCGCGCACAGATGAAGATCCTGTAGGGCCGACATGCTGCAGCAGATCATCGACGAGGCACCGCGATTCTTCGGCTACTACAACGTGCTCTTCCTGCTGAAGGCGCTGCTGGCGACCTTCCTGCTCTCGCTGGTGGGCTGCGTGCTCGGATTCATCCTGGGCTTCACCCTCGCCGTGCTGCGCCGGGCGGTGGGCTGGAAACTGGCACCCCTGCGCTTGAGCACCCTCGTCTTCACCGAGGCGTTCCGGCGCGTTCCGTTCCTGGTCACGCTCATGCTGGTGTTCTTCGCCTTCCAGGCGCTGCGGATCGACACCTCCATGTTCACGGTCGCGCTGGTCAGCGTGTGCCTGATCGCCACCGCCTTCATCACCGAAATCGTGCGAGCCGGGCTCGACTCGGTCCATCGCAATCAGTGGGACGCCGCGGCGGCGATGAACCTGGGCTATCTGGAGACGCTGCGCTACGTGGTGGTTCCCCAGGCATGGAAGGTCATGCTGCCGCCGGCGTTCAGCTTCTTCGTGCTGTTCATCAAGGACACGGCGCTCGCCAGCCAGATCGGCGTGGTCGAGCTCACGTTTGCGGGCAAGGTGCTCGCCAACAAGGGCTTCCCGGCCGCGCTCACGTTCGGTACCGTGCTCATTCTGTATTTTCTGCTGTCGTGGCCGCTGGCGCGGTTCGGTCGGTGGATGGAGATCAAGCTTGCCCCAACTCGAACTGAATGACCTGAGCGCGCGCTATGGTGAGGTCGCGGTACTCGACCGCATCAGCTTCACCGTAGAGAAAGGCGAGATCATCAGCCTGATCGGTCCCTCGGGCTCCGGCAAGAGCACCCTACTTCGGGTCCTGGTCGGGTTGCTGCCACCTGCGGGGGGAACCGTTCGGCTGGACGGGCGCGAAGTCGACTACCTAAACAAGGCAGCGCTCCGCCAGGCGCGTGCGCGCATGGCGATCGTCTTCCAGCAATACAATCTGTTTCAGAACATGAGTGTCCTTGCCAACGTCACGATCGCCCCGATCAAGGTCAAGGGCGAGTCGCGCGAGCAGGCCGAAGCGTATGCCACCAAGCTGCTCGAGCGCGTCGGCCTGGGGGACAAGCTCGATGCCTATCCCGACCAGCTTTCCGGGGGCCAGCAGCAGCGTGTCGCCATCGCGCGCGCGCTTGCCCTCAAGCCGGAGATCGTGCTGCTCGACGAGGTGACTTCGGCGCTCGATCCGGAACTGGTCAACGAGGTACTCGACGTGGTGCGGCTGCTCGCGGCGGACGGCATGACCGTGTTCTTCGTCTCCCACGAGATGGCGTTCGTGCGCGAGGTATCGTCGAAGGTGATCTTCATGGCCCAGGGCCGGGTCGTCGAATCCGGGTCCCCGGCGCAAATCTTCGATTCGCCCCGGGAAGCGCGGACCCAGGAATTCGTCAGCAAGATCCTTCGACACTGAGGAGCAGGTCATGAATGGCCCTGAGATGGGGATTGCCAACACCAACGGCAGCCGTGCACGCGAGCCTGACCGGGTCCTGCCGCGGCCCGGCGCTCATCTGCTGGTCGGCGCCGTCGATGGTCACGTCCATGCCTGCCCGCACCTCAACGGCCGCAGCGTGGATGTATTCGAGGCGGTCGAGCAGGCGGCCGCCGCAGGCATGCGCGCGATCGGCCTCATGGACAACTTCTGCTCGAGTGTCGGCTATGCCGCACTCGCGCGGCGCCGGCTCGGCCACCTCGGCGTCGAGGTCTTCGGCGGCGTCATTCTGGAGCCTCAGGTCGGCGGACTCTCGGTCGACGTGGTCCGTGCGGCTGTCGGCCTCGGCTACCCGGAAGGCGAGGCGCGGCACGGCGCCGATGGCGCTCGCTTCGTGTCCCTGCCGACTCACCACACCCGCGCCGTCGCGTTGGCGGAACGACGCGACGCCGCCTATGTCGAGAGCTGCCTCGCGATCCCCGAACGCGGTCCCCTACCCGATGTCCTGGCGCAGATCCTCGATCTCGTAGCGACCCACGATATCGTGCTCAACACGGGCCATCTCACCGCGCCGGAGACGATCCGCCTCGTCGAGCTCGCCAAGGCGCGTGGCGTCACGCGGATGCTCTGTCCGTCCAGCTATTTCATGCCTGATGAGGTGCGCGCGCTGACCGCGCTCGGTGCCTACGCGGAATTCTCGTTCTTCTTCGTGACCCATGCGACCCAGGTGGGGCTCACCCATGTCGATACCGAAAAGCATCAGGTCGAACCGGTGACCCTTCCCCGTATGTGCGAACTGATCGCAGCAGCTTCGCCCGAGCAGGTGGTGGTCTCCGGAGACTGCGGCGTGGCGGTGCTGCCTCCTCCCGTCGAGGGCCTGCGGGAGTTTCTCTGGGCCTTGAAGCTCTCCGGCATTTCCGAGGCCATGTTGCGGCGCGCCGTGGGCGACAACCCGGCGCGACTATTTGGGCTGGCTGCGCCTTCGTGAGCGTTCCGCGCGGGATGGTGCAAACGGTACTGGGGCCTGTGCCTCCGGAGGCCGTCGGACGCACCCTGATGCACGAGCACGTGCTGTGCGACCTGACCCCGCCGGAACTGGCCGTGCAGCAACTGCCCGCAACCGAGATCCGCCTCGACAACCTGTTCGAAATCCGGCATCACTGGGGGTGTCGCCACCCGGGCCACCACGTGCTCGACGACCGCGACCTCGCCGTGAGCGAGCTGGCGCGATTCACGGCGGCGGGCGGCTCGACCATCGTGGAACTGACCTGCGAAGGTATCGCCCAGGACCCCGGCGGACTCGCGGAAGTCGCCCGACGCACCGGCTTGCACATCGTGGCCGGGAGCGGTCCCTATGTCGAGGCCTACCTGGACGCCGAGCAGCGCAACCGCACTGTCGATGAGGTGACCGCCGCGATGGTGCGGGCCGTCGAGTCCGGCTCCGGGGACACCAACGTCTGCGCGGGCATCCTGGGAGAGATCGGCCTGTCGACGCCGTTCACGGCTGTCGAGCGATGCTCGCTCATCGCCGCGGCGCAGGCGCAGCAGGCGACCGGTGCCGCGATCAACATCCATCCGCCACGGTCATTGGAAGGTACCCTGGAAGCCATCGCCGTTTTGGACGAAGCCCGTGCCGACATCGAGCGCGTCGTGATCAGCCATGTCGATCGCACCCTGTTCACGGTCGAGGACATGGAACGGGTTGCCGATACGGGCGCGGTCCTGGAGTTCGACTTCTTCGGCATCGAGTCGGCCTACTATCCCTTCGCCGATGTCGACCTCCCCAACGACGGCCAGCGCATCCGGGTGATCGTGGCGTTGGTGGGTCGTGGCCACGGGGGCCGCATCGTCGTCGCCCACGACATCTGCACACGCACCCGCCTGCGACGATTCGGCGGACACGGCTACGGCCACCTGCTCGAAAATGCCGTGCCGCTCATGCTGCGACGGGGGTTGACGGACGAGGACGTCGCGCAAATTCTCGTGCACACTCCGCGCCGGCTGCTCGCGTTTGCGTGAGCGGTTCGCCCCTCGCGCCTGCGCTGGACAAGCGCCCGCCCCACCCCGCCTGGTCGGGAGCGCTGTGCATGCTCCTGGCCGTGCTGTGTTTCACCCTCCTCGACGCGATCGCCAAAGGCCTCGTCGGCGGAGCCATGCATCCCCTGCAGGTCGCCTGGGGCCGTTACGCGTTCAGCCTCTTGCCGCTCCTCGGATTGGCGATCATCGCTGGCCGGAAAAGGCTGGCGACCGCTCGACCCACGCTGCAGTTCGCGCGCGGCCTCGCGCTGATCAGCGCCACCGCGGCCATGTTCGCGGGTCTGCGCTTACTGAAGCTCTCGGACGCCTATGCGTTGTCGTACGTCTCGCCGGTGCTGGTCGCCGTGCTCTCGTGGTATGCGTTCCGGGAGCGGCTCCGCCGGTCGCAGTGGGCTGCATTGGGAGTGGGAATCTGTGGCGTGATGATCGTCATCCGGCCCGCTTTCTCTCAGGCAGGAGGCGCGGTCGTGTACCCGCTGCTGACGGCGGTCTGTTATGCCGCGTACCAGGTCCTCACCCGGCTCGCCCGGCGCACCGACGACGCGATCGTGTGCGTGTTCTACGCCTCGTTGGTCGGCACCGTCATCCTGACCCTCATCATGCCGTTCCTCTGGCAGCCCATGCCGGCCGGGTATTGGCTGCGCTTCGGCGCGATGGGCGGGCTCGGCCTCATCGGACACTGGCTACTCGCCGTTGCGGCGTTCCGGGCGCCGCCCTCGCTGCTCGCACCGTTGACCTACGTGCAGCTCGTGTACGCGGCGTTGATCGACCTCGCCGCGTTCGGCAACTTGCCGGATCACTGGACGCTGGCCGGCTCGGCCGTGATCCTGGCGAGCGGCGTGCTGCTATGGCGCCGCACGGCCAGCGGCTGAGTGGCTGATGTCGTCGCGTGGCCGTCGGCGGGCCACGCGCGCAATTGCCACTGCGGTGGGGTGAACCCTGGGCATGCCGCTCAACGGGGGAACTCGCGCAGCATTCCCGCCGCCCGACACGCCGCCTGCTATCCGCCTCCCTGTCTTATCCGCGCGCCGCGCCGCTGCAGGGTTGCGACCACGATCATCAGCAGCAGCGAGATGCCGATCAGCATCGTCGCCGCGGCAGCGATGGTCAGGCTGATGTTGTCGTTGATCCCGGCGAACATCTGCCTCGGCAGGGTCCTCTGCCCCGGCCCCGCCATGAGCAGCACGATGACCACTTCGTCGAACGACGCCGCGAACGCGAACACCGCTCCCGACGCCACGCCGGGGAGGATCAACGGCAGGGTGACGCTGCGGAAGACCGTGAGCGGCGCCGCGCCGAGGCTCTGTGCGGCGCGGAGGAGATTTCGGTCGAACCCCGCGAGGGTCGCGAGCACGGTGATGACCACGAAGGGGACGCCCAGGGTGGCGTGCGCCAGGATCAGTCCGAGATAGCCGTCGGTGAGGCCGATGGGCGCGAACGCGAAGTACATGCCGACGGCGACGATCACCACCGGCACGACCATGGGCGAGATCAGCACGGCCAGGACGAGTGCCTGCGCAGGAAATTTCGCCCGCCAGATCCCGAGCGCCGCCAGCGTGCCGAGGGCGGTGGCGAGGCCGGTTGCCGCCGTGCCGATGATGAGGCTGTTCTTCAGGGCCGGGAGCCAGAACGACGAGGTGAAGAAGTCGTGGTACCAGCGCAGGCTCACGCCCGGCAGCGGATACACGAAGAATGCGCCCGACGAGAACGACAGCGGCACGATGGTCAGGATCGGCGCCACCAGGAACAGCAGCACCAGCCCGGTCAGGACCTTGAGCGCGACGCCGGTGATGCGCTCGCCCGGCGTGAGGGTGACGGTCCCCATCGGGTCAGCCCAGCCGCATCCGCTCGATGCCGACCAGGCGGTCGTAGATGGCGTAGAGCACCAGCGTGACGGTCAGCAGGATCACCGACAGTGCCGCGGCCATGCCCCAGTTGACCGTCTTGCTCGCATAGAACGCGATGAAGTAGCTGATCATCTGGTCGTCGGCGCCGCCGACCAGCGCCGGGGTGATGTAGTAGCCGAGCGCCTGGATGAATACCATCAGGCAACCGGCACCGATGCCCGGAAGAGTCTGCGGCAGGTAGACGCGCAGGAAGGCCGTCAGCGGCGTCGCGCCCAGCGAAGAGGCCGCGCGCACATAGGCCTGCGGAATGCTTCGCATCACGCTGTACAGCGGCAGGATCATGAACGGCAGCAACACGTGGACCATGGCGAGGTACACCGCGAAGCGGTTGTAGATCATCGTCAGCGGCTCGGGAATCAATCCCAGCGACAGGAAGAGGTTGTTGAGCACGCCCTCCCGCTGCAGCAGCACCACCCATGCCACCGTGCGTACCAGGAGCGATGTCCAGAACGGCAGCAGCACCAGGAACAGCAGCAGACCCGCCCGTCCCGGCGGCTGCGCAGCGATGACGTATGCGACCGGATAGCCCAATGCGAGGCAGACGAGCATCACGATGGCGCCGATCCAGAGGGTGCGGACCAGGACGGTGCGAAACACCCGTTGCTCCGGCGGGGCTCCGGTGATCGACCGATCGGCATCGCGCCGCAGATCGAGCGCGCCGAGCAGGTAGAAGTCCGTCACGGGACCCGCCGCGCGGTGGATGGCTGCCCAGGTCCCGCGCTCGCCCCACTGGGCATCGATGCCGATCAGCGTTTCCCGCGCCGGGCGGTCGAGCACGTCCGGCAGGCGGCGGCCGGTTGTGAACAGCAGGGTGCGGAACCCGGGGATGTCGTAGTTGAGACGGGTCGCTGCGCTGGCCAGGGTCCCGGCCTGCCGCGTCGCGCGGATGTCGTCGATCAGCGCCGCATAGGCACGCTCGGCCGGCAACGCGGTACCGTCCCAGTTGCGCAAGGCTTCCGTCACCGCAGGAAAGAGTCGCGCGAGGTCGGTGTCGACCATCGCGCGCGACAGCATCATGCCGATCGGCACGACGAAGCAGGCGGCCAGAAACAGGAAAAGCGGCAGCACCAGGGCCGCCGCCCGCCACTGCTCGCGACGGCGGCTCCGGCTGAGCGCACGCCGGAGGTCCGCGCCACGATGGGCCTCCGGCGGCGCGGCTGGCAAGGTCGCCGCCACGCCGCCGCCTTGCATGGCTACCCGCGCCGCGCGGCTACTTGGCGACCCACGCGTTGAAGCGCTGGGACAGCTTGTCCAGGTTCTCCAGCCAGAACTTGTCGTTGATGTAGAGCGCTGAGGCGATGTTCTGCGGCGCCGTGGCGAGGTTGGGCAGGACGTTCTTGTCGATCAGCGCCGTCGCGGCCTTGGTGGTCACGCCGTACGGAATCTTCGGCGGCAGATTTTTCTGGTTCTGCGGATCGTTCACGAACTGCAGGAACGTCTCGGCCTGCGCCTTGTTCGGCGTGCCTTTCATGATGACCCACGAATCGATCGTGTACAGGTTGTTCTGCCAGACGATCTTGAAGTTCTTCTTGTCCTTGTCGTTCGCGGCTGCGATCCGGCCGTTGTAGGCGTCGGTCATCGCGACCTCGCCGGATGCGAGCAGCTGGGGCGGTTGCGAGCCCTTCTCCCACCAGACCAGGTTCGACTTCAGCTGGTCGAGCTTCTTGAAGGCGCGCTCGACGCCGGTATCGGTGGCGAGCTCCCTGTAGACGTCCTTTGGCGCAACGCCGTCGGCCATCAAGGCGATCTCCAGTGTCGTCTTCGGCCCCTTGCGCAGCGCCCGCTTGCCTGGCCACTTCTGCACGTTCCAGAAATCCGCCCAGGACTTCGGGGCATCCGCCTTGATCTTGTCACCGTCGTAGGCCAGGATGAAGCTGTAGACGATGGCACCCACGCCGCAGTCGTTCACCGCGTCGGGCAGGAACTTGTCCTTGCCGCCCAGTTTCGCCCAGTCGAGCTTCTCGTACAGGCCCTCCTCGCATCCCAGCAGGAGCTCCTCGGATTCGACCTGGACCACGTCCCAGTTGTTGTTGCCGCCCTGGATCTTGGCGCGTAGCGTGCCGACCCCGCCGTCCCAGTTTTCCTCGGTCATGCCGACCTTGGACTTGGCCATGAAAGGCTTGAAGTAGGCCTCGCGCTGGGCGTCCTGGTACGCGCCTCCCCACGAGACCACCGCCAGGTCGCGCGCCGTCGTCGGCATCGCTGCCAGCACGCCTGCCGCGGCCATCGCCGACAAACACCATCTCGTTGCCTTGTGCATGTGGAGCCTCCTCGTTATTGTCGTGACGCCGTGGCTAGCGCTCCTGCGCAAAGGCACGGCAGTGTTCGGGCGCCCAGGTCACCTCGACAGCGGAGCCAACCCGCGGCAAGGCATGCGCCTCCGAAATCGGTCGCTTGACCATGAACTCCTGATTTCCCTCGAGCACCACCCGCGCGCGCACGTGGTCACCGAGATAGATGACCTCGCGCAGCGTGCCGGGAATGTGACAGCCCGGTCGCCGGTCCGTCGCCGCATCCGCCAGCCTTACTTCGAGACGCTCGGGGCGCAGCGACACGGTCACGGCACCCCCCGTGGGGACCGGCTCGGCGAGCGTGCCTTCGATGCAGGTCTCGGCGATGCGCAGACGGATCGTGCAACCGCCGCCGCCGACATTCTCGACCCGGCCCTCGAGACGATTGTTCTCGCCGATGAACCGGGCGACGAAGGCGTTTTGGGGATGCTCGTACATCCGCTCGGGGGTATCGAGCTGCTGGATCCTGCCGGCATGAAACACCGCGATGCGGTCCGACATGGTGAGCGCTTCCGCCTGGTCATGGGTCACGTACACCATGGTCACGCCGAGTGCCTGGTGCAGGCGGCGGATCTCGAGCTGCATCTGCTCCCGCAATTGCTTGTCGAGCGCCCCGAGCGGCTCGTCCATCAGGATGAGCTTGGGCTCGAACACCAGCGCCCTTGCCACCGCGACGCGCTGCTGCTGGCCGCCGGAAAGCTGGGCCGGCCGTCGCTCTCCGTATCCGCCGAGCTGCACCATCTCCAGCGCCCGTTCGACGCGCCGCGCCCGCTCGTCGGCGGCAATGCCCCGCACCGAAAGTGGAAACCCGATGTTCCCGGCGATGGTCATGTGCGGGAACAGGGCGTAGTTCTGGAACACCATGCCGATGTCGCGCCGGTGCGGCGGCACTCTGGATAGCGGTTTGCCCTCGAGCAGGATCTCGCCGCTGGTCGGCGCCTCGAAGCCGGCCAGCAACATGAGGGTGGTCGTCTTGCCCGATCCCGAGGGTCCCAGCAGGGTCAGGAACTCGCCGCGGTGGATGTCGAGATCGAGCTCGTCGACCACACGGATCACGCCGTCGTAGGTCTTGCCGATCCCGACGAACCGGACGATGGCATCGCTTGCGGCCGCGCTCACGCGTGCTGTCCCCCGTTGATCGGAATCTCGGTCGCGGTGATGTAGCTCGATTCCGGCGAGCACAGGAACCAGACGAGGTCGGCGACCTCGCCGATGGTGCCGAGACGGCGCATCGGGATCTCCCGGTCGACGATCGCCGGCGTCCCGGGCGACAGGATCGCCGTGTCGATCTCGCCCGGCGCGATGGCGTTCACGCGAACGTTGGCGGGGGCGAGGTCGTGGGCGAGCTCGCGGGTCAGGGCGGCGAGCGCCGCCTTGGACGTCGCGTAGGCCGAGCCGGCGAATGGGTGCACGCGCGAGCCGGCGATGGACGTGACGTTCACCACCGCCCCCCGTGCTCTCGAAAGCTCGGCGGCGAAGCCGCGGGTGAGGAGCAGCGGGGCATAGAAATTGGTGTTGAACATCGATTGCCACGTCTCGATGTCGGTCTCGAGGGAGTTGAGGCGCGATCCGTCCGGATGCTTGGGCGAGGTCCCGGCATTGTTGACCAAGGCGTGCAGCTCGCCGTCCGCCAGCATGCCACGCATCAGCTCGACACAGCGGACGATGTCGTCGAGGTTGGACAGGTCGAGCAGGATATGCGAGCGCCCAAGGCTCCAGGGGCATTCTCCCGGCGGAGGTTGGCGGGAGACCGTGATGACCCGCCAGCCTTCGCGATGGAAGCGCAGCGCCGTGGCATGACCAATGCCGCGCGACGCGCCGGTCACCACCACCGTTCTCGGACCCGCCACTCTCAGCGCTCGACGGTCGAGGCGATGCCGTGGTTCACACGAGCCCCTTTTCGCGCACCATCGCCCACGTGTCCTCGAGCGCCTTGCCAAAGCCGCGCATCAGCTCGTCGATCTCGCCTTCACCGATGATGAGCGGCGGGCTGAAGGCGATCATGTCCCCGGGCATGTTCCGCAGGATCACGGCGTGGGCCTGGGCGCGCCGCACCAGATGGGCACCTATGCCGGCCTTGGGATCGAAGCCTTGCTTGCTGGCCTTGTCGCGGACCAGCTCGATCGCCCCGATCAGGCCAACGCCGCGCGCTTCGCCGACCAACGGATGGTCGGCGAAGCTGCGGATGCCCGCCTGCAGGCGCGGCCCGACCCGCCGCACCATGCCGACGATGTCGCGCTCCTCGTAGATCCTGAGGGTTTCGAGCGCCACCGACGCAGGCACCGGGTGCGACGAATAGGTATAGCCGTGGCCGAAGATGCCGAGCTTCTCGCTCTGCCTCACCAGGATGTCGTAGATCTCGTTCGAAACCAGCGTTCCGGAGATCGGCATGTAGCCGGCCGAGAGACCCTTGGCGACCGTCATCATGTCGGGCCGCAACGCATAGGTATTCGAGCCGAACATGTTGCCGGTACGGCCGAAGCCGCAGATCACCTCGTCGACCACGAACAGGATGTCGTGGCGCTTGAGGATCGGCTGGATGCGCTCGAAGTACGTTGCGGGCGGCACGAGCACCCCGCCCGCTCCCATTACCGGTTCGGCGAAAAACGCGGCGATGGTATCGGGCCCTTCGCGCGCAATGAGTTGCTCCAGGCTGTTCGCAAGGCGCTCGGCAAACGCTTCCTCGCTCTCGTCCGCGCGGGCGCCACGGTAGTAATGCGGGCAGTCGGTATGCAGAACCCTCGAGATCGGCAGGTCGAAGTCGTCGTGGGCAAACGCCAGTCCGGTCAGGCTCGCGGCCGCGATGGTGACGCCATGGTAGGCGCGCTGGCGCGCGATGATCTTTTTCTTCTGGGGCCGGCCCAGGGCATTGTTGACGTACCAGGCGAGCTTGATCGCCGTATCGTTGGCCTCGGATCCCGAATTCGCGAACAGGACCTTGCCGAGACCTTCGGGCGCAATGCCGACCAGGCGCTCTGCCAGTTCGGTGCTGATTTCCGGCACCTTGCCACCGAAAGAGTGATAGAACGGCAGCGCGATCATCTGCCGGTGCGCGGCATCGGCAAGCCGGCGCTCCGAAAATCCGAGTGACGCGCACCATAGGCCAGCCATGCCTTCGAGGTAGCGCCGGCCTTCATCGTCGTAGACGAACACGCCTTCGCCGCGGGTAATGACCAGCGGTCCATCGGTCTGGAGCTGGCGCAGGTTGGTCGAAGGATGCAGGTGGAATGAGCGGTCGCGACGCGACGCGGGAGAATCGAGGGGCATTGGGGCTTCCTTGACGGCAGTCCGACGCGGGCCGGACTTGATTGTTCGCGAGGGCCGCGTGGCCGTCAATCCAATTTCTGCAGGCGCGGCCGCCTCTGGCGCCAAGGTCAGGATTTTTTCGCCAGACGCGCGTCGGCCGCAGCGATCATGGCCTGACACCGAAGATCGACTCGCCGCTCTCGGCCGCCACCATAATCGCGACCGTCGCCGACAGCGCCACGCCTCCTATCGGCGCCAGCGCCTGCGGCTGGGCGGCAACATCCGATGGCCTCGCCCTACAGGTCGTCACCCACCGATGATGACGTCGCCCCGATCGACGCCTATTCGGAGGGGATGCGCGCGACATCGGCCCGCGGGGCTTCGGCCTTGGCGGTGCCCTTTTGTATGGCCATGGCGCGATCGACCGCGGCCATGACACTCTGGAGCGCCACGAGGGCGCCGTCGCCCATGAGCTTGACGATGCACCGACCGTGGGTGCCCTCGGCGGCATCGAGCACTGCGCTGCGTTGGAGGGTTCGGAATCGCGACTACGCGGTGGCTCTGTGGCTCTGTGGCTC
>JBDTWB010000030.1:0-29036 GCA_040006895.1 Casimicrobiaceae bacterium | reverse complement strand
TCATGCAGGCGCGCACCCCATGGCGGACGACGGCGTCGCGAATGCGGGCGTCGTCCGTCGCGACGACCACCTCCCGGGCACCGGCGGCCGCCGCGCGCTCGGCGACCCGTACGATCATTGGCTTGCCCGCGATGTCGGCGAGCGGCTTGCCGGGAAGACGGGTCGAGGCGTAGCGCGCCGGGATGAGCGCAACGAAGTCGGTCATCGTGAATCCGGTCCGCCCGGGCCCGGCATCTAGCGCGCCGGTGCGAGACTGCCGCTCACTCCGACTCCTCGGGGGCGAGCTTGCGAGCTTCGTCCTCGAGCATGACCGGAATGCCGTCGCGAATCGGATACGCGAGGCGCGCGCTCTTGGATACGAGTTCCTGCCGCTCCTTGTCGTAGACGAGGGGTCCCTTGGTGACGGGGCACACGAGGATTTCGAGCAGCTTGGGGTCCATGGGGAGTCCTGTGGTCGCATCGCGAGCCGGGGTAATCACCGGTCAGGGGTACGCGGCGGCAAGTGCGCCACGATATGGTCGACGAGCGTCTCGTCGAGTACTGCCCGCACCCGCAGGAACCACCAGCGTGCATCGGCGAAGCGCGTGCATTTTACCGCATCCTTCTCGGTCATCAGCACGGCGCCGCTGCCAAACGCCAGGTCCTCGGGCCGGTAGCGATGATGATCGGGAAACGGATGCGGCACGACTTCCAGGCCCAGTGCACGCAAGGCCGCGAAAAAACGCTCCGGGTTGCCGATGCCGGCGACGGCATGCACCGCTTCGCCCGCGAGTACCGCCGGTGACCGGGCTGGACCCGGCGCGGCGACGTTCACCACGCCCTCCGGCTCGAGGCACATGCAGTACGCGGCCTCGGGTAAGGCGGGTGCGGTACGGTGCCCGGTCACCACGACCGCATCGACGCGCGCAAGGCGGGATCGACGCTCCCGCAGCGGCCCGGCGGGGAGCAGCCAGCCATTGCCGAAGCCTCGCGCGCCGTCCACGCACGCGACTTCGACGTCGCGCTCCAGGGCGTAGTGCTGCAAGCCATCGTCGGCGATGATCACGTCGCAGCCTGGGTGCGCCGCGCATAGTGCCCGCGCCGCGTCGATGCGCCGGCGGGCCACGGCAACCTTCAGGCCGCGGCGCGCCATGAGAAGGGGCTCGTCGCCGACGTCCTCGACCGTGTCATCGCCCGTGACGACACGCGCGCGCCGGCCCCGCGCGCCGGTGCCGCGACTCACCACGCCCGGCTGCCAGCCCCGTGCGGCCAGCGCCGTCGCGAGCGCGATCACGAGCGGCGTCTTGCCGGTGCCACCGACGGCGATGTTGCCCACCACGATCACCGGCGCAGGCGCACGGTGCCGCCGCAGCACGCGGAGGCGATAGAGGGCGCGGCGCGCGGCGGAAGCCAGTGCGAAGACGCCGGCGAGCGGCGCGAGAACCCGCGCGAGCGCATCGGGACGCGGTGCATACCACGTCGCCACGAGACGCGCGGCGAGGGTCATCGGGCGCGGCGGACGGAACGGAAGACGCCGGGAAAGCCCGGGCCTTTCACGTGCTCACTTGGCGGGCGCCTGGGTGGCGAACGTGATGTGCACCAGACCGGCGAGGCGGGCTGCCTCCATCACGTGGATCACCGACTGATGGGTTGCATTGGCGTCGGCGTTGATGACCACCACCGCATCCTGGGCTCCAGCGGCGATGCGCCGCAACGCGTCGCCGAGCGCGGCCACGCTGGTGAAGGTGAAGACCTTGCGATCGAGCACGTAGCGACCCTGCGCGTCGATGCCGACGTCGATTTCCTTCGGCCGGTCCTTGGCGGGGTCGGCGCTCGCCTCCGGCAGGGTGATCTGCAATTCCGCGACCCGCTGGTACGTGGTCGTCACCATCAGGAAGATGAGGATGACGAGCAGCACGTCGATCAGCGGGATGAAGTTGATCTCCGGCTCGTCGCGGCGCCGGCCGCCGTGGAAGTCCATGCGTCAGGTGCGCTCGTTGTGCGCGAAGTCGACCAGCTTGATCGCCTGTTGCTCCATCTCGATGATGAAGCTGTCCACCTTCGCCCGGAAATGGCGGTAGAAGATCATGCTGGGGATGGCCACGATCAGGCCGAACGCCGTGTTGTAGAGCGCCACGGAAATGCCGTGGGCGAGCTGGGTCGGATTGGAGCCGGTGGCGGTCTGCGACCCGAAGATCTCGATCATGCCGACCACCGTGCCGAACAGCCCGAGGAGCGGCGACATCGCCGCGATGGTGCCGAGCGTGGTCAGGAAGCGATCGAGTTCATGGCTGACCACCCGCCCGGCTTCCTCGATGGCCTCCTTCATGACCGGCCGCGGACTGCGCACGTTCACCAGGCCAGCGGCCAGGATGCGCCCGAGCGGACCCTGGCGCGCGGTCGCCGCGATGAGCTCGGGGGACGCGCCATGCTCGCGAAATCCCGCGAGCACCTTGTCGACCAGACCGGGCGGCGCGACGAGGCCGAGCCGCAACGACCAGAGCCGCTCGAAGATGAGCGCGAGGGCAATGACCGACGCGACGATGAGGAGCCAGATCGGCCAGCCGGCCGCTTGAATGATGGACCACACGTGGATACCGCTCCAGAAGGCAACAGGCGTGGGCAATGTAGCTTGATGGCCCCGATTCGGCAAGGCGAGCACTGACGAAGCATGCCTCGCGCCCGCTCGGCGGATCACCGGTACGCGCTGGGTCGCGCGCTCACGTCATGGCGGCACGATCCTGCCGGGTCGGCGCCGGGGGAAGCGCGTCGATGCGATCGCCATCCACCGCAGGCTCTGCGGGAGGGCGCGCCGCTTGCTCCGCGGTGATCGCCGCGGTCACCGCCGCACCGACCAGCACGATGATCCAGCACAGGTAGATCCAGATCAGGAACACGGGCAACGCCGCGAGCGCACCGTAGACCGCCTTGTAGGTCGGGACGTGGCGCAGGTAGAAGGCGAATCCGTCCTTGGCGATCTCGAGCGCCAGGGCGGCTGCAAATGCCCCGAACAGCGCGTGCCGCCAGGGCACGCGCCGGGCCGGCACGACCGCGTAGAGGGCCGTGAGCAGCAGCGTCAGCACGAGCAGCGGCACCGGTCGAAGCCCCAGGGCGAGCAGGAACTCGCGTACCGGCCCGGCGCCGAACGATTGGATGCGCACCGCGGTGATCACCGAGATGGTGGCCCCCAGGAGCACCGGACCCGCAGTGAGCCCGATCGCGTAGACGATCAGACGCCGCGCCAGCGCGCGGCGCCGGCGGATGCCCCAGATGAGGTTGATCTCGCGCTCGACGGTGGCGGTCGCGATGAGCGCGGTGATCACCACGAACACCACCGATACGCCGGTCAGGCCCGCGGCGTTGTCGATGAACACGCTGAGTTGCTCGTGCATGACCGTATAGGCGGTCGCCGGCACCATGTGCTTCAGCATGAATTGCTCGAGGCCGGCGACCCATTCGGTAAAGACCGGAAAACGCGCGACCGACACCAGCGCGACCGTTGCCAGTGGCACGAGGGCGAGCAGCGTGGTGAACGACAGGCTGGACGCGGTGCGCGTCAACCCGATGCCGGACAGCAGGGTTGCGACGCGACGCACGACGCTCAGGGCCGAGGCGGCGCGCGCGGCCAAGTTCACCGGCACCGGCTCCCGATGCGACCGGCGCTCGCGGCCCGCCGACCCGCGATCGAGACCGGTCGGTGCGACCTTCGTGGCGCTCCTTCGGGGCGCCCGGTCGGCTCCCCCTGTGGACGATAGGCCTTCATCCGGCGATTATGGCATCGCACCACGTCGCACCCGTAAGCGCCCCCGGGGTCGCGCGACCCATACCAATGGATGCACGCCGCAACGCCGGTACGGGCGCGCCGGCTGAACGCCGCGCCGGCGCCGCAGTCAGACGCTGCGCACGACGCGTGGCCGGCCGGTCCCGGGCCCGTGCGCGGGAAGATGCCACCCGACGTGCCAACCGTTTGCCTTTGCCTTCATGGAGCCGCCAATGAATCAAGCCAGCACCCCTCGTGAAATCGCCGTCCTCGGAGGCGGCTGCTTCTGGTGTCTCGAGGCCGTTTTCGACGATCTCGGCGGCGTGGAGTCGGTGGAATCAGGTTATGCCGGCGGCGCGGGCGCGCAACCGAGTTACGAGGACGTCTGCGGCGGGCGCACCGGTCACGCCGAAGTCGTGCGGGTGACGTTCGATCCCGCGGTGCTCTCGTTCCGCGATCTCCTGACGGTGTTTTTCAGCCTCCACGACCCGACGACGAAGAATCGCCAGGGCAACGACATCGGCACGCAGTACCGCTCGGTGATCTTTTGCCAGAACCCGGAGCAACGAGCCACCGCGCAAGCCGTGATGAAGGAGATGGAGGCAGCGCGGGTTTGGCGCGATCCGATCGTGACCGAGATTGCCGACGCCGCGACCTTCTATCCCGCCGAGTCGTCCCACCAGGAATATTTCGTCCGCAACCCGCGCCAGCCGTACTGCCAGATGGTCGTCGCCCCGAAAGTCGCGAAGTTTCGCAAGAGCTTCATCGCCCGCCTGAAGGGGGCGACGCCAACCTGAAACGTCAGCGTCGGGAAAGAAATCCGCCGGTCGTGAGGGCGAGGCCCACGGCCCAGAACACCGGGGCCAATCCGAGCGAGGCACCCAGCGCGCCTGAAACGAGCGGCACCGCCACCGCCACGGTCTGCATCAGCGACATGCGCACGCCCAGCGCCTCGCCGACGCGATCGGGCGGCGCATGGCTGTGCAGCAGTGACATCACCATCGGCTGGCCGCTGCCGAGCCCGAGGCCCAGCACGAACGACAACGCCGCGAGCGTCAATGTGGCATGGGCAAACGGAAAAGCGAGATAAACGAGCCCGGCGAGCACCAGCGCAAGGGTCAGCACCTGGTGCTCGTTGCGCCAGCGCATCAGTACCGGCATCGCCACGCGCACCACGAACGTCGCCGCCGCGAAGGTCGCCAGGATCGCCCCGATCTGCAACGCCGACAAGTTGAGCTTGGCGCCGTAGATGGGCATGAAGATGGTATGCAGATCCCACGCCATCGTGAACAGCGCGTTGATCGCGAAAGCCCGCCGTAATGCCGGCCGGCGCAAGAGCTCCAGCGCTCCCCCACCGCGGATGACCGGCACCGGATCGCCCGCCGGAAATGCCAGCGGCGCCCTGGCGAGGACCACGCTGGCAGCAAGCGCCATCGCAGCGAGGATCACGAACGCGACCCTGAAGCCGGCCAAGTCGATGGCAAGGCCCGCGATCAGGGGTCCAAGGAATCCCGAGATCGAATTGCCCATCGCGTACAGGCTGAAGTTGCGCGCCCGGCTGGTCGGTGGCCCGAGGCTGCCGGTTGCCTTCTGGGCCGATACCTGGAACGCCATGAACGAAAGTCCCACCAGCGCCGCGCTCGCGAACAGCGCGGGCAGGCCCGGGGCGAGCGCCGGCATCAGCGCACCCAGCACGAGGCCGGCCGAGCCCAGGCGCATGGGCCGTAGTACGCCGGTGCGATCGGACAGACGGCCCGCCGCCACGGCGAAGAGCATGGGCAAGAGCGCGAACAGCGCCATCAACGCACCGACCGTAAAGGCCGATGCCCCCCGCGACAGCGCGTCGAGGGCGACCGCGACGCGGCTGCCCGCGAGCGCGACGTGGTTGGCGATCCCAAGGCCGATCAGCGCGCCCAGCACGCGCGCATCGCGACCATTCGGCCAACTCACGGCGCGAGCCGATCGATGACCCAAAGCCCCGGGTCTTGTGGTGCGCGACGGTAACGGATGCGGTCGTGGAGGCGCGAGCGGCGCCCCTGCCAGAACTCGAAGCTGGCCGGCACGAGGCGGTAGCCGCCCCAGTGCGGCGGCCTGGGAATGTCTTCGTGGCCTTCAGGAAAGCGTGCCGCCATCGCCTCGAAACGCGCCTCGAGCGCGGCGCGACCGGCGACCGCTTCGCTCTGCGGCGAGGCGAGCGCGGATAGCCGCGACGGCCGGGGACGACTCGCGAAGTAACTGTCGGAGTCCGCGGTGGCGATCGTGCCCACCGTGCCTTCGACGCGCACCTGGCGCTGCAGCTCCACCCAGTGGAACAGCAGCGCTGCCCGCGGGTTCGCCGCGAGCTCGGTGCCCTTCCGGCTGTGGTAGTTGGTGAAAAATACCAGGCCGCCGGGATCGACGCCCTTCAGGAGCACGATGCGCACCGACGGCCGGCCGGCTGCGTCGGCAGTCGCCAGCGACATCGAGGTCGGCTCGGGCAGCGCAGCCTTGATGGCTTCGCCAAGCCAGCGCTCGAACTGCGGGATCGGGTCGGTCGCGACGTCGCGCTCGTCGAGCGCCTCGCGCAGGTAGTCGGTGCGCAGATCGGCGATATTCACGGGAAGCACGGCAGCAGACCGCAGGGGACGGGCCGATTCTACGCCCACCGGCCGCGCGCTGCGGCGGCCGGTGACGCGCCGCAACGGTGAAGCGTGCGTGCCGGTCGCGCAGCGACGCCCGCGGCACGAACGCCACCGGCCGCATCCACCCGCGCGCGGTACACCGCGACGAGGACCATCCGGAGCCAACGCACCGACTGCCGACGCGCCCGGCTAAGGTCGGCCGGGGGTGCCGCAGCGTTGCCCGCACCGGCGCAACACTCCCGCTTTTCCCTCTAAAAAGCCCCTCGACGCCCCTATCCTTGCACTGGGAATGCGGTATAGTTCCCGGCGATGGAGCAGGGGGTACCCGTGACAGGAGGGTCTGCTTCAGAGGCTACAGGCGCCGTGTGCCGCACGCGTTCACTCACAGGAAGGAGAACTATGGCTACTGCCAAAAAGGCTGCAAAGAAATCCGCCGGTAAGAAGACCGCTGGCAAGAAGACCGCTGCGAAAAAAACCGGCGCGAAAAAAACCGCCGCGAAAAAGTCTCCCGCCAAGAAAACCGCCCCGAAGACCGCCAAGAAAGCCGCGACCAAGCGCAAGCCGAACGCAGCTTTCATGAAGGCGATGACGCCCTCGGCGCAACTCGCTGCAGTGATCGGCAACACGCCGCAGCCGCGCACCGAAGTCACCAAGCGCATTTGGGAATACATCAAGAAGAACAAGCTTCAGGATTCGGTCAACAGGCGCCTCATCAACGCCGATGACAAGCTGAAGCCGGTGTTCGGCGGCAAAAGCAAGGTCTCCATGTTCGAGATGACCAAGCTCGTGTCGAACCACCTGAAGTAAACCGCTCGCCAGATTCGCATCACGGCCGCAGCGTGCACACGCTGCGGCCGTTTTCTTGCCTGGCAGCAGGGGGCAGCGACGGCGGCCACGCATGGACGCGGCACCGCCGCAGCACCTGTGCGTTCACGGACCAATGCTGCGGCAGGAGAACGCGTGCCCGTCGCCTCGGCACCCGCGCCGTAACCGCGGGCGTCCTTCCCCGCGAAGTTTACGCGACCGCCATGGCCCGCGTGACCGCAGCGTCCCCGCCGAGCCTTGCCTTCCAGAGCGTCAGATGGGGCAGTTCCGCGGCCGCCGCGTGCACCAGGCTCCATCGCGCCTCGCAGATCGGGTAGAGCGCAAAGTCGGCCACGGACAATTCGTCGGCGAGATACTCCCGGCCCTCGAGCCGGGCATCCGCCAGTCGCAGAAAGCGCAGCGTGCGCTCCTCGAAGAATGCGACATTGGCGGGCGAGCGCTCCGGAGCAATCCTGGAGAGCAGGAATATTCCTCCGGATGCGCACGCGACATCGGTCATCGCCTGCATGAGCCACTGGGTGGCGAGCGCGCGCCGGCAGACGTCGACCGGCATGAACCGGCCGGTCTTCTCCGCAAGGTAGAGCAGGATGGCGGCGGATTGGGTCAGCGTGAACGGCTTTCCGTCCGGCCCGTCGGAATCGACGATGGCGGGTATCTGCCCCGCCGGATTGATGCGCCGGAACGCCGGGTCGGTCTGCTCGCCCTTGAAGAGATCGAGCACGTGCGCACGATACGGCAGGCCGCACGCCTCGAGCATGATCGCCACCCGCTGGCCGTTCGAGGTTTGTGCAGTGTAGAGCTCGATCATGGGGTCCCTCCGGTCGCGGACTGGCAGTGCCTCGGATCGACGGCTGGCGTGCCGCCGATGCAACGATAAGCGCGGTGCGAACGGGTCGTCACCCATGACCCGCCGCGCACCGGATCAGTCGTCCTCGTCCTCGATGATGCGGATCACGCGGGTGCGCTTGCCTCCGCCGTACTGCTGCATCTGCACCAGCACCGGGAAGCGTTCCGCAAGCGCCGCCCGCGCCGAATCCTCCGAGTCGTAGGTGAGCACGGTGCCATCGTCATTGCGCACGTCGTGCCACAGGCCGCGCTCGTCCTCGACTTCGATCTTGTACCGCATGAGTTGCTCCTGGTTCGTGAGGGAGTGGGGAGGCGGCAGGCGCGACCAAACCGCTCGCCTGCAAGCGGCCGATCAGGCCGCGCGACCCTGCAGCGCGGCGATGCGCGCCTCGAGCGGAGGGTGCGATGCAAACAGGGACATGAAACCCTGCGGAGATGGGGCGATGCCAAACGCCTGGATCGCCTGTGGCAAGCCGCCGGACTGGATGCCACCCAATCGCTGCAGCGCGTGCACCATCGGTTGCGGCGAACCGAGCAGCCGGGCGCTGCCCGCGTCGGCGCGGTATTCGCGCCAGCGCGAGAACCACGCGACGATCATGCTGGCGAGAATGCCGAACACGATCTGGCACACGATCACCGTAATGAAAAAGCCCGGGCCGGTGCCGCGCTCGGTACGGAAAATGGTGCGGTCGATGAAGTAGGCCACCACTCGGGCCAGGAAGATCACGAAGGTGTTGACGACCCCCTGGATGAGGGTCAGCGTCACCATGTCGCCATTGGCGACGTGGGCGATCTCGTGCCCGAGTACCGCTTCCGCCTCCTCCCTGTTCATCGACTGCAGGAGCCCCGTGGACACGGCGACGAGGGCAGAATTCTTGAACGCGCCGGTCGCAAACGCATTGGCATCGCCTTCGTAGATCGCCACGTCCGGCATGCCGATCTCGGCCTTGGCCGCCAGCCGCCGCACGGTCTCGAGCAACCAGGCTTCCGCCTCGTTGGACGGCGTTTCGATGATGTGCGCGCCGGTGCTCCACTTGGCCATCGGCTTGGAGATCAGGAGCGAGATGATCGACCCGGTGAAACCGACTACGAACGAGAACACGAGCAGCGGCCCCACCTGGATACCCTGCTGGCTGAGTGCGCGGTTGAGGCCGAGCAGGTTAAGCACCACCGAGAGCACCAGCACGACGGCGATGTTGGTCACGAGGAACAGGACGACGCGTTTCATGGGCAGACCTTCCGGAACCTATGGGACGGGCGCAATCTTAGCCGACCCCATTGGGACCGGCAACGCGACGGCGAGTTGCGGCGCGGCGCGCCGTGGTACGGTCAGGCAGGCTTGCCGGAGGAATCGCGCAACGTGACGGAGCGGTTGAACACCGGTGCGTCCGTGCTGTGATCGCCGAGATCGGCGACGAAGTAGCCGTGGCGCTCGAACTGGAACCGCTCCTCGGCAAGGGTCGCCGCGAGCGCCGGCTCGACGAACGCCGAGATCACGCGCTTCGAATCGGGATTGAGGTCGTTGAGGTAGGTCCGTTCGACGGTCTCGCCGGGCCCGTCGTCCTCGACGCCGGAGAGCAGCGGTGGCTGTCCTTCCGGAGTCGGTGCCGATACCGCGATGCGATCGACGATGCCGGGCGTGGTCGTGCCGGGAAAGGGCACCGTGAAGAGCCGGTCGTACAGCCGCACCTCCGCGCGCACTGCCGCCGACACCGCCAGCCAATGGATGTTGCCCTTGACTTTGCGCGTGTCCGCACCGGCGGTGCCGCTCCGGGTGTGCGGATCGTACGTGCAGTGCACGACGGTGACATTCCCCGACGCATCCTTCTCGAATCCCGTGCAGCGCACGATATAGGCGTACCGCAGCCGCACCTCGGCGCCGGGCGCGAGCCGGAAGTAACCCTTCGGGGGACTCTCCGAGAAGTCGTCCCGTTCGATCCATAACTCGCGACCGAACGGCAGCCCCCTTCGCCCGAGATCGGGTTGCTGCGGATGATTGGGCGCGAGACATTCCTCCGTCGTCCCTTCCGGGTAGTTGTCGATCACCAGCCGGACCGGGTCGAGGACGGCGATGCGCCGCGGCGCGCGGACATTGAGGTCCTCCCGCATGCAATCCTCGAGGACGCTCATGTCGATCCAGGAATCCGACTTGGATACCCCGATGCGTTCGGCGAACAGGCGGAAACCTTCCGGCGTGAAGCCCCGGCGCCGGGCGCCGACCAGGGTCGGCATGCGCGGGTCGTCCCAGCCGTCCACGTGGCCCTGGCTTACGAGTTCGATGAGCCGTCGCTTGGAGAGCACGACGTAGGTGAGGTTGAGGCGGGCAAACTCGTACTGCTGCGGCAAAGGCCGGGCAACGAGACCGCCGTCGGCCAGCTTCTCCAGTATCCAGTCGTAAAGCGGCCGATGGTCCTGGAACTCGAGGGTGCATATCGAATGCGTGATGCGCTCGAGCGCGTCCGAGATGCAGTGCGTGTAGTCGTAGAGCGGATAAATGCACCAGGCGTCCCCGGTGCGATGGTGCCGCGCGTGCCGGATGCGGTAGATCGCCGGATCGCGCATATTCACGTTCGGGCTCGCCATGTCGATCTTGAGCCGCAGGACGTGCGCGCCGTCCGCGAACTCGCCGGCTCGCATGCGCTTGAAAAGATCGAGATTCTCGTCTATGCCGCGGTCGCGGAAGGGACTGGCGCGTCCCGGCTCGGTCAGCGTACCCCGCGAGGCGCGCATCTCGTCCGCCGACTGGCTGTCGACATAGGCGAGGCCCTCACCGATGAACCACTCGGCGAACGCATACAACCGGTCGTAGTAGTCGGAGGCGTGGTAGCGATGCGGGCCCCAATCGAAGCCGAGCCAGTGCACGGCCTCGGCGATCGAGTCTTCGAACTCGACGTCCTCCTTGACCGGGTTGGTGTCGTCGAAGCGCAGATGGCACTGCCCGGCATTCTCGGCGGCGAGGCCGAAGTTGAGGCAGATCGACTTGGCGTGACCGTAGTGAAGATAGCCGTTGGGCTCGGGCGGGAACCGGGTGAACAAGCGCCCGGCGTATTTACCCGTGCGCCTATCCTCGGCGATGATGGCGCGCAAAAAATTCGAAACCGGGACCGTTGCGCGTGCCGTCACGCCGCGGATCGGAGCCGGATCGGCGCGACGCGTTACGTCAGTGTCCTGTTGTGGCGGCGCAGCATGCATGTCATTTGTTCATGAACAACGAAGCACAATCCGGCATTCTAACCGGCACGCCCTGCCACGTCATGGCTGCGCTTCCCAGTGCCAGACCGCCCCACCCACGCAAACCGCGCCCGGCAAGGCGCGCAGACGCGTAAGATTTTTACGTGCGCCGGTCTTGTCCACAAAACCTGTGGGCCAAAGTGTGGATAACCTGTCGATGGAATCGCTAAGTGCCGCATGCAACTCGCATTTTGTTGTAATGCCCAAATTACACTCGCGGAAAAAACATTGCGCATCAAACACTTGATCCCCCAACGTGGGACCGCGCCGCGATGCGCCACGGCGCGCGGTCGGGTGCCGCCAGCGAGGCTGGGGCCCCCGCCGATGATCCCGCTTGTCCATGACGCAATCGCCCGGGCATGTCTTTTGTCCACCGAGCTCGCGAATCCGGCATGACGCCCGGCGATTCTCCGATCGACTGGCTTGCCCCCGAGCGCGGCGCGGGCGCCACTCCTCCGGTCATGCCGGTGTCTGCTCTCGTGAGCTCCGCGCGGCTGTTACTGGAGCGACACCTGGGACTCGCCTGGATCAGCGGCGAGGTCTCCAACTTCACCCGCGCGGCCTCCGGGCACTGCTACTTCAATCTCAAGGATGCGAAGGCGCAGGTGCGCTGCGTGTTCTTCCGCAACAAGGCGCAATTCATCCGCTTTGCGCTGAAGGACGGCGTGCAGGTCGAGCTGCGGGCGACACCGACGATCTACGAGGCGCGGGGCGAGTTCCAACTCAACGTGGAGACGATGCGCCAGGCCGGAATCGGCCAGCTTTACGAGCGCTTCGCCGAGCTCAAGGCACGGATGGAGGCCGCCGGCTGGTTCCGCTCCGAGCGCAAGCGTCCGCTGCCGGGTCATCCGGCCCGCATCGGCATCGTGACGTCTCTCGCCGCGGCCGCGCTGCGCGATGTGCTCACGACCTTGCGCCGGCGGTTGCCTTCGTTGGCCGTGATCATCTATCCGGCGGCAGTGCAGGGCGCAAGCGCTGCAGGCGAGCTCGCGGCCGCAATCGCGACCGCGAACGGCCGTGCCGAAGTCGACGTGCTGATCGTGTGCCGCGGTGGTGGCTCGATCGAGGACCTGTGGCCGTTCAACGAGGAGATCGTGGCGCGGGCCATTTTCCTGTCGACCCTTCCCGTCGTATCGGGCGTCGGCCACGAAACCGATTTCACCATCGCCGACTTCGTCGCCGACGCGCGTGCCCCGACCCCGACCGCCGCCGCCATCCTGGTGGCGCCCGACGGCGCGGCGCTGCGCCGCGCACTCGCCGTGCATGCGAGGCGCTGGTCCGGTGGGGCCGCCAGGGGACTCGAGACGCGCATGCAGCGCCTGGATGCGGCCGCACGGCGCCTGGTGCATCCGGCCGCCCGACTCGCCCTGCAGGAACGCACGCTGGCCGATCTGGCGCGCCGCCTGGCACGCTGCCATGCGCATCGGGTACGGGCCTGGGACGAGCGGCTCGTCCGTGCCCAGCGGGCGTTCGCATGGCGCCTGGCTCGACCCCTGGCGCAGTGCGCCGCGGTCGAGCAGGCGCGCGAGCTGTTCCTGCGCGGCAGCCGCACCCGGCTCGACAGCCTCGGGCGCCGGGTAGCGGTCCTGGAGCAAAGCCTGCAGCACCTTGGACCTGCCGCGGTGCTTGCCCGGGGCTATGCCATCGTGGCCCGGGCCGACGGCCGGATCGTCACCGAGACGACGGAGGTTGCCCTGGGCGACGACGTGAAGCTCACGTTCGCGCGGGGCAGTGCGAGTGCGCGCATCACCGGCAAGTGACCGATCGTCGCATGCGTGGGAGTGGTCGACGCCTGTAGCTCGGGCCCGTCGGCAGCCAAACGGATCGAACATCCGGATCGGGTCTAAGGCTTCGATCGTCCTCCGGCTTCGATCGTCCTCCGGCTTCAGGCTTCGTCGGGCTCGGGATCGTCGATGGTGCGCGGATCGCGGGTGACGGGACGGGCTTGATGCGCGGCCACGGGGGGAATGCGGGGAGTCGTGGTCACCACGTCGGCATTCTGCGCGCGGTGCCGGAGCGCATGATCCATCAGTACCAGGGCGAGCATCGCTTCCGCGATCGGCGTTGCGCGCAGGCCCACGCACGGATCGTGGCGTCCGTGGGTGTTCACGATCACGGCACGTCCCGCCTTGTCGATCGAGCGACGGTCGAGCCGAACCGACGAGGTGGGCTTGACCGCGATCGACACGACGATATCCTGGCCGGTGGAGATGCCGGCAAGGATGCCGCCCGCCTCGTTCTGCAGGAACCCGTCCGGAGTCATCTCGTCGGTATGCTCGGTCCCGGTCTGGGTGATGGCGGCAAAGCCGGCACCGATCTCGACGCCCTTGACGGCGTTGATGCTCATCATCGCGTGGGCGAGATCGGCATCAAGCCGTCCGTACACGGGCTCGCCCCAACCCACCGGCACGCCCGACGCTACCGCATTGACCCGTGCGCCACACGAGTCACCCGATTTGCGAAGCCGATCCATGAACTGCTCGAGCTCGGCGATCATCGACGCATTGGCGGCAAAGAACGCATTGCCGTCGACGTGCTCCCAGCCCTCGAACGGAATGACCATCGGCCCGAGTTGCGCGAGATGGCCGCGGATGACGACCGCGTGGCGCTCCGCCAGCCATTTGCGCGCGATCGCACCGGCCGCCACGCGCACCGCGGTCTCGCGCGCTGAAGCCCGGCCCCCGCCGCGGTAGTCGCGGATGCCGTACTTCTGCCAGTACGCGTAATCGCCGTGTCCCGGACGGAAGGTCTCGGCGATGTTGGCGTAGTCGCGGCTCTTCGCATCCTGATTGCGAATCAGCAGCGCTATGGGCGTGCCGGTGGTATGTCCCTCGAACACGCCCGAGAGAATCTCCACTGCGTCCGGCTCGCGTCGCTGCGTGACGTGGCGCGATGTGCCGGGCCTGCGGCGATCGAGGTCGTGCTGGATGTGCTCGCCCGAAAGCGCGAGACCGGGCGGGCAGCCGTCGACCACGCAGCCGATCGCGGGTCCGTGCGACTCGCCGAAGGAGGTGACGCGAAAGAGCGTCCCGAGTGTGTTGCCCGACATGATGTTGAGGTCGCGGAACGCGCGCGCGGGAGAGGTGGTGATGCGCAGCGAGTTTAGCATGCGCGATCACCGCGATTCGCAGCCGGTCCGGGCGTGCGACGCAACCTCCATGGCGCGCGGCGCGCGGGCGAGGAGGACCGCCGCAACCGCGCGTCATGCCGGCCGCGAATCACGCCCGACCGATGGCCGAGGCAGGTCCGGGCCAGGTGGCTCCTCGCTCGCCGGGCGCGCCGGCGGCAAGGGCGAGACGTAGCCGATCAGCAGCAGCAGGCAACCGGCGCCGAGGAAGGCGATCACGCGCGGCAGACCCGCGAGGGCGGCAAGGTCGACCAGGAAGAGCTTCACCACCGCCAACGCAAGCAGGGACGCGCCGACCATCCATAACGGACGCAGTGCGAGCCTCCCGGCCGCGATCATCAGGCCGACGCCGGTAAGGGTCCACGCCAGGGTCAGGCTCGCCTGCAAGGGCCGCGATGCCAGCAGCGCCGGCAGGTCCCAGGCAATATTGCTCCAATGATGCCCGGCACGCAGGATCCCGCCGTTGATCGACAGGAAGATACCGATGCCGAGCAGTACGAAGCGTTGCCGCTCGGCCAAGTTCGCCACCTTGCCGCTCCAGCGGAACAGCAGGAACAAGGCGAGGGCGACAAGCAGGTCCAGGGGATTGGCGAGAGGCGCGTACGTCAGCGGATGCGGGTCGCCCGGTGACAGTACGTTGACCCCGATCACCCACAGCACGACAAAAAGTGCGATGGGCATGGCTCCCCGCACCGCGTAAGCATCGGCATACCGTGCGAATGGCCATGTCGACGGGATTCGCGAGCGCGATACGAGTGCGAGGTAACCGATGGCCGGCAACGCTGCTGCGCACGCGAGCCACACGGTGTCGTCGGCGGTGACGCGTCCGGTCCATTCACTGGCCTCCCAGACAAGCTGCGCCGTGACCGCGACCGCCGCGATGGCGTGGGCGTTGCCGAGCCACGTCGGCGCCGCGTCCGCAGCGTCAGGGACGCGCGGCTCCAGGGCGCGCAACGCCGCGAGGAGCATGGCCCAGGCAAGCGGCCACAGCAGCCATCCTCCCTGAAGCAACGTGGTGTGGACCCGGCCGAGATCGTGCGCGCCCACCAGGAGCATCGCCGCGGGAAGCGCCATGGCGATCGCGAGCGCCCGCGGCCACGCCAGAAAACGCCGGACGACCAGCGCTGCGAATACGGAGGCGACGACGAAGGCGAGCAGCGCATGCGCTTCCCAGGCGCGAGGAAGGTGGCGGGTGAGCTCGGCCGCGCCCGCACCGAGCCACCACGTCGCGCTCCATCCGTAGGCGAGGGGCAGCGCCGCACGCTCTACCTCGCTCAGCATGTGCGTCGCGCGATCCGCGAGCCAGAGGGTCGCGAAACCGGCCAGCGCGATCATGCCGGCGCCCATGAAGAATGCATTCAGGAATGCCCGGTCGGCGCCGTCGGTGCCGGCGTGCAACAGGAAAAGACCACCTGCGGCGAGTTGCAGGAGGACCGCAAAGATCCGCATCCAGGCGGCGCGTTGCACAAGGCCGAGCCAGAACACCAGCGCCCCTTCCACGGCCCAAAGCGCCGCGGTGGCGGGTTGGTCGAATGCGTACGGCACGGCGAGACTGGCGAAGACCGCGGCAAGGCCCGTGAACAATCGCCCGAGCGACGCCGGCCCTGGCGTACCATCGCGTCGCATTGCGCTCGCGAGCATCGCGTAGGTAATGGCGAACCCGAGCGCGCTCACCGCGGCGCCGTAACGCAGGTCGGCGACGAGCGTCACCTGGAGCGCAAACGCGACCACCGGCACGCCGAACACCAGCAATCCGTCGAGCGGCTTCCCCGCGGGTGCGCCGGGTCGTCGCGCATGCAGCACTGCGACGGCTACGTAGATCGCGAGATGCAGCAGGAGAAACGGCTCGGCGATCGCAAAGTGCACCGGCCGGTAGAACCGATGACCCCACCAGAACGCGAGCACGAACGTGAATACGAACCCGAGCACGCCGACCGAGCGCCACGTGCGCTGCGTGGCGATCACCAGCACCACGCCGTTGATCACCGTGAAATAGGCGAAAAGTGCAAGGGGGTCGCGGTCGGCCCCGGTGAGCACCGGGGCGAGAAAGGCACCGGCCAAGGCCAGTGCAGCAAGCACCTCCGCGTTGGCCCGCAGCGCCAGCCAGACCGTGAGCGCTGCCACGAGGGCGAGCAATATCAGCACCACCCCGGCCGGCAGCACCGCGAAGGGCCGGTAGGCGGCGAATGCAGTGAGGTAGAGGATGCCCATGCCGGCGCCCTGCAGCGACCACCCGTAGGTCGGTCGTAACCGTGCAGCACGCTCGCCGAGCCCCACCAATGCGATTCCCACGACCGCGAGCCCCGCCAGGCGCAGGGCGATGGGAATCGTGAAGTGCTCGGCGAAATAGCGCAGCAGGAAGGCCACGCCGAAGAACAGCACCACCACCCCGATGCGGGTCATGGCGTTGCCGCCGGTGAACCACGCCCAGAGGGGATTCACCGGCCTCGCGGCGGCGGTCGTCGCCGACGGCGCCGTCGCAGCGATGCCCAGGGCGGACGCGGATGGCGCGGCCGTCGCAGCAATGGCCAGGTCTGACGCATCCTCCGGGGCCGACGGCGACAGCGCTGCCGCATCGACCAGGGCTGCGGCCTCGCCTGCGGCTGGCCCAGCCGACGAAGCCGGCACGGTCGTTGTTGCCGGACGGTCTTCGGTCGCGGCGAGGCCGGCACCGAGGCCGGCACCGTGCTCCGCTGCAGCCTTCAATCCCAACCTGGCCTCGAGAAGAGCCACCCGCGCCTCGAGGGCGGCGAGCCGGCCGGCCTCTCCTGCGCCGGCCGCTCGCGCGGCGACGGCGGGTACGGTTGCCGGCTTGCGGGATGCAGGACGGTGACGCTGTCGGGTCAGCATGACGCCCGCGAAGAACCCGCCCAGGCCACCGAGAATGGCGCCCCATTCCGACCAGAGCCACTGGCCGGCGAGCGCACCTATCACGAGTCCGACAAGGGCTGCCATGAACCTCCTCCAGCGTCGAATGCGCCACGGACGCCGTCCGCACTCGCGGTGGATCGATGCCGCGTCACGCGGCCTGTGCGCCGCCCGACCGGACCGAGCCCGGGGCCGGTCCGCAGTTGCGCCCGGGTTCCTGCTCTGCTGGGTGGAGCGCTGCCGTCGGCGACGGGGTACAGCCGTCCGCAGACCGCGTCCGGGCCATCATGCCCGAGGCCATGCACACCTGCACAGGGAACCCGCCGCTGCCCGCGCGTGCATCCAAATGGCTCGCGATAGCCCGGCCGCACGACAGTCCGGTCGAACGTCCCGGCTGCAGGCTTTCCGTGGTCGAGCCCGCCCCCCCGCGACGCGCCGCTGAAGCCAGCCCGTTGCGCAAGCGCCGGGGCTGGAGACGCCGCGGGCGAGCATAGCCGCTCCGAACGGTACAATCGCGCTTCCCGTAACACCGGCGGATCCGATGCGCCAGTACCTCGATTTCATGCGCTATGTGCGCGACCACGGCCATCCGAAGGAAGACCGGACGGGCACCGGAACACTGTCGGTGTTCGGCTACCAGATGCGCTTCCCGCTCGCCGAAGGCTTTCCCCTGCTCACCACCAAGAAGGTGCACACCCGGTCGGTCATCCACGAGTTGTTATGGTTCCTGCGCGGGAACACCAATGTCCGCTACCTCCAGGAAAATGGCGTGAGCATCTGGGACGAATGGGCGGATGCGGACGGCGAGCTCGGCCCGGTGTACGGCGCGCAGTGGCGGCGGTGGACCACGCCCGATGGCGACGTGATCGACCAGATGGCGAACGTGGTCGCGGAGATCGGCCGCAACCCGGATTCGCGCCGGCTGATCGTGTCGGCGTGGAACGTCGGCGAAATCCCTCGCATGAAGTTGCCGCCGTGCCACGCGTTCTTCCAGTTCTACGTAGCCGGCGGTCGGCTGTCCTGCCAGCTGTACCAGCGCAGCGCCGATATCTTCCTCGGCGTGCCGTTCAACATTGCCTCGTACGCCCTGCTCACCCACCTCGTGGCCCGGCAGACCGATCTGCAGCCGGGCGAATTCGTCTGGACGGGCGGCGATTGCCACCTGTACCGCAACCACCTGGAGCAGGTCGAGATCCAGCTCGCGCGCACCCCCTACCCGCTGCCCAAGCTCGTGCTGCTAAGGCGGCCAGCCTCGCTATTCGACTACCGCTTCGAGGACATCGTGATCGAGGACTATCAGTGTCATCCTTCGATCAAGGCCCCGGTCGCGGTCTGACCGGGCCAGCACCGCGCCGGCCATTTCTGAGGGAGGAGGAAGGGCGGCGAGGAAAACCGTCGGGTGCGATCGCGGGAGCGAGCGCCGCGGTCGTGGGAGCTCGCGCCGCCGGGATACTTGGAGCGTTTGGTGCACGCGATACGGCCATACGCGGGGGCACGCCCCCGGCGCGTATTGCCCGCCGGAATCAGAGGACGCTGCGCGCTGCGGTGACCCGGTCTACCAACTCTTCGAGCGCCTCGCGTTGCGAAGGCGAGAGGGACACATCGTCGCGTTCGGCCGGAGCCGTGCTGGCGGGCGTTGCTTCGTCGGAAGGCCAATGTTGCGAAAACTCGGCAGAGAACATGATCACGGTCCTGGTAGGCGCTGTGGCGCGGCACCGCAGCAAACGATTACTAGCAATACCCGTGCCACGTACTCGAATCGGCCGTCAAGTCGGCTGCCCGATCGGCCGTTTTTCACTCTGGCGAGCACCCCCACTGACCCTCTTCAACTGCGGACCAACCGGACGTCGTCTCGGCCGGTTCTGTCTCATTCTGCCGACGAGTTGTGTGGCATTTGTGTTAACGCATTGATATCGCACCGCAATAAATGTCGTCGAACGACGACAAAGCCGGACTTTACGTTCGCGTTGCGCGCGTCAACTTCCCTTCGCCTCCTTGAACATCGCCGGTTCCAGGTGATGCCTCTGCAGCAGCTTGTAGAACTCGGTCCGGTTGCGCTTCGCGAGCACCGCCGCCTGGGTCACGTTTCCGCCTGTGATCTTCAGCAGCCGCACCAGGTAATCGCGCTCGAACTGCTTTCTCGCCTCCTCGAAGGGGACGAGCGCGCTGGCGTCCTCCTGCAGTGCGCTTTGGACGAGCGAGGCGGGAATGACACTGGTGGTCGCCAGTGCGACGCACTGCTCGAGCAGGTTCAGGAGCTGGCGCACGTTGCCCGGCCAGGGCGCGGCCACCAGCAATCCCATGGCGTCGGGCGCGAGCGACGGCACCGGTCGCCGGTAGCGCTCGCCCAGCTTGCGCAAATAGTGGGTCGCAAGGAGTGGAATATCTTCCCGTCGCTCCGCGAGTGATGGCAACTTGAGCGACACCACGTTCAGGCGGTAATAGAGGTCTTCGCGAAACTGTCCCGACGCCTTGGCAGCGTCGAGGTCGCGGTGGGTCGCCGACACCACCCGCACGTCGATAGGCAGCGATTGGGTCGCACCCACCGGGCGGACCTCGCCTTCCTGGAGAACGCGCAGGAGCTTCACCTGCAACGCCAGAGGCATGTCGCCGATCTCGTCGAGGAAGATCGTGCCGCGGTCGGCCGCCTGGAACAGTCCCTTATGCGCCTGCACCGCGCCGCTGAAAGCACCGCGGGCGTGCCCGAACAGCTCGGATTCCAGCAGCGGCTCCGGGATCGCGCCGCAATTGACCGCCACGAAGGCATGTTCGTGGCGTGGGCTGGCGCGATGAATCGCCCGGGCGAGGAGCTCCTTGCCCGTGCCCGACTCGCCATAGATCAGCACCGCCGCATCCGCATCGGCGACCAGCCGTGCCTGGCGGAGCACGTCCTCCATCCGCGGACTGCGGGTGATGATCCCCGCACGCCATTGCGCCGTCGTTTCCTGGTCAGCATTTGCCTCGCCGCCCGACAACGCTACCGCGGCAGCGACCTTCTGCAGGAGCTCCTGACTGTCGAACGGCTTGGTGAGGAATCCGAACACCCCGCGCTGGGTCGCGGCCACGGCGTCGGGAATCGTGCCGTGGGCGGTGAGGATGATGACCGGCAACGCCGGATGCTGGCGATGGATCGCCGCGAAGAGCTGCAGTCCATCGATCCCGGGCATCCGCAGGTCGGTGATCACCGTGGCGGGCCGCGCCACGGCAAGCGCCGCGAGCGCCGTCTCGCCGCTGTCGGCGGTGCGCACCCGATACCCCGCCGACGTGAGTCGCAGGCTGATGAGTTTGAGGAGATCCGGGTCGTCGTCGACCAGGAGGATGTCACCGTTCTGCATGGGGATCCTTGTGTTCGGGCCGCGGGCGGGAGGCGATCGGCAGGACGCCGCGTTGTTGGCAGCGCGCCGTCACCGACCGCCGCTGCCGCTGCCGCTGCCGGAGCCACCCCCTGCCCCGGCGCCTCCACCACTGCGCACCCGATCGCGCAGCAGGTTGCGCTCGAGCACCCGCAGTGCCTCGAGCTTCTGAATGGCGACATCGGCCTTCTGCTGCTCCTCGCGCACGGCGCGGATGCGCTCGACCACCTGCGCCTGGAGCACACCCGCGAGATGCTTGACGGGGGGGGACCCGGGGTTGGACTTGGCGACGTTTTCGAGCAACTGCAGCGCGCGCTGGTCATCCTGGGGTGCCCGGGTGAGGGTGTAGAGCATGGCGAGCCGCACCCGGTTCGCATCGTTGCGCTGCCTGCCCAAGGCCTGGGTCATGGAATTGAGCTCCTTGCGTACGTCTTCGGCCACTAACGCCGCGTAACGGGCGAGATCACCGACCAAACCCGCGACGATTTGATCCTCGGTCGGCTCCGTCGGAGGTGCCGGCGTCGGCGGGGGTGGCGGTTCGGCAGCAGGCGGCGGAGTCGGACCGGGCGGAGTCGGACCGGGCGGAGTCGGACCGGGCGGAGTCGGACCGGGCGGGGTCACCGCGGCCGACGGCGCGGCTGGAAGCGGCGGCGGGGTCGGCGCGGGTTCAGGAACCGGCGCAGGTGCCGGAGCCGGTGTCGGGGCCGTCCCCGGTGCCGGCGGAGAAGGAGCCGGCGCCGCGCCCGACGGCGTGGTGCTGACGGCCGGTGCGGGCTCGATCGGTGGCTCGACAGGCTCGATAGGCGGATGCTCCACCACCGGCGGCACCCTGAGTTCATCGGGCAGCGACAGCTCCAGCATGGCGTCGTCCTCCGGCAGGATGACATCCGCCGGCGGCAGCGTGCCACACGCGCCGAGCAGCATGCCCGCCAAGGCGAGAACGAGGCCGCGCGGGGCCGTCACAGGTGGGGGACCGCGCGTGCCGGCGGGGCCGACGCGGGTTCGGGAAGAAGCATTGCCGGCGTGCCCGCCACCTCCAGCGGCAGCCGCAACGTAAACACGGCTCCGCGCTGGCCGTCGCTACGCTCCCGCACGACAATCGTGCCCTGATGCGCCAGCACGTACTCGCGGGCGATGGCAAGCCCCAGGCCAGAACCCTTGACCCGACCTGCGGCGGGTGGCCGGCCCTGGTAGAACGACTCGAAGATCCGCTCGCGCTCCTCCGGAGGAACGCCATGCCCCTCGTCGCTCACGTCGAGCACGGCCCAGTCGCGGTCGAGCGTGAGCTCCAGGGTGATGACGCCGGCACGCGGCGAATACTTGATGGCGTTGGAGACGAGGTTGTCGACGATCGTCCGCAGCCTTTCGGCGTCGCCGCTCACCACGGCCGTCGCGAGACGGGCGTCGAAGGTGATCATGCGGGCGAACGCGGCGAGCTTGTGCTCCTGCGCCACGCGGCGCACGACATCGGCCAGCGGCACCGATCCCCGCGCCTGCGGCTCGATCGCGCGGGTCTGCTGGTAGCGCAGCAAGTCCTCGATGAGCTTCTGCAGTTGGAGGCAGTTCTCGCGCACGATGCGCACGATGTCCTGCTGCTCCGCCGAGAGACTGCCACCGACGTTGTCGCGCAGGAGCTCGGTGCCTTCGCGCACGGCGGTGAGCGGCGTCTTGAGCTCGTGGGAAACGTGTCGCAGGAAGCGATTCTGCTGCTCCTCGAGCTCGGAGAGGCGCGAGCGCAGCCATTCCAGGCGCTGCCCGAGGTAACGCAGGTCCTGCGGGCCGTTGACCTGCACCGGATGGGTGAAGTCCGCCGTTCCCATCTGCCGGATCGCCTGGTCGAGCTGGCGGATCGGACGGGCAATCAGCACCGCGAACAGGATGGCGAGTACGAGCGCGATGGCGACCGTGGCCATCGCCAGGTAGAGCCACGTCTGCCGACCCTCGCTGGCGATGTCCTTCAAGCGATCGATGGCACGCTCGGTGAGTCCGTTGGTCGCCGCCAGCATCGACTGTGCGCCGTCGGCCAGGCGTGCATACCCGTCGGCGAGCTGCAACTGCACCTCCGATCCGCGCACACCGCCGTTGAGGATCTTGTGAAGCCTGCTTTCGTTGTCGGTAAGGCCGGTGAGCGCCTTCTGCTGGTCGCCGGACAGCGGCAGCAGTGCGAGCTGTGCGGCAGTCTGGCGGAACTCCTGGCGCACGCGCGCATAGTCGTCGAGCAGCGCCGCGTCCTCGAGGATGAGGTATTGCCGCACCAGCCGCTCGAGCGTGACCGCCTGCTCGAAGAGTTGCCGGCTCGCGCGTCCCGCCTGAGCCGCCTCCTGCACCGCCTGCTGGCCCTGCACCTGCAGCCGGTCGAGCGACAGGATGAGTTCCGCGAGCGCGTACACGAGAGGCGCGCTCACGAGCAGGAATCCGAGGAGGATGAACTTGAGAAACGAACGCGGGTAGTACACCGATGAACGCCGTTATAATCGGCGCCTGATTAGGACATCGCCTTCACGCGCGAATGCAAGCGACCGAAGATACACCAGCGGCAACGCTCCGGCCAAGCGCATTCCCTGCCGGGCCTCTGGAGCTCGTGGTCGCGGTCGCGGCCAATGGCGTGATCGGCAATGGCAACGCGCTTCCCTGGCGGTTGCCTGCTGATCTCCGCCACTTCCGCAGGCTGACTACCGGCCACGCCGTGATCATGGGGAGGAAGACCTGGGACTCGATCGGCCGGCCGCTCCCCGACCGGCAGAATCTGGTCGTCACCCGTAACCACGCCTTCGCCGCGCCAGGGGCAGAGGCGCTGCCATCGCTGGAGGCGGCCATGGCCGCGGTGCGTCTGCCACCCCCGGTCTTCTGCATCGGCGGCGCCGATCTCTTCCGCGACGCGCTGCCCCACGCGGCGCGGCTGCACGTGACCGAGATCGACGCCGCCGTCGACGGTGACATCCTCTTCCCGGCCTACGATCGCAGCGCGTGGCGCGAGAGCGGGCGCGAGTCGCACCCGCCAGGCGAAGCGCCGTTCGCCTATGCCTTCGTCACGTATGATCGCGTCCGCTGAGCCGGCACGCGCCGGCCGTCGCGCCGGGCAGGCCGACGGCGTCGTCGCCTGATCCTTCTCCCCGGCATGGCGTGCGCCGAGCCGGTCGGCGTCGCCCTCGCAACCGTGGTGCGCACGTCCCGTCTTTCCAGCCACACATTCGGAGAGCTTGCATGTCAGAAGGCGGTTTCCACGTGCACGGCCCGCACGATCACGAGGTCGAGCACGCCGCGCATTCGCGCGACCCGTTCGACGCGCGCATCGCGGTCATGACGGCAATCTTCGCCACCATCGGAGCGCTGTTCGGCTACATGGCCGGCGCTACCCAGAACGATGCGCTGCTGCACAAGAACGAAGCCGCCATCAAGAAGACCGAGGCATCGGACCAGTGGAACTTCTACCAGGCCAAGAGCGGCAAGCAAAATCTTGCCGAGCTCGCCGCGACCCTGACCACCGGCGATGCGCAGGCGCGCTATCGCCAGGAGATCGAGCGCTACAAGAAAGAGAAGGACGAGATCGCCAAGGATGCGAAGGCTCTCGAGGAGGCAGGCAAGCGCGAGCAGGCGGCGAGCGACGCCTCGATGCACGTGCATCACCGCTGGGCGCAGGCGATGACGCTCATCCAGATCGCGATCTCTTTGGCGGCGATCACCATCCTCACCCGCAGCCGCTGGCTGAACCTGGTCGCGTACGGCGCAGCGGCGATGGCGACCACCCTGGGTGTGCTCGCCTACGCGCACATCTGAATCGGCCGGAACGCGGCGGGCGCCGTAGCGGATCGATCGGTTGGTAAGGCAGTCGCGGACACGCCGCCGGGCTTCCGCGATAATGCGGCGCGCGATGACGTGGCGAGGCCGCGAGCTTCCCTAGGCCGACGCCATGTCCGAAGCGGCGGCCGAGGCTTTGCAACGTCGTAGCCGGGATGGCGGAATCGGTAGACGCAGCGGACTCAAAATCCGCCGGTGGTAACACTGTGGGGGTTCGAGTCCCCCTCCCGGCACCATCGGCCGCGCAGGACAGCGACGCGCGGTCACATGCTAAGCTTTGCGAGCATCAATGCGCCGCCCGTGCCGACGATCAAGGCTCGCCTGCGCAGGAGAACGGACCCGGTGCCCGGAATCGCGCCCCGCGCCGACTCCGCCGACTCAGGATGCAGGAACTTCCGTGCCAGTTCGCCCGCCTGCTCTTGCCAAGCTCACGCGTCCGAGGGTATTCGACACCCTCGCGCGGCCCCGGTTGTTCACGGTGCTCGACGGAGCCGCCGCACGCGCGATCACGTGGGTCTGCGGTCCACCAGGGGCCGGCAAATCGACGCTGGTGGCCAGCTACGTCGAGGCCCGGAAGCTGCGCTGCCTGTGGTTCCAGATCGACGTCGCCGACGCCGATCCGGCGACCTTCGTCCATTACCTCCGCCTCGCCGCGATCGGTGTCGCCGGCAAGGCCGCTGCGGCGCTGCCGCTGTTCACCGCCCCTCAGCAGGATCTAGCTCGCTTCGCGCGCGGGTTCTTCCGCGACCTCTTCATGGTGCTGCCGCATCCGTGCGTGATCGTGCTGGACAACTTCCACGAAGCTCGCGCGACCACCGACCAGCGCGCCGCGCTCGCGCAAGGACTCGAGGAAATCCCGGAAGGCGTGCGGGTAGTGGTCATCTCGCGCGGCGAGTCGCCGCCGGAGTTCGCCCGCCTCGTCGCGAGCCAGCGGCTCGCCCGTGTGCCAGCCGCGAGCCTGAACTTCACCCCGGACGAAGCGGAGGCGATGCTGGCCAAGACCGCAGCCCCGTCCGCAGCGATCCGCCGCATCCAGCGCCAGAGCGATGGCTGGGCCGCCGCGTTGGTGCTCATGCGTGAACACCTGCGCCGGCCCGGCGCCGTCGTCGACGAGTCACTCGGCGACGGGAAGGACGCGATCTTCCAGTATTTCGCAGGCGAGATCTTCAACGGCGCGAAGCCTGCCAATCGCAAGCTCCTCATGCTCACCGCACTCGCGCCGTCGCTTACTGCGGAGGAATCGGTCGCGCTCACGGGCAGCGAGGAGGCGCCGCGCCTGCTCGAGTACCTGTACCGGCGTCATCTCTTCGTCGACCGCCGCCGCGGCGCGCAGACGACCTATCACTACCATGCCCTGTTTCGGGAATTCCTCCTCGCCGAAGCCAGGCGACGGATACCCGCCGAGGAATTGCGCGAAGCGAGTGGGCGCGCCGCCGAGCGCCTGGCCGCGCGCGGTGAAGCCAACGGTGCGCTGGGCCTGTATCGCGATGCGCAGGATTGGGAATCCATGCGATCGTTGATTCGCGCCCACGCTCTCGAATGGGCGCGACAGGGCCGTGGTCAAACGCTTTCCGACTGGATCGACGCCTTGCCGGCCACGATGCGCAGCGCCGATCCATGGCTCGAGTATTGGCGCGGTCGCGCCTGGATCTTCACCGACCCCGCGCGTGGCCGCGGCGCGCTCGAGCGTGCCTACCATGCATTCCGGACCGCGGGGGACGTGCGCGGCCAGGCACTCACCCTCAACACCCTCGTGACCGGCTATTACTACGAATGGGCCAACTTCACCCCACTCGATCGCTGGCTCCCCGAGTTCGAGCGCCTGCTCACCGCACCCGACGCGCCCGTCCTGGAGCCGGAAAGCGAGCTGCGCGCGCGCTCGGCGTACCTCATCGTCCTGCTGTTCCGGCGACCCGACGATCCGCAGCTCACGATCTGCGCCGAGCGACTCGACCGCCTCATCGACGGCGAGCCCGACGTCAACGCGCGGATCATGGCGGCGTCGGTGCTGTTCAACTACTGCAATTGGCTTTCCAAGAACGACATGGCCGACGCCCTGGTGGCGCGCATCGAGCCGGCCCTGGGACAACCCGACACCACGCCGCTCATGCAGGTCTGGTGGCGCACGCACCTGTCCTTCTGGCATTACCTCAAGGGCCGGTACGACCTGTCCACCGCGATCACCACGACTGCGCGCGGGGTCGCCGAGCGCTACGGCCTGGAAACGTACCTCTTCGAGATCGATCATGCCGAGGCGACCGCGCTCATCGCGAAGGGACAGTACGAAGCCGCGCTGGCGCTCCTGCGCGACATCGAGGGCCGGCTTTCCCCGGCGAGGCGAATGGACTGGGCGTACTTCCACCATCTGTCGGCGAACCTCCACCAACGCCTTGGACAGTTCTCGATCGCGGTCCAGGCCGCCGAACGTGCCGTCGCACTCGCACGGGAGACCGGCTTGCCGCCTCTGCAGATGCCACATTTCCTGGCCAGGCTCGCCCATTGCCGGATGAGTGCCGGTGACGAGGCCGACGGCTTGCGCATTCTCGACCAAGCCATCGCTCTGGCCGGCGAGGTCGACCGTGTCAGCATGAGCCAGCAACGCGAGCTGCTGCTGGCGGCGATGGACATTGCGCGGGGCGCCGACGAAGCCGCGGCGCGCCGCATCGCGCCGGTGCTCGCGACCTACCGCGCGGCGGGGCATACGTTGCTGCTGCGCAATCGACCCGATCTCGCGGCTCGCATCGCGAGCTTTGCCCTCGAGCACGACATCGAGACCGAGTACGTGCTGAGTCTCATCGCCAGGAATGGCTTCGTGGCGCCACACGATGCCGGACCGCACTGGCCGTTTCCGTTGCGGGTGCACGCCCTGGGCGGGTTCGAGATCCTGCGCGAGGGCAAGCCATTGCGCTTCGCTGGCAAGGCACAACAACGCCCCCTGGATCTCATGAAGGCGCTCGTCGCCGCCGGCGGTATCGACGTCGACAGTCGCGAGCTCATGGCGGCGCTGTGGCCCGACGCCGACGGCGCCGCGGCCAAGGCCTCCTTCGACACCACCCTGTTCCGGCTGCGCAAGTTGCTCGACATCGACCATCTGCTGGTGCTGTCGGGGGGCAAGCTCTCGCTTTCCCGCACCCTTGCATGGACCGACGTGCGGGCACTCGATTACGCCCTCGCAGCTGCGAGCCCGCCGGGCGAGGGCCACGCGCAGGTCGACGGCGTCGCACTCGCGCAGGTGGCGCGGCGGCTGCTCGCGGTGTATCGCGGCAACCTCTTGGGCAGCGAGGAGCATCCCTGGGTCGCGCAGCCGCGCGACGCGTTGCGGGCGCGTTTCGTCCGTGGTCTCCTGTACGTGGGCAAGGCGCTCGAGACGCGCGCGGACTGGCCGACCGCCATCGATCTCTACCGGCGCGGGCTCGAAGCCGACAACCTCGCCGAGCCCCTCTACCGCGGCCTGATGCGTTGCCTCGCCATGCGTGGCGAGGAAGCGGAAGCGCTCAACGCCTTCCGCCGCTGTCGCGAGTTGCTCTCGATCGTGTTGGGGATGAAGCCTGCCGCGGAGACCGAACGGCTGCAGCGCGACATCGTTTCCGGTCGGCTGACACCGTCGCATCCAGCCGGCGCGGCGTAGCGCATGGCGGACCAGTTTCCGGCGCTGTCCGGATTGGCGGCGTCGGTCGTCCCGGCTGACCCCGATCGCGAGCGGCTTTCACCGCAGGAGCGGTGGGCGCGAACCGCGGATTTCGACTACGCGCTGCCGGCCGCGCTCGTCGCCCAGCACCCTGCCGACGAGCGGGCGGGGAGCCGCCTGCTGCACGTCCATCAGGATGCCCTGGAAGATCGCGTGTTCCGTGAGCTCCCGGCGTTGGTCGCGCCCGGCGACGTCATGATCTTCAACGACACCCGGGTGCTGAAATCGCGGTTGTTCGGCCGCAAGCCCTCGGGCGGACGCGTCGAGCTCCTCCTCGAGCGGGTGCTCGGGACGCACGCCGCGCGCTTTCAACTCCGCGCCAGTCATCCACCCCGTGCAGGTGGCACGATCGACCTTCCCGGCGACGTCAGCGCCACCGTGATGGCCCGTGATGGCCGATTCGTCGATCTGGTCCTGACCGGCACCGCGTCGGTCGTGGACTACCTGGAGGCGGTCGCGGCCACCCCGTTGCCACCCTACATCGCCCGCAGCGCCGATGCCGAGGACGAGGCTCGCTACCAGACGGTGTATGCCCGCGCTCCAGGCGCCGTGGCGGCGCCGACCGCGGGCCTTCACTTCGATCCCGCCATGCTCGCCGCGCTCGACGACCTCGGTATCGAGCGCGCGTTCGTCACCCTGCACGTCGGCTCCGGCACATTCTCGCCCGTCGCGACGGAGGACCTGCGCGAGCATCGCATGCACAGCGAGTGGTTCCGCATTCCCGATTCGACGGCGGCCGTCGTCCGGGCGGCGCGGGCGCGCGGTGCCCGGGTGCTGGCCGTGGGCACGACGTCCCTGCGCGCGCTGGAGGCCGCCGCGCAGGACGACGGCACCGTGACGGCAGGCGACGCCGAGACCTGTCTCTTCATCCGGCCGGGCTATCGCTTCCGGGTGGTCGATCGGCTGCTCACCAACTTCCACCTGCCGCGCTCGACCCTGC
>JBDTWB010000029.1:0-29357 GCA_040006895.1 Casimicrobiaceae bacterium | reverse complement strand
CCATCTGGAGTTGGATGCGCCATCTGCAGATGGATGCGTTTTCCGCAGTTGAACTCTGCCATCAAGACGCCGCCGACTTGTCCCGCGCCGCAAGCGCCCGTGCGACGCGGGACGCCGGCTGGCGCTGCAGGAAGTCACTGATGTACGCCCCCGCCGTGCGCAGGGCCGTCATGTCGACGCCGGTCTCGATGCCAAGACCGTCGAGGAGATAGAGCACGTCCTCGGACGCCACGTTCCCGGTTGCCCCGCGTGCGTAGGGACAGCCGCCCAACCCTGCGACCGAGCAGTCGAATGTCGCGACTCCGCATTCCAGGGCCGCGTACACGTTGGTGAGCGCCTGCCCGTAGGTATCGTGGAAATGCCCGGCGAGGGCACGCACCGGTACGCCAGCGCCCACCGCCGCGATCAGCGCGCGCGTCTGCCCGGCCGTGCCCACGCCGATGGTGTCCCCGAGCGAGACCTCGTAGGCGCCGAGCTCGAACAGGGTCGCCGCCACCTCGGCTACGCGCACGGGTTCTATCGACCCTTCGAACGGACATCCCAACACGCAGGAGATGTAGCCGCGCACGGGGACGCCGGCCGCGCGTGCCGCAGCGAAGACCGGCGCCACGCGCTCGAGGCTTTCGGCAATCGAGCAGTTGATGTTCTTCCGGGAGAATGTTTCGGAAGCCGCCACGAACACCGCGACCTCGTCGGCACGTGCCGCCATCGCGGCCTCGAAGCCCCTGAGATTCGGGGTCAGGACCGGATAACGCACGCCTGGCCTGCGCGCAATCCGATGCATGACCTCGGCCGCGTCGCTCATCTGCGGCACCCACTTGGCGGACACGAACGAGGTCGCCTCGATGGCAGCAAAGCCGGCCGCGGTGAGACGGTCGATCAAACCGACCTTGATCGCGGTCGGCACCGCCTGCTGCTCGTTCTGCAGGCCGTCACGCGGCCCGACCTCGACCAGCCGCACCCGTGCGGGAAGATTTGGAGCAGGCATGGCGACCGACATGACGTTCCCGAGCGGCTCAATAGCCGCGCGCACGGTCGACGACGCCCGTCACGGGCTCCCCGGCTTCGAGTCGGCGGATCTTGGCTGCGACCTGGGCTGCGGACGTGCGCACGTGCGTGGTGGCCGACACGTGCGGGGTGAGCACCACACCAGGATGATGCCAGAAGGGATGCTCCGCGGGCAGCGGCTCCTGGTGAAAGACATCCAGGGTAGCAGTTGCAAGATGACCGTCGTCGAGCAGGGCCAGGAGGTCGGCATCGACCACCAGCTCCCCTCGGGCGACGTTGACGAGATGCGCGCCGCGCGGCAACTGCCGCAGATGGCGGGCGTCAAGGAGATCGCGCGTATCGGACGTGAGCGGCAGCAGGCAGACCAGCATGCGCACGCGCCGGAGGAGCGTCGCGAGGCCCGCCTCACCTGAGAAAGTGGTCATGCCCTCGATCGACTTCTCGTGGCGGCTCCAGCCGAGCAGCGGGAATCCGAACGGGGAGAGCGCATCGGCGCATGCGCGGCCGAGCACGCCGAGGCCGAGGATGCCGATCGGAAACTCCTCGGGTAGCGCCGCCGGCAGCGCCTGCCACACGCGCGCGCGCTGCTGCTCATGATAGCGATGCCGCTGCCGGAACGCCGCGAGTGCCGCGAGGCACACGTACTCGGCCATCGGCCGGGCCATGCCGGCGTCCTCCAGCCGGATCACCGGGACATCGGGCAGCGTCGGCAGCGCCAGCAGTGCGTCGACTCCGGCACCGAGATTGAAAATGGCCTTCGGATGGGACACCGCCGCAAAGAGCTCGGCGGAAGGTCGCCACGCAGCCACGTAATCGGGCGCGAAGGGCACGTCGGGCCAGATGGCGATGCGCGCGTCCGGCAGGGCCTCGCGAAACGCCTCGTGCCACGCGTCGCTATCCTTGGCCGAGGTGCGCAACAGCAGGTGCACGCAATCGTCAGGGCGCATCGACATCGACGTCCACGAGATCCGCCCCTTCCTGGACGCGCTCGCCGACCGCGAAATGGACGGCGCTGACCGTGCCGGCTGCGGGTGCGGTGATGGTGTGCTCCATCTTCATGGCTTCGAGCACCATCAGCGCCGCACCGCGCGCGACCGCGGTGCCGGGCGCGACCAGTACGGCGACCACCGTGCCCGACATGGGTGCGCGCAAGTGACCTTCGGGGGCTTCGTGCTCGGCCAACTGATCGAGGGGATCGACGCGGGTGAGGCGATACTCGTCGCCATCGCAGAACACATGACGCTCGTCGCCATGGGCGACGACGACGGCCCGGTGACGCACGCCCTCGATCGCGAACCCCAACCCCTCGGCCTCGACCGAGAGCAGCACGACCGCCACGTCGTCGTGTCCTGGCAGGCTCGCCGTCCAGCGATCGACATCAGCGTCCTGGTTGCGATCGCGCGCGAGCAGCACCCGCTGCACGCCATCTCCGCTGCGGAACTCGAACACCACACCCCGGCGGCGGCTGTTGAGCCACCATCCATCGACCCGCTCCCATGGCGAATGCGGGTCCGCACGGTTCGCCGCTTCGCGGGCGCGGGCCTCGCGCAAGCCCTTCAGCTCGGCCAGCCCCAGGGCGATCAGCGCCGCCGCAGGGGTGGGTCGGGCCATGGGAACGAGCGCCTCCAGGTGCCGCGCGATGAGACCAGTGTCGACCTCGCCGCGGGAGAAGGTGCCTTCGGCGAGGATCCTGCGCAGGAAGGCCACGTTGGTCGCGACGCCCGCGATCTCGCACCCGCGCAGGGCATCGGCGAGTTTCGCGACCGCCGCGGCGCGGTCGACCGCATGCACGATGAGCTTGGCGAGCATCGGATCGTAGAACGGCGACACCACCTTGCCTGCCGCGAACCCGGTATCGACGCGCACGCCCGCATGGTCGGCCGGAACGCGCCAGTGCGTGATCGTGCCGATCGACGGCAGGAACTCCCGGGCGGGGTCTTCCGCGTAAATGCGCGCCTCTATGGCATGTCCGCGAATGGCCAGCGCCGACTGTGCTTCCGGAAGCGGCTCGCCGGCCGCCACCCGCAGCTGCCATTCGACGAGATCGATGCCGGTGATCATCTCCGTCACCGGATGCTCGACCTGCAGCCGCGTGTTCATCTCCATGAAATAGAACGCACCGTCCGCAGCGAACGTCGCGGGCGCGATGAACTCGACCGTGCCGGCACCGACGTAGCCGATCGCCTGCGCGGCCGCCACGGCCGCGGCACCCATGCTGGCGCGCTGGCCGGCCGTCACCCCCGGGGCGGGCGCTTCCTCGAGCACCTTCTGATGGCGGCGCTGCACCGAGCAGTCGCGCTCGAACAGATGCACGGCATGGCCGTGGGTGTCGGCGAAGACCTGCATCTCGATGTGCCGCGGGGCGGTCAGGTATTTTTCCAGCAGGACCCGATCGTCACCGAACCCCGACTTTGCCTCGCGCCGCGCCGAGGCGAGCGCCGCCGCGAAATCGGCGGCACGCTCGACCACCCGCATGCCCTTGCCACCACCCCCGGCGCTGGCCTTGATCAGCACGGGAAACCCGATCGCCTCGGCTTCCCGGGCGAGGTGCGCGTCGTCCTGATCGTCGCCGTGATAGCCGGGTACGACCGGTACCCCGGCGGCCTGCATGAGTCGTTTCGCTTCCGACTTCGAGCCCATGGCGGCAATCGCCGCCGGCGGCGGTCCGATGAACGCGATGCCGGCGTCGGCACAGGCGCGTGCGAAGCCGGCGTTTTCCGACAGGAAGCCGTAGCCGGGATGGATCGCCTGCGCGCCGGCACGCCGGGCGATGGCGATGATGGCGGCACCGTCGAGGTAGCTCTCGCGCGCCGGCGGCGGGCCCACCCGCCAGGCCTCGTCGCAGGCGGCGACGTGCAAGGCATCGACGTCGGCGTCGGAATAGATCGCGACGGAGCGCACGCCGAGGCGCCGCGCCGTGCGGGCGACGCGGCACGCGATCTCGCCGCGGTTGGCGATCAGGATGGTGTCAAACACGAGGAGGCGGCAATCGGCTGGGGCTGCGCAGATCCTGCGAAGTCACGCTGTCGTCGCGTCGTCCGGCGCCGCCGATGCGCCGGACGATTCCGGCGATGAACCGCCACAGCTTCGGGATGAGCCAGGCCATGAGGACGATCAGCAGCAGGAGCACGACACCCGCCGCAAGCGGATGGGTAAAGGCAAGCCAGAGCACGGTCCCCACGGCAAGGTCCTCGCCCAGGGACGCCGACCAGTTCGAGAACGGCTCGGGCGAGGTGTTGATCATCGCCCGCGCGCCGGTCTTGGTGAAATGCGCACCCGCGGCAAGACTGCCTCCGAGGATCGCCGCCGCGAGCGTGCCCGCCGCGGGCGCATCGCCGAATACGCCCGCGGCAAGTGCCGCGCCCGCCGGAATGCGGATGAACGTATGCACGACATCCCAGATGGAATCGAGTCCGGGCACCTTGTCGGCGAAGAACTCGGTCCCGAGCATGAGGCCCGATGCGCCGAGCACCCACGGATGCGCCAGCACGTGCAGTCCCGGCGGCAGCTCGACCCAGCCCAGCCATTGCAGGCCGCCGACGACGAACAGCACCGCGTACAACCGCAGGCCGCTCGCCCATCCCAGTGCGCCGGCGAGCGCAATGAGCTGCCAGGTATCGAGATCGGCGATGCCGGGGATGCCGGTCATGGCTTGCGCAGCGTATCCGGCACCCACGCGGCCGGGCGCTTTTCAAGGAAAGCCGCGATGCCTTCCTTGCCTTCGGGAGTGGCCCGCACCGTGGCGATGCGCTGCGCGGTGTCGTCGATCATCGCGGCGTCGATGGGCCGGTGCGCCACCGCCCGCACCAGCTCCTTGCAGGCGCGCTGGGCGGCCGGACCGGCAAGGAGCAGCGCGGCCAGAATCTCGTTCACGCGCGCGTCGAGGGCATCGTCGGGCGCAACGTCGTGAACGAGGCCTATGCGCATCGCCTCGACCGCGCTAAAGCGCTCGCACGACAGGAAAAAGCGTCGCGCCTGCCGCGCACCGATGGCCTCGATGACATAGGGACTGATGGTGGCGGGGATGATGCCGAGCTTGGCCTCCGACAGCGCGAAAACGGCGTCCCTGCTGGCCAGGGCGATGTCGCAGCATGCGACCAGGCCCACGCCGCCGCCGTAGGCTGCGCCGTGCACGCACGCCACCGTCGGCTTGCGCAGGGTATCGAGGGTGTGCAGGAGGTGCGCCAGGGCACGGGCGTCGGCGAGGTTCTGGGCCTTGGTATAGATGCTGGTCTCGCGCATCCAGTTGAGATCGGCGCCCGCGCAAAAGGTGCGACCTGCACCCTTCAAAACGACCGCGCGGACAGCGGTGTCGCCGTCGATCGTTTCCAGGGCCGCGGTCAACTCGCGAATGAGCACCGCGTTGAAGGCGTTATGGACTTCAGGACGGGCGAGCGTCACCAGGGCGATGTGGTCACGCCGCTCGATGGCGATGGTCGAAGGCGGCGCAGCGGATGCCCCCACCTGGTCTTCCGCGGCCGCGGGCGTGCTGCTTCTGGGAGCGTTCATGGCGAACCTCGTTACATCCGGAAAATGCCGAATCGGGTCGGCTCGATCGGCCGGTTGAGCGCGGCGGCAATGGCGAGTCCGAGCACGTCGCGCGTGTCGGCGGGATCGATGATGCCGTCGTCCCAAAGCCGAGCACTGGCGAAGTAAGGATGACCCTCGCGCTCGTACTGGGAACGGATGGGAGCCTTGAAGGCCTCCTCTTCCGCCGCTGGCCAGTGTCCTCCCCTGGCCTCGGTCGCGTCGCGGCGGATGGTTGCGAGCACGGTGGCGGCCTGCTCGCCGCCCATCACGGAAATGCGGGCATTGGGCCACATCCAGAGGAAGCGCGGCCCGAAAGCCCGGCCGCACATGCCGTAGTTGCCGGCGCCGTAGCTGCCACCGATGATGACCGTGAACTTCGGCACCTGGGCACACGACACCGCGGTCACCATCTTGGCGCCGTCCTTGGCGATGCCGCCGGCTTCGTATTTCTGGCCCACCATGAAACCGGTGATGTTCTGCAGGAACACCAGCGGTATCGCGCGCTGGCAGCACAATTCGATGAAGTGCGCGCCCTTCTGCGCCGACTCCGAGTACAGCACGCCGTTGTTGGCGACGATTCCGATCGGGTAGCCCCACAGCCGCGCGAAGCCGGTCACCAGGGTCGTGCCGTAGCGGGCCTTGAACTCGTCGAAGGCGCTGTCGTCGACGATCCGGGCGATCACTTCGCGTACGTCGTAGGGCTTGCGGATGTCGGCGTTGATCACGCCATGCAACTCCGCAGGGGCATGGCGCGGCGGCTTCGGCGCGATGACCTCGACGGTCTGGTGCTTGACCCGGTTCAGGTTGCCGACGATACGCCGGGCGAGCGCCAGGGCATGGGCGTCGTCCTGGGCGAAATGGTCGGCCACGCCCGAGACGCGGGTGTGGACGTCGGCGCCCCCCAGGGTCTCGGCGTCGACGATCTCCCCGGTCGCCGCCTTCACCAGCGGCGGTCCGCCGAGAAAGATGGTGCCCTGCTCCCTGACGATGATCGCCTCGTCCGACATCGCGGGCACATAGGCGCCGCCGGCGGTGCACGAGCCCATCACCACCGCGATCTGCGGAATGCCGTCCGCCGAAAGCGTTGCCTGGTTGTAGAAGATGCGCCCGAAATGATCGCGATCGGGAAACACGTCGACCTGGTTCGGCAGGTTCGCCCCGCCGGAATCGACCAGATAGATGCAAGGCAGCCGGTTCTCGCGCGCGATCTCCTGCGCCCGCACGTGCTTCTTGACCGTGACCGGGTAGTAGGTCCCGCCTTTCACCGTCGCGTCGTTGCACACGACCACGCACTCGCGCCCCGCCACCCGGCCGATCCCGGTGATGATGCCGGCGGAGGCGATGGTGTCGTCGTACATGCCGTAGGCCGCGAACTGCGACAGCTCGAGAAACGGCGTGCCCGGATCGAGCAGCAGCGCTACGCGGTCGCGCGGCAGCAGCTTGCCCCGGGCGGTATGCTTGGCGCGCGCCGCGTCGCCGCCGCCCTGCTCGATCGCGGCGACCTTGTCCCGCAGATCGGCCACCAATGCCGTCATCGCCTCGCGGTTGGCGGCGAAGGTCGCATCGCGCACGTCCAGCCTGGTCTCGAGGATCGCCATGCGGGTCAGGTGTCGGCCTTGCGGGCGGGCAGGGGGTGCCCGGGCATGAGATCGTAGGGATGCCGCCACCCGGGCTGGGCCCGGATCCTGGCAAGCCAGTCGCGCACGTTCGGATAGTCGGCCCAGTCGACGCCGAGCTCGTCCTCGTAGTACAGGTACCCGACCAACGACAGATCGGCAATGGTGAGGTGCTCGCCGACGACGTACGTGCGACCGGCGAGATGAGTATCGAGCACCTTCCACGCGGCCTCGGCACGCATGCGCAGGAAGCGGGTCACCGCGGGATCGGGATTCGGGTCGATGACGCGCAGGAACCGGTAGGTCGCCGTGTAGCTCGTGAGCTTGTGGTTGTCGTACAGGATCCAGCGCAGGACCTCGCGCGCTTCCGCGGGATCCGCCGCGGCGTATCGACCGAGCTTCTCGGCGAGATAGTGCAGGATGACCCCGGATTGGGTGAGCACCGTGTCGCCGTGGGTGAGCAGGGGCACCTCGCCCATCACGTTGCGCGCCCGATATTCCGGCGTGCGCGTCTCGCCGTTGAAATAGTCGACGAAGCGCGGCTGCCAGTCGGCGCCGGCGAGCGCGAGCAGCAGCGCGGGTTTGTACGCGTTGCCCGACTGGGCAAAACAATCCAGGACGAATTCAGGCATGGCGACGATGATCTCAGAAGCCGCCGGTCTCGAGCCAGCGGGCCACCTGGTCGAGGCGATCGAGACCCCAGAAGGGCTCGCCATCGACCACGATGTACGGCGAACCGAAGACGCCTCGTGCGATGGCCCGATCCATCTCGGCCTTGAAAGCTTCCTTGACCGCCGGATCGTCGATCGCACGGCGCGCGGCCTCGCGGTCGAGCCCGGCAGCATCGGCCGCGACCACCGTCGTCTCGTCGGGGTTCGAGATGTCGCGATGGTCGTTGAAATACGCGCGGTACAGCGCGAGCACCAGTGCCCCGACCTGGTCCGGCGCCGTGCCCTTGACCCAGCTCACGAGGCGAGCGGGCGCCTGGGTGGGAATGGGGAACCGCTCCGGCATCGTGAGGGGCGGCAACCCATGGAAGCGTGCGCTGCGCGCCATGTCGCGCCGGGCGTATTCGCCCTTGAGCGGTATCTGGGTGAGCGGGCCACTGCCGGTGTGCTTGAACACAACCCCCAGCAGGATCGGATGCCAGTCGATCCCGCGATCGTGGCGTGCCGCGAGCGGACCGATCTTCTGGGCCGCGAGAAATCCGTAGGGCGAGGAAAAGTCGAAGTAGAAGTCGATAGGCTTGTTGGAGGGCATGCTCAACCTTCGTCTGCCAGCGCGCGCCCGATGACCAGGCGCTGGATGTCGCTCGTGCCTTCGTAGATCTGGCACACCCGCACGTCGCGATAGATACGCTCGACCGGGAAATCCGTCACGTAGCCGTAGCCGCCGTGGACCTGGATGGCATCCGAGCACACGCGCTCGGCCATCTCCGACGCGAAGAGCTTGGCCATCGAGGCTTCCTTGAGGCACGGCAACCCGGCGTCGCGCAGCGATGCGGCGTGCCAGACGAGCTGCCGGGCGGCCTCGATACGGGTCGCCATGTCGGCCAGGCGGAAGTTGACGGCCTGGTGCTCGATGATGGGCTTGCCGAACGCGGTCCGTTCGCGCGCGTAGGCGCGGGCCGCGTCGAAGGCCGCGCGCGCCATGCCCACCGCCTGGGCGGCGATGCCGATGCGTCCCGCTTCGAGATTCCCGAGCGCGATGCGATAGCCCTCGCCTTCCTTCCCGAGCAGGTGATCGGCGGGCACCACGCAATCCTCGAAGGCAATCTGGGCGGTGTCGGAGGCGCGCTGGCCGAGCTTGTCCTCGACCCGCGCGACGATATAGCCAGGTGTTCCGGTCGGCACGATGAACGCCGAGATGCCGCGCTTGCCCGCGGTCCGGTCCGTGACCGCGAACACGATCGCGACGTCGGCGTGCTTGCCGGTGGTGATGAACTGCTTGACCCCGTTCAGCACCCAGCTGTCGTCGCGTCGCTCGGCGCGGGTGGTGATGGCGGCCGCGTCCGAGCCGACGTGCGGCTCGGTGAGGCAGAAGCAGCCGAGGAGCTCGCCGCGTGCAAGCGGCTTGAGATAGCGTTCCTTCTGGGCGTCGGTGCCGTGCGCGGCCAGGGGGCCGCACACCACCGAGTTCTGCACGCTGGCAATGGTCGAGGTCGCGCCATCGCCGGCCGCGATCTCCTCCATCACCACGGCGAGGGACAGGTAATCGAGCCCGGCGCCGCCCCATGCCTCGGGCACCACCACGCCCAGCGCACCAAGCTCCCCCAGGGCGCGGACCGCGTCACGGGGGAACGCATGCTCGCGATCCCACTGGGCGGCATGCGGCGCGAGCGCCTCCTGGGCGAAGGCGCGAAAGGTATCGCGGATCAACGTCTGCTCGTCGTTCAGGCGCATGGCGCCTCCCCGATGCCGTCGCGTTTCGGCTGCGCCGGCGCGGGTCCACCGCCACCGCGATTGAGGATCGCAACCCCGGCGACCACCAGCGCCCCGCCGAGCAAGGTGGCCGCGTCGAGCCGCTCGTCGAGGAGGAGCACGCCCAGCACCACGGCGCTCACGGGCACCAGGTTGATGAACACGGCCGCCGCCGCCGGACCGATCGCATGCACGCCCTCGTAGTACCACACGAACGCCACCGCGGTGCCGAGCACGCCCAGGAATGCGATGGCGGCCCAGGCCGTGAGCGAGGCCTGCGGCGGAGCGATGCCATCACCCGAAACCAGCGCTGCCAGCGCCAGCATGACCGTTCCTGCCCACGCCGCATAGGTCGACGCGGCCAGCGGCGAGAGCCTGCGCAGCATGCGCTTGCCGATCAGGGTATAGGCCACCCACGACGCGACACAGCCGAACAGCAGCAGCTCCCCCGTCCCCAGGGCGCCGTCGACGAGCGCGCGCACGTCGCCATGGCTGATCACCACCGTGGCACCGGTCAGCGCCACCACGATGCCGGCGATGCGCGCCGGCGAGAGCCGATCGCCGAAGAACACGGCTGCGCCCAGCGCCGTCATGGCAGGATTGAGGGCGATGATGAGCGCACCCCGGCTTGCGGTCACCGTCTTGAGACCCGCCATGAAACAGAGGTTGTACGCGAACACCCCGGTGGCGCCGAGCAGCAGCACACCGACCACCTGTCGCCCCGACAGCCCGGGCCAGCGGCGCTCGAGCACGGCGAGCGCCACCAGCAAGGCACCCGAGGCGACCACGTAGCGCCAGAGCGCGGCCTGGGGCGATGCCATCTCCGCGGTGACCACCCGCCCGGCGATGAAGGTTCCGCCCCAGATGAGCGCCACCATCGCGAGCTTCAACACCGTGACGGGGTGCCCGCGCGAACCCGTCATCGCTCGCTCACCAGCGCGAGGCGTGCGGCGATGGCCGCGAAGGTCCCGGCAAGCACCCAACGTTGCGCTGCGGCCCATCGGGGCCGGTGCTGCAGCCATTGCGCGACACGGGCGGCGGTCAGGATGAAAATCATGTCGCCGACGATCGCGATCCCGATCTGCACCACGCCCAGGACCAGCGACTGGACGAGCACGCTGCCACGGGTCGGATCGACGAACTGCGGGAACAGGGCCAGATAGAAGAGCGCGACCTTGGGATTGAGCACGCTGGTCAGCACCCCCGTCCGGAACAGCCGCCCGCGCGACAACGCCGGCATGGGGCGCAGTGCGAACAGCCCACCGCCGCCTGCCCGCAGCGCATCCACCGCCAGCCACAGCAGGTACAAGGCACCGGCATAGCGCACGATCTCGTACACCATCGGCACTGTCGCGAATACCGCCGACAGGCCGAAGGCCGCCGCCATGATGTGGAACCAGAAGCCCGTCGTGGTCCCGGCGAGTGAGATCACCCCCGCGGCACGTCCCTGGCAGAGCGTGCGTGACACGAGGTAGAGCAAGTTAGGCCCCGGCGTCAGCACCAGCAGAACGGAGGCGCCGGCGAAGATCAGCAGGTTGTCGAGGGAAGGAATCATCGGATGTGGGAGTAATGGGGTCAGATCACATTAGCCAAGCGCGATCGACGGCTGCGAAACACCTCGGACGTTGCGACCTGACCCAATGGCGCCATGCATTCGCCGCTGTAGCGCGCCCGGTAAGTCAGTGGCCGAGCCGGTCGGGAAGTTAAGGAGATCTGACCCCATTGCGCATGGTTGGTAGGTTAATGTGATCTGACCCCATTACGCGCTCATCTCCAGGGCGATCGCCGTGGCTTCCCCTCCGCCGATGCACAGCGCCGCGATGCCGCGCTTGCCACCATGCTTGCGCAGCGCGCCGAGGAGCGTGACCATGATGCGCGCGCCGGACGCGCCAATGGGATGTCCCAGGGCACAGGCACCGCCGTGGATGTTGACGATCTCGTGGGCAAGGTCGTGCTCGCGCATGGCCGCCATGGTGACCACGGCGAAGGCTTCGTTGATCTCATAAAGGTCGACGTCGCGGCGTTTCCAGCCGGTCTTCTCGTAGAGCTTGCGAATTGCACCGACCGGGGCGGTGGTGAACAAGCCCGGCTCCTGGGCGTGCGTGGCGTGGCCGACGATGGTGGCGAGCGGCGCGAGGCCGCGCTTGTCCGCGGTGGAGCGCCGCATCATCAACAAGGCCGCGGCGCCGTCGGAGATGGAACTCGCGTTGGCGGCCGTCACCGTGCCGTCCTTGCGAAAGGCGGGCTTCAGGGTGGGAATCTTGGCCGGCTGGGCCTTGGCCGGCTGCTCGTCGTTGTCGATGACCGTATCGCCTTTCCGTCCGGCGACCGTCACCGGCGCGATCTCCCAGCCGAAGGTGCCGTCCTCGTTGGCACCGAGCGCACGGGAAAGCGAGGCGACGGCGAAGGCGTCCTGGGCCTCACGGGTGAATGCGTACTGGTCCGCGCACGCTTCGGCAAACACGCCCATGAGCTTGCCCTGGTCGTACGCATCCTCGAGGCCGTCGAGGAACATGTGGTCGAGCACCTTGCCATGGCCCATGCGCATGCCGGCGCGCGCCTTGGGCAGGAGGTAGGGGGCATTGCTCATACTCTCCATGCCGCCGGCCACCATCACGTCGTTGCTGCCCGCGATCAGAAGGTCGTTGGCGAGCATGGCCGCCTTCATGGCCGAGCCGCACATCTTGGAGATGGTCGTGCAGTGGGTCGCCAGCGACAGGCCGCCCTTCAATGCCGCCTGTCGCGCCGGTGCCTGGCCCTGCCCCGCCATGAGGCAGTTGCCGAAGATCACTTCTTCGACATCCCCGGGGGCGACACCGGCGCGCTCGACCGCGGCCCGGATCGCGACCGCGCCGAGATCGCTCGCTGCCAGGCTGGCGAAGTCGCCGAGAAATCCCCCCATCGGGGTGCGTGCCGCGCCGACGATCACGACCGGATCATGATGATTCTGCATGATGCGTACCTCGCTTATTTCGTTTCGCTGAAGAGCTCCCGGCCGATCAGCATCCGCCGGATCTCCGACGTACCGGCGCCGATCTCGTAGAGCTTGGCGTCGCGCCACAGCCGGCCGGTCGGATATTCGTTGATGTAGCCATTGCCGCCGAGGCACTGGATGGCCTCGCCCGCGCACCAGGTCGCCTTCTCGGCCGCGTACAGGATTGCGCCGGCAGCGTCCTTGCGCGTGGCGGTCCCACGATCGCACGCGACGCCGACGCCATAGACGTAGGCGCGACAGGCGTTGAACGTCGTGTACATGTCGGCCAGCTTGCCCTGCATGAGCTGGAACTCGCCGATGGGTTGTCCGAACTGCTCGCGTTCGTGCACATAGGGCAGGACCACGTCGAGGCACGCCGCCATGATGCCGAGCGGACCGCCTGCGAGCACGGCGCGCTCGTAGTCGAGGCCGCTCATCAGCACCTGCACGCCCCGTCCCTCCTCGCCGAGCACGTTCTCGGCCGGCACCTCGCAATCCTCGAACACCAGCTCGCAGGTGTTGGAGCCGCGCATGCCGAGCTTGTCGAGCTTCTGCGCCGTCGAAAAACCCTTCATCCCCTTCTCGACGAGGAAGGCGGTGATGCCGCGTGCGCCGGCCTCGGGGTCGGTCTTGGCGTAGACCACCACGGTATCGGCATCGGGTCCGTTGGTGATCCACATCTTGGTGCCGCCGAGGACAAAACGGTCACCCTGGCGGCGCGCGGCGAGGCGCATCGACACGACGTCCGATCCGGACCCCGGCTCGCTCATGGCGAGCGCCCCCACGTGCTCGCCGGAGATCAACTTCGGCAGGTAGCGCGCCTTCTGGGCGGCATTGCCATTGCGGCGGATCTGGTTGACGCAGAGGTTCGAGTGGGCGCCGTACGAAAGCCCGACCGAGGCCGACGCCCGGCTGATCTCCTCCATCGCCACGATGTGGGCAAGGTAGGAAAGCCCGGACCCGCCGAGCTCCTCCTCCACGGTGATGCCGAGCAGGCCCAGTTCGCCCATCTTGCGCCACAGATCGGGCGGGAACTGGTTGTCGCGATCGATCGCCGCGGCCCGCGGTGCGATCTCGGCGGCGGCGAACTGCTGCACCGTCGCACGCAACATCGCGATGGTCTCGCCATGGTCGAACTCGAGCACGGGAATCATGGGCATGGGCTCTCCGTCAGGCGTCGGGTCTGCCGCGCATCACCATCAGCGTCTGCTGCATGATCGCGACCAGGGTGCGGCGGCCGGCGTTCTCGGCGTGCACTTCGCCCCGGGTGATGGTCAGGGTACGCCCCGGCTTGACGACGAAGCCCGTCGCCACGAGGCGCTCCCCGGCAGCCGGAGCCAGGAGGTTGACCTTGAACTCGACGGTGAGCACCGACGCGTCCTCGGGAAACAGGGAGTAGCCCGCGTACCCGCCGGCCGAATCGACGATCGTGCTGACGATCCCGGCATGGACGTAGCCATGCTGCTGGGTGACCTCGCGCCGCACCGGCATCGCGACTTCACAGTATCCGGGTTTCACCGTGAGGAGCTCGGCTCCGATGTGCTCCATCGCCGCCTGGCGCGCGAAGCTCGCCCGCACCCGCGTGGCGTAATCGGACGTGGCGGGCTCGAAGGCAGGCAAGGTATCGTTCACGCTGGCTCCAAGGGCGGTGTTCGTGATTCCGCATGACGCGCGGTCCCGGGCATCCGCCCGGGTCAGTGGGCCGATAGATCCGGCCCAAAAGGATCGGGACAAAGACACCCGGGCAAATGGGCCGGGCAAAAACGGCCAGGCAAACAGGCCAGGCAAACAGGGCGGGGCAAACGGGCCGGGCAAAACGGCCGGGCAAAACGGCCGGGCAAAACGGCCAAGCAACACGGCCAGGCAAAACGGCCGGGCAAAACGGCCAGACAAACGGACCAGGACAAACGGACCGGGGCAAACGGGCCGGGCAAACGGGCCGGGTTCGGTCGAAGTCCCGGAAGTCCCGCACGCCAAGCGGTCCACCCGGGGCGGGACGTCGACTCTAGCTAACGTTTACGTAAACGTCAATTGACTTCCCATCACGGCGCGGCGACCTTCCCCACCGTCTCGGGCTCGACATCGCGCAGGCGGCGGCGGCAATCCCGCTCCAGGATGCCGATCTCCCCCAGCACCGCGTCGATGTCCTCGCGCTGCTGGACGAGCATCGCCCGGCGATCGGCGAGCATCTGCAGGAACTTGGCAAGCTGGGCCCGCTCGTTGCGCGTCGCCGCGTACAGGTCGAACAGCTCGCGGATCTCCGACAGTGTGAGACCGAGGCGCTTGCCGCGCAGGATCAGCTTGATGCGTACGCGTTCGCGCTCCCCGTACATGCGCACGCGACCGCGGCGGACCGGAGCGATGAGGCCCTGGTCCTCGTAGAACCGGATGGCGCGCGTGGTGAGCGCAAACTCGCTCGCCAATGCCGAGATCGTGTAGAGGCGCTCGGCACCGTCCGCGGCCCCGGCGCGCCGGGGCTTGCTGCGGCTCGCCGGAACGTTGGCAGGCATGGACGGGAAGGCGTGAGCAAGACAGTCGAAGAGACGGTCAACGATACCATAGCGAGGACGTCCCCCGGGTTGCCGTGGCGCCGGTCCGGGAGCGCCGTCGGAGCATCCGGGTCCGCTCGGAGGATAATCGCAACCTGTCACCCGTAACCGACCCCTTCATCGTCACGAGAGATCGCGCATGTCCGCCCAATCGACCACCGAAATCAAGCCCGCGTACGACCCCGTCGCGCTCGCCGAATCCCTCGCCGCGGCCGCCGAAAAAAGCGCCACCTTGATCGGCGAATTCGCCAAGCGCCAGCCGATGAAGCCGGTCCTCGCCGACGAGCTCGGCCTCGGCAAGGCGTTCATGGAGCTCGCGGCCAAGATGCTCGCCAACCCCTACCGCGTGGCCGAGGCGCAGATGAACCTGTGGTGGGAGTACATGAACCTCTGGCAGAACTCGACCATGAAGCTCATGGGAGGGCCGTCCCGGCCCACCGCGGTGCCTGCCAAGGGCGACAAGCGCTTCAAGCACGAGGACTGGGAGCAGCACTTCCTGTTCGATTACATCAAGCAGAGCTACCTCATCACCGCGCGCTGGCTGCACGACTCGGTGGGTTCGGTCGAGGGCCTGGACGAGAACACCAAGAAAAAAGTCGACTTCTTCACCCGCCAGTACATCGACGCCCTGGCGCCCTCCAACTTCGCCCTGACCAATCCCGAGGTGTTCCGCGAGACGGTGGCGAGTGGCGGCCAGAACCTGGTGAAGGGTCTGCACAACCTGCTCGACGACATCGAGCGCGGCGGCGGCCAACTGCGTATCTCGATGACCGATGCCAAGGCCTTCGAGCTCGGGGTCAATATCGCCACCACGCCGGGCAAGGTCATGTATCAGAACGACCTGATGCAACTCATCCAGTTCGACCCCACCACCGACAAGGTGGCAAGGCGACCTCTGCTGGTCATCCCGCCATGGATCAACAAGTACTACATACTCGACCTGCGGGAGAAGAACTCCTTCATCAAGTGGGCAGTCGACCAGGGCCACACGGTGTTCGTGATCTCCTGGGTGAATCCGGACGAGAAGCTCGCCCACAAGGACTTCGAGGACTACATGCTCGAAGGTCCCCTGGCCGCCCTGGACGCCATTAACAGGGCAACGGGCGAGCCCGATGCCAACGTGGTCGGCTACTGCCTCGGCGGAACGCTGCTCGCGGCCACCCTGGGGTACATGGCCGCGAAGGGGGCCAAGCGTGTCGCGAGCGCAACGTTCATGACTGCGCTGGTCGACTTCACCATGCCGGGCGAGCTCGGAGTGTTCATCGACGAGGAGCAGATTGCCGGTCTCGAGAAGAAGATGAGCGAGCGCGGCTTCCTCGAAGGCTCGGAGATGGGCAACACCTTCAACATGCTGCGCGCCAACGATCTCATCTGGTCGTTCGTCATCAACAATTACCTGCTCGGCAGAGATCCGTTCCCGTTCGACCTCCTGCACTGGAACTGCGACTCCACGCGCATGCCCGCCAAGATGCATAGCTTCTACCTGCGCAACATGTACATGAACAACCGCCTGCGCGAGCCGGGGGGCATCACCCTCGACGGGGTTCCGATCGACCTCGCCAAGGTGAAGGTCCCGACCTACTTCGTGTCCGCGGTTGAAGACCATATTGCCCCGTGGAAGACCACCTACGAAGGCCCGCGCCTCCTGTCCGGCAAGTCTCGGTTCGTGCTGGCAGGATCGGGGCACATTGCCGGCATGATCAATCCGCCGGCGGTGGTGAAGTACTGCCATTGGACCAACAACGCCCAGCCGGAATCGGCCGACACCTGGCTCGAGACGGCCCAGCAGCATGAAGGCTCGTGGTGGCCGGACTGGAAGAAGTGGCTGCAGGGCTACGCGGGCGGTGAGGTCGCCGCACGCGTCCCGGGCAAGGGCAAGCTCAAGGTGGTCGAAGCCGCGCCGGGTAGTTACGCCCGCATCCGCGCGGAGTGATCGCGGCGGGTACGGTGATGGTCGGCGCGGCCGCGGACGCCAACCGGATGCGTCGCCCCTGACGCGCGCATAAGGCGTCGTGCACGCGATGCGCGGCGTGCCGGCGGGGGCCGCGGGCAACCCCTCGGCACCACTCATGGAGAAGGAGACGATGATGAACCGATGCCTTGGCTTCCTGGCGCCGCTTTTGGCGGCGGCGTGCTTCGCGAGTGCGACACCGGCGCTGGCCGACACCCGCTGCAACGGTGACTGCGGACGGGTGCAATCCGTCCGTTACGTCGAGCAGCAAGGCGAGGCGTCGGGGGTGGGCGCGGTCGCAGGTGGCGTGGTAGGTGGCGTCCTCGGCCACCAGTTCGGGAGCGGTCGCGGCAACACCGCCATGACCATTGCGGGGGCGGCAGGTGGCGCCTACGCGGGCCACGAGATCGAGAAAAACCGCAAGCGCAAGGCATCCTGGTCGGTTGCCATCAAGATGGATTCCGGCGGCGTTCGCACCTTGACCTACGGCAGCAAGCCCACGGTACGGGAAGGTGATCGCGTCAGGCTGATTGATGGCGGCAAGCGCCTCGCGCGCGTTACCGGTTGAGGGCCCACGTGTCGCCCCCGCCGTCGCGGTTAGATCGTCAGTAACACCGGGATCGAATGCCTGCCGGTGTCAACTCCAAGGAGGTGGCATCATCGACCAGCAATCGGCATGCTTTGGGCCGACACTCGGGAGGAGACATGAAGCGTAGTTTGAGCAGTTCGTTGGCAGTGCTCGGTCTTGGTCTGTGTGCGCTTGCCGCACCTGCGCATGCGCAGTACGGGAGCGTCTACTTCTTCGGCGACAGCCTGACCGACGCCGGCTCCTTCAAGCCGGTGCTGCCCGCCGGCACCGGGCTTTTCACCACGAATCCCGGCCCGGTTTACGCCACGGTGGTCGGCGGCTATTACGGCCTTCCGGTTGCACCTGCGAACCAGGGCGGCAACGACTTTGCCCAAGGCGGCGCCCGCGCCACGCAACTCCCCGGCGTCCCGAATGCACCGCCGACCGCCAGCGCGACGCCGATCGCCCAGCAGGTCGGGCAACTCCTTGCCCGTGGGCCGGTGGACCCCAATGGCCTGTACTTGGTATGGGGCGGCGCCAACGATCTCTTCTACCAGCTCGGCCTTGCCGGTGCGGGCGCCATCACCCCGGCCCAGCTGCAGGCCAATCTCGCGACGGCGGCGACCGATCTGGTCGGCGCGGTCGGCGCGCTGCGGGCGGCCGGCGCGCGGTACATCGTCGTGGTCAACGTGCCTGATGTCGGCCGCACCCCATTCGGCGTCTCCTCGGGTCAATCCGGAAGCATCACTGCGCTGTCCTCGTTCTTCAACAGCACGCTGGCGGCGGGTCTGGATGCGGCGGGCATCCAGACACTGCGACTCAACGTCTTCGGCCTGCTCAACGAGGTGATCGCCAATCCCGCGGTCTATGGCTTTGCCAATGTGTCGACGGCGGCCTGTGGCGCCACCGCATCGTTACTGTGCACCAGTGCTAACCTGGCCGCGCCCAATGCCGCGCAGACGTTCCTGTTCGCTGATGGCGTGCATCCCACCACCGCAGGCCATGCGCTGCTTGCGCAATACGTGCTATCGGCCCTGATCGCTCCGCAGCAGGTGGCCGCACTGGCAGAGGCGCCGCTTGCGGCGGAGGCGGCGGCCTGGCGCGCGCTCGACGCGCGGATGAGCTCCGCGATCGCGGCCCCCGGCCGGGGCCGCCTGGAGGCCTGGGCCTCCTACGACTACGCCAAGCCAGACCTGGACAGCGGCTTCCTTTCCGGCGAGGGGACGCTGCACACGGTTTCCGCAGGCATGGACATGAAAGCCACCGACCGTCTCCTGGTCGGGGTGGCCTTCGGATATAGCGAGGACAAGGTCGACTTCGCGCAGAGTGGCTTCCGCCTGAAGGAGACGAGCGGCACCGTCTATACGGGCTATGGCGAGGGACCGTGGTACGTCGGCGGGAGCGTCGGCGCGAGCGACCTCGATTTTGCCGACGTGCACCGCGACATCACTCTCGGGACTGCCACCCGGCGAGAATCGGCAACTGCACGCGGCTATGCCACAACGGCTCGCATCCTCGGCGGCTACTGGATGAAGCTCGGCGGCGCGTTCATGCACGGCCCCAGCCTCCGGTATACGTACCAGGACATCAAGGTGCGTGCCTTCTCCGAGCGTGGCGCTTCGAGCACGACCATGTCCTTCGACCAGCAACGTCGCCAGTCAGGGATCGCAAGCCTCGGCTGGCAGGTCGCCGGCACGCTCGGTACGTGGCGACCCTTTGCCCGGGCGTCCTGGGAGCTCGAGACCAAGGATGGCGAGCGCACGGTCACCGCATCCGTGTTCGGCATGGGGGGCAGCTTTACCGTGCCGGCGTACCGGCCCGATCGTAGCTACGGATCGTTCACGGTGGGCGCGAGCACCGACGTCGGCCGCGTGACGGCGTTCGTCACCGCCGCGGCGACCGCCGGCAAGAGCGACGGCAACGGCCGTGGCGTCACCGTCGGGCTGCGGGTGCCCCTGTAACCAGGCGAGCGATGTGCGACGCCACCCCGGCCGCTCCGGTAGACGCATCCCTCAGGGCTTGGCCAGCCGCCTTCGCAACGTTCCGAGATAGTCCATCCCGGCGATCGCCCGCGGCCCGTACCACGACGTCATCTCGCCATCGATGACATCGGCCGGGCGGTTGCGGGCGGCCGACACCGCACGGGCGTCGCGATCGCGGAAGGCATACGGTTCGCTCGACAGCAGGATGCGCTGCGCGCGCACCCATGCGCCGTCGTTCTCGCCAAGTGCCGGATAGCGCGGCCGGGCGTCATCCGCGGCGACTACGTTCCAGCCGGCGCTCGCCAGCACGTCGGCGATGTAGGTGTCGCCACCCGCCGTCATCCAGGGCTTCTTCCAGATAAGGTAGAGCACGGTCTCGATCGGCAGCGGACCAACCGCATCGCGCAAGCGGCGCTCCGCGGCGAGGAAGCGACCGCAAAGCGTCTCGGCGGCGTCTCGCTTCCCGAATACCGCACCGATCAGCCGGTACAGGCGCGGGTTCTCGCCGAGGGTCCGCGGATGGGTCACGATCACGTGGGGCACGAACGCCCGGGCTGCGTCGACAACCTCCCGGCGATTCTCGTCGACGTTGACGATGAGATGCGTGGGCGTCAACGCTCTCAGCCTGTCGAGGTCGGGATCCTTGGTGCCGCCGATCTTCGCCACCTGCCGCACTGCCTCGCGGGGATGGACGCAAAACCCGGTCCGCGCGACCACGCGCTCGCCCAATGCCAGGCTGAACAGCAATTCGGTGATGCTCGGCACGAGACAGGCGATGCGCGCATCCGCCCCGGCCGACGCATGCGCCGTGCCTGCCCAGTCGACCCGCGAATCGGCACTGGCTATCACGTGACAAGGCTCCCGCGCGCCCGACTCGATCAGGGGGCCGGATCTCCGCGCGGCTTCCGCGGCGCGCGCGCGAAGACCGCATCGAACACCGGCCTCGGCAAGTGCCCCACGACCCAGCCGACCATGGCCATCTGCCAGGGCAGGACGTACCAGGGCCGGCGTCGCGCGATCGCGCGCGCCGTCAGCCGGGCTGCCCGCGCCGGGGGCATCAGGAAGGGCATGCGGTAGGGGTTCTCCGCGGTCATGGGCGTGGCGATGTAGCCGGGACAGATCGTCACGACCGCGACACCGGTCCCGCGCATTTCCACGCGCAGGCTTTCGAGATAATTGATCGCAGCCGCCTTGGAGGCGGAATAGGCGCCGCCTCCTGGAAGGCCGCGGAAGCCGGCGATGCTGGCGATTCCGACCAGCGTGCCCCGCCGCGCCGTGCGCATGGCGCGGACGAAGGGCGCGAAGGTGTGCACCATGCCGAGCATGTTGGTCGCGAAGACCTGGTGGAACACCGGCAGATCCTCCCCGTGAGCGGTGTCGGCACCGCGGGACACCCCGGCGTTGGCGATGACCACGTCGGGCGTGCCGTAGCGGGCCATGAAATCCGCGGCGGCGGCCGCCAGCGCCGTCGCATCCGCGACGTCTCCGGCATAGATCGCGACCCGGTCTCGCGGCAGCGCCGCGGCCACGCGCGCAAGGGCATCGGCGCGCCGGGAGAAGAGCCCTAGATTGGCACCGCGGCCCGCGTACTCCGCAGCCAGCGCGGCCCCGAGGCCGCTGCTCGCGCCGGTCAGGAAGACGTTCACGGGCGCACGGCTCGCACCCGGCACACGGTCAGCTCTTGCGCTCCTTGCGCGCCTTGGCGACGAGGGCGTTGATGGCGGCCGGAAGCGCGGCATGGGTGCCGACCTTGTCGGAGCCGGTGACGTACTTGCCGTCCACGATCACGGTCGGCACCGACTGGATGTCGTAAGCCGCTCCGAGTTGCTTGGCGCGATTCACCTTGCCGTTGATCCCGAAGGAACTGTACATCTCCTCGACCTTTTTGCGATCGAGGCCCTTGCTCGCCGCCCAGTCGAAGAAGGTCTTGTCGCTGGCCAGGTCGACACCCTGGCGGTGCACGGCCGCGAATACCTCGGGGGTGAGCTTGGCGTCGGCACCCAGCGCCTCGAGGGTGTAGTAGACCCTCGCGAGGGACACCCAGCGGGGCTGGAAAAGCACGGGAACGCGCCGGAACTGGACATCGGGGGGGACCGTCTTCAGCCACTGGTCGAGGATCGGCTCGAGCTCCGCGCAGTGGGGACAGCCGTACGAGAAGAATTCAATCACCTCGATCTTGCCGCCGCTTTCCACGGGGACAGGATTCTTGAGGCGCGTGTATTGTTTGCCTTCCTGCAGCTCGCCCTGCGCGGACACGGGCATCGCGAGGGCCACCAGCCCAAGCGCCAGGAACGCGGCCCCGAAGGCGCGCCACGCGCTCGATGCCGGCGCGAAAAGACGGTGCTTGAATGCCATCCTGAATTCTCCAGTAGTCACGACGCCCGGAATGGCGCCGCTTGGTTTAAACGCGATCGCGATCGATCCGGCTGACGCCGGCGCGCCGGATCAGAACTTGATGACCGCGACGTCGAAGCCGCGCCGCGCCAGCTCGCCCTTCATGCGATTGAGCTCGTCGGTATTGTCATAGGGACCGATCCGCACGCGATAGCGCACGCCCTTGTCCGGGACGGTCGCTTCCTGGACCGCCGCTTCCCATCCCGCCATGGCCAGTCGTGCCTTCAGGTTCTCCGCGTCGCTCTCCGCGGCGAACGATCCTGCCTGCAGCCAGAAGCGGTCGGTCGCCTTCGTCTCGGGCGCCGGTTTCCCGGGCATCGCTTCCTCGCGCGGCGCCGGAGACATGGCGCGGTCCGCGGTGGCCCGGTCGCTCGAGCGCTCGGCGGCCTTTGCCTGGACCTTCGGCTCCTCGCCGCCGGGGAGGATCTTGTAAAAATCGAAACGCGGCTTGCCGCTGTCCTTGTCGGCCTTGCCCGGCCGGGTCACCGGGGCATCGCGCCCGGCCTCCTTCGCCACGGAAACGGACGTCTGGTACGGATTGCCGGAGCGCATGACGTAGAACGCAACCGCCGCGGCGATCGACAGCCCCAGCGCGACGCCGATGAACACGCCCAGGAGCGTGCCGCCCGCGCCGCCCTTGCGGGTGCCGCGCGGGTGGCGCGGCACGGTCGCCCCGCCTCCCCTGGAAACCTTCGACTCCCTGCGCGCGGTCATGACCGACGCCGCCACTCTGCGTTCACATCTGCTCCGGTGCGCTGATGCCGAGCACGTCGAGTCCATTGCGCACCACCTGTCCGGTGGCCACCACCAACGCAAGACGCGCGCGCTTCAGGCCCTCGTCCTCGACCAGGAAGCGCTCGGCATTATAGTAAGTATGGAATTCGGCAGCCAATTCACGCAGATACGTCGTGACGAAGTGAGGCGCCAGCTCGCTCGCCGCCAGCGCCATCTCCCCGGGAAAATCGGCCAGGCGCCGGAGCAGCGCATCCTCGTACGGACTCGTCAGCCGGGAAAGGTCGGCGCTGCGCAACGCTGCGACGGCGTCCGCGCGCGCGAGACCGGCCTGCTTCAGCACCGAGGCCACCCGCGCATGCGCGTATTGCACGTAGTAGACCGGATTCTCCTCGGACTGCGACCGCGCGAGGTCGACGTCGAACACGAACTCGGTGTCGGCCTTGCGCGACACCAGGAAGAACCGCACCGCATCGCGGCCCACCCAGTCGATGAGATCGCGCACGGTGACATAAGTGCCGGCACGCTTGGAGATCTTCACCTCCTCGCCGCCACGCATCACGGTCACCATCTTGTGGAGCACGTAGTCGGGATAGCCCGCCGGAATCGCCAGGTTGGCTGCCTGGAGGCCGGCCCGCACGCGCACGATCGTGCTGTGGTGATCCGAGCCCTGGATGTTGACGGCGCGTGCGAAGCCGCGCTCCCATTTGGTGATGTGGTACGCGACGTCGGGCACGAAGTACGTATACCCTCCGTCGGACTTGCGCATCACCCGGTCCTTGTCGTCGCCGTAGTCCGTGGTGCGCAGCCAAAGCGCGCCGTCCTGCTCGTAGGTCTTGCCGGACGCGAGCAGACGCTCGACTGTCGCCTGGACGCGGCCGTCGGCGTACAGCGAGCTTTCCAGGAAATAGTGGTCGAATCGAATGCCGAACGCCTGCAGGTCCCGATCCTGCTCACGGCGCAGTTCCGCGACTGCGAAGACGCGGATCCGCTCGATGTCGGAAAGGTCGTGGCCCACCTCATCGAGGTAGCGCTGGGCGATCTCGCGGATATATTCGCCGTGGTAGCCGTCCTCCGGAAAGGACGCGTGCCCGCCCAGGAGCTCCTGCGCGCGCGCCCGGACCGACACCGCGAGATTCTGGATCTGCTGGCCGGCATCGTTGTAGTAGTACTCGCGCGTCACCGCCGCGTCCTGCCATTCGAGCAGGTTGGCGAGCGCGTCGCCGAGCGCCGCCTGGCGGCCGTGTCCGACGTGCAGCGGCCCCGTGGGGTTTGCCGATACGAACTCGAGCAGAACGCGCTCGCCGCGCCAGGCGTCGCCGCGACCGAACGCGGCGCCCGCGTCGAGCACGCGCGCCACGACGCCCTGCCGCGCGACCGGTGCCAGGAAGATGTTGATGAATCCCGCCCCGGCGATCTCGGTGCGCTCGACCAGCGTCGAGGGCGGCAGCGCCGCCACGAGCTCGCGGGCGACGTCGCGGGGATTCTTCCGAAGACGCTTGGCGTGCTGCAGGGCGACGTTCGACGCGTAATCGCCGTGTTGGGGCTTTTTGGGGCGATCGAGGATCACGGTCCCCGCATCTCCGCCCGGCGCGGTCGCGGCGAGGGCGTGCGCGAGCCAGGCTCTAAGCTCGGTCTTGACGTCGTTCACGGGGACAGCGCTCGAAATCCCGGGCGGGATCGGATGGCTCGTTGAGGTTGTTGGGATGACAAACGCATGATTATAGCGGCCGGCGCCGTATGCAGCCCGCAGTCAGGATACGGCGATGGGGTCGACGTCGAGCGTCCAGTGCACGCGCGAGGCACGGATGTCTTCCAGCAGACCACGCCATTCGGGCAACAGACGCTGCAGGGCGCCACGCTGCAAGCTTTGCGCGAGCACCTGGCCGCGTTCCATGCCCGCACGACGGGCCATGGTCGCCGGAACCGGCGCGAATACCTCGACCGGCAGTCCGAGCGACCCCACGCAGTCACGCCCCCTGGCGCTCGCCGCCTGGAGGAAGGCGTCGACCGCCTCCCGCGTCGGCGCCTCCGCCGCGAGCATCGCGAGATGGCTGAACGGGGGCAGGCCCGCGGCCTCGCGCTCCTCGAGCAGCGCCGTCGCCAGCCGGTCGTAATCGTGCGCAGCGACGGCCTGGTAGAGCGGATGGTCGGCGAAATCGGTCGCGATGATGACCTCGCCGGGCAGTGCGGCCCGCCCGGCACGGCCGGCCACCTGGAACAGCAGGGACGCGAGGCGCTCGGTCGCGCGAAAGTCGGCACTGTAGAGCGCGTTGTCGGCCCCGAGCACGCCGACCAGGGTCAGCCGTGGAAAATCGTGCCCCTTGGCCAGCATCTGCGTGCCGACCAGGATGTCGATCGTCCCAGCGGCAATCGCGGTACGCATCGACGCGAATGCGCCGATGCGCTGGGTCGTGTCGCGATCGACCCGGGCGATGCGCGCCGCCGGAAAGAGACCGCGCAGCGCGTCCTCGAGCCGCTGGGTGCCGTGGCCCATCGGGAGGAGATCGACATTGCCGCACGTCGGACAATGTCGCGGCATGCGCGTGGCATGGCCGCAGTGGTGGCATCGCAGCGCGCCCGCGCTGCGATGCACCACCAGGCGCGCGCTGCAGTTGGGGCATTGCGCCCGCCAGCCGCAGGCGCCGCACAGCAGGCTCGGTGCGTAGCCGCGGCGATTGACGAAAACCAGGGATTGCTCACCCCGGTCGAGGCGTGCGGTGATACCGGCGACGAGCGCCGGGCCGAGGCCGTCGTGGGCGGCGGTGCCGTGCGCCGGTTCGAAACGAATCCCGGGCAGGCGCGCCGGTGCGACGGCGCGCTGCAACAGCGCAAGGGCGCGATAGCGACCCGTGCGCGCATGCTGGAGCGACTCGAGCGACGGCGTGGCGCTGCCGAGCACGATCGGGACGTTGCGTTGCCAGGCCCGCCACACCGCAACGTCACGCGCGTGGTAGCGGACATTGTCCTGCTGCTTGAACGACGCGTCGTGCTCCTCGTCGATCACCACCAGGGCGAGGCGCGGTAAGGGCGCGAACACTGCGAGACGGGTGCCGAGCACCAGGTCGACCTCGCCGCGCGCCGCCTGGGCGTAGGCGCGCAGCCGCTCTCCAGCTGCAAGCCGGCTGTGCAGGGTAACGACCCGCCTGCCCGCGAGGGCAGTCGAGAGCCGCTGCTCGAGTTGCGGGGTCAGGTTGATCTCGGGCACCAGCACGAGCACCTGGCCCCCCCGGGCGATGACGGCCTCCGCGGCGGCGATGTAGACCTCGGTCTTGCCGCTACCGGTCACGCCCTGCAGCAGGAAAGGTTCATAGCCGCGCGCCGCGTCGATGGCCTCGACCGCCGCGACCTGGGCAGCGTTCAAGGGCGGCAGCACGGTCGCCGCGGCACCGGTGGCGGGTACGGCGGACAGGGCCTCGACGTAACCGGCCGCGACCCAGTCGCGAATCGCGCGCTTGGCGCCGTCCGGAAATGCCGCGAATGCGGTGGCGACCAGTACGCCGCCGCGGGCCCAGTCCGCGAGAACGCCGCGCAACGCTGCCGACCGGGTGACATGCCCGCGGAGCGCTGCCTGCCCCGAAACGGTCAATCGCCAGCCGGCCACCGCAGTCGCGCGGCGCCCATCCCCGGCAATGGGCGGAAGCATCTGGGCGAGCACCATCCCGAGCGGCTGCTGGTAGTAGCCCGATACGAACGCCGCCAGCGCCAGGAGGTCTTGCGAGAGGTTTGGCACCGCCGCGACATGGGCAGTCACCGGCTGCAGTTTCTCGGCCGCGACCCCGGCCTCGGACGGAATATCGACCACGACACCGACCACGCTGCGCCGCCCGAGCGGCACCCGCACCACCGCCCCGATGTGCGTCGCCGCACCCTCTGGAGCCCAATAGTCGAAGGTCGTCCAGGCGGCGACGGGAAGCGCGGTCGCGACGATGGTCACGGTCTACCCGGCTCCGCCCGGCGAGGGCTTCGCTCCCCACGTGGGGACGCAACCGGGTGCGCTCGGCGCGAAGGCGTTGCCCTTCCTTGCGGCCAGGGCGAAGCCCACGCAACGTCAGCAAATTGGCCCGTCAGTTCAGCCGGCACGTGAGATCGCGCTCCTAACCCACGGAAGTCTAATGACTTCGCGGTGGGTTATCCCCAATTCTGTGGATAACTTTGTGCGTAAATCCGAGACCGTTCGGACCATCTCCAGGGTGCATTCCTGCAACACTTCCCGCCCGCCGGGGCTGGCGCTAAAAAACACGCTTTAATTCAGCGTGTTGCGAGGCGATTCCGGTGAGGCTCAGGGCAGGCGCGGGCGCGGTGGGGGCTTGACAGCCTCGTGTGCATAAGTGCCAAAAACGATGAACCGCCGATCGTCCAGGACGGGCCTAGGTCGATACGACCCGCGCGGCGCGGGAAACCGCATGGACCGTCTCCACGAGCACCTCGACGTGCTCGGGGGGCGTCTGCGGGACGATGCCGTGGCCGAGGTTGAACACGTGCCCGGGCGCGGGTCCCGCCGCGCGGACGACCGCCGCCGCCTCCCGGGCGACCGTCTCCGGGTCGGTCAGCAACACCATGGGGTCGAGATTGCCCTGCAAGGCCACCCGCCCCCCCACCAGCGACCGCGCGGCAGCGATGTCGCAGGTCCAGTCGAGGCCAAGCGCGTCCGCGCCGGTGTCGGCCATCTCGCGAAGCCACGCGCCCCCGCCCTTGGTGAACAGGATGCTGGGAACCTGCCGTCGCGACCCCGCCAGGCTGGCGAGCACTGCCCGCATCGGCTGGAGGGAGAAGCGACGATAGGCGACCGTCGGCAACAGCCCACCCCACGTGTCGAAGATCATCACGGCGTCCGCTCCTGCCTGCACCTGCTCGTCGAGATAGGCGGCGACGGCCAGGGCGTTGACGTCGACGATCCGTTGCAGGAGGTCCGGGCGGGCGTACGCCATGCGCCGGACCATGCCGAAGCCATCGCTGCCGCTGCCTTCGATCATGTAGCACGCGAGGGTGAACGGGCTTCCGGCAAACCCGATCAGCGGCATCCGGTCGCGCAGCGCCCGCTTGATCTCGCCGACCGCGTCGAACACGTAACGCAGTCGATTCATGTCCGGTACCGCGAGCGCGGCGACCGACTCTTCGTCGGTGACGCGACGCGCGAAGCGCGGTCCCTCGCCCTCGGCGAACGACAGGCCGAGGCCCATTGCATCCGGAATGGTGAGAATGTCCGAAAACAGGATGGCGGCATCCAGCGCGAACCGCTCGAGCGGTTGCAGTGCAACCTCGGTGGCGAGCGCCGGACTCTGCGCCAGCTTCATGAAGCTGCCGGCGCGTGCCCGCGTCGCGTTGTACTCCGGCAGGTAGCGTCCTGCCTGGCGCATCAGCCATACCGGGGTGTAGGGCGTGGGCTCGCGTCGCAGCGCCCGCAGGAAAGTGTCGTTGATCACGTGGGTCCGATGCCGCGTAGAGGGCGCGCCGGGCCGCATCCCGGGCAGGCGCGCAAGCGCTGGCCAGGATCGGGCTGCGTCGATGCGCCGTGTGGGTTGCTCAGCGCGGGAGCTCGGAGCTGCCCATCAGGAACGCGTCAACCGCGCGCGCGCACTGCCGGCCCTCGCGGATCGCCCAGACCACGAGCGACTGGCCACGACGAACGTCGCCCGCGGCGAACACCCGCGGCACCGACGTCGCGTAGTCGATCGTGTCGGCCTTGATGTTGCCGCGATTGTCACGCTCGGGAGCGAGTTCCTCGAGGAGCTTCACGGGCGCCGGGCCGGTGAAGCCCATCGCCAGCAACACCAGGTCGGCGTCGAGCGCAAACTCGCTGCCGGGCACCTCGCTCATGCGCATTTGCCCGCCTTCGTCCTTCTTCCACTCCACCCGGACCGCGACGAGCTTGTTGACCGTGCCGTTGCCTTCGAAGCGCTTGGTGGCGACTGCCCAGTCGCGCTCGCAGCCTTCCTCGTGCGAGGACGACGTGCGCAGCTTGATGGGCCAGTACGGCCACACCAGCGGCTTGTTCTCCGCTTCGGGCGGTTGCGGCAGGAGCTCGAACTGGGTGACGGAGGCGGCACCCTGACGGTTCGACGTACCGACGCAATCGGAGCCCGTATCGCCGCCACCGATCACGATCACGTGCTTGCCGGACGCGGAGATCTGGTTGGCCACCGCATCGCCGGCGTTGGTCCTGTTCTGCTGCGGCAGGAACTCCATGGCGTAGTGCACGCCAGGAAGATCACGACCCGGCACGGGCAGATCGCGCGGCTGTTCCGCCCCGCCCGCGAGCACCACGGCGTCGAACTCCGCGAGCATCTGCCGGGCGGGGTAATCGCGGCCGACCTCGACCCCGGGCCGGAACTCCACGCCCTCGACCGACATCTGCGTCATGCGCCGATCGATGAGGTCCTTTTCCATCTTGAAATCGGGGATGCCGTAGCGCAGGAGACCACCGATGCGGTCCTCCTTCTCGAACAGCACGACGTCGTGCCCGGCCCGGGCGAGTTGCTGTGCGCAGGCGAGACCGGCCGGACCCGAGCCCACCACCGCAATGCGCTTCCCGGTCTTGCGCGGCGGCGGCAGGGGAACGACCCAGCCTTCCTCCCAGCCCTTGTCGATGATGAAGTGCTCGATCGACTTGATGCCGACGGGGTCGTCGTT
>JBDTWB010000028.1:0-30460 GCA_040006895.1 Casimicrobiaceae bacterium | reverse complement strand
TCAACTTCAATCGCGACGATGTCGACGCCTGCATCCACTCCGACACCCAGGCATTACCCGATGCGCAATGCCGGCGGCTTTTCGGCGAGTTGCTCCTGCCGGTGTGCAGCCCTGCCCTGCTCGATCGTGGCCTCCCGATGCGGGTGCCCGACGACCTCGGCCGGCACGTCCTGGTGTGCTCGCTCCATCGGCCCCGCGACTGGCCGACCTGGCTGGGCGCAGCGGGCGTCACGGCCTTCGACGGCAACAGCGGCATCAAATTGGAAAACTCCGCCCTCGCCTGCCAGGCCGCGATCGACGGACTGGGCGTGGTCATTGCCCAGCGAAGCTTTGTCGAGGACGATCTGCGCGCGGGACGGCTGGTTGCACCGTTCGATCTCGAGGTGCCCGGCGATGGCGCGTACTTCCTTGCCTACCCGATCGAGCGTCCGAAAGGGGACGGCGTCGCCGCGTTCGAGACGTGGCTGTTGCGCGAAGCGGCCGTCACCGACCAGCAGCTCGCGCGCCACGCGCCGGAGGGACTGGGTCCGGCGCTATGACTGCGCGACGCATGGAGTTCGCAATAGAAGCCGCCTAGAGCTTGGGGTAGGCAAGAACGCACGGACGACCGTCGGTCGTGCCCGTTTCGATGTGGGTGATACGGGCACAGCGCCCGCGACACCGCCGGGTCCGTTCGCCAGGCCGTTGCGATCGGCGATGGGCGATAGGCGAGTCAGGTCTCGGCGTTCCAGTAATCCACGGCGTCGCCGGCACGCGTCATGTGGCGCAGCCCGCCCCCGAACGCACCGATCTTGCCCGAGTCGGGGTATTCGCAGACCTCCGCCGGCTGCATCGTACTGACCGACAGGTAGGCGAGCTCGGCATCCGAATCGTTGATGATCTGGTGCGCGGTCTCGGGTCCTCCGGTCGGGCAGCAGATCACGTCGCCGGCCCTGATCTTGCGCGTGTCGGTACCGTAACGCAGCGTGCCTTCGCCGCGCACGATGAAGAACATTTCCTCTTCGCCGCGATGGCTGTGGAACGGACAGCCGCGTTTCCCTGGCGGCACCACGTCGAAGGAATAGCCGAGATCCTTAGCGCCGAGGAGCGGGCCCATGCGCACGCCGTCGGTCTCGAACGTGTCGCCGTTGGCGAAATGCTCGAGTTTGAGCTCGTCGATGTTGACAACCCTGGAGTCGATGTCGCGCATGTCGTGTCCTCCGTTCGCAAGGACGAAACCGAAAATACCCTATTTGCCAGCCGGCAAACGCACCTGCACGCCAGCGGCTTCCTCGCGCAACTTCAGCATCGCGCCGACATCGTGGTCCTGCAATCCGGCCGCCAGTCCGTCGGCGAGCGCCGCCAGGGTTGCATGACCGACCGGTGCGGTGACGCCGAGCCCGTCCACCATCTGCAGCGCGAGCCGGCAATCCTTGTGGGCCAGTTTCATCATGAAACCCGGTGTGAAGTTGCCGAGCAGCGATCGCTTCGGCATGGAGATGGCGAGCTGGTTGTTCCAGGCCATGGTCGTACGCAGCACCGAGAGCATGGTGTCGAGGGTGAGGCCGGCCTTGGTGCCCGCTACCAGGGCCTCCGTCGATGCCGTGCCCACGGCCTGGGCGAGGAGGTTGTTGAGCAGCTTCATCGTCTGCCCTGCGCCAAGCTCGCCGCAGTGGAAGAAATCGGTGCCCATGCAATCGAGCAGCGGCCGGCAGCGCGCGACGATCTCCGCAGGTCCGCCCACCATCAGCGTCAACGTCCCCGCAACGGCGGCGTCGGCGGTCTTGCCAACCGGACTGTCGATCATCGCAGCACCCTTCTCGGCGACCGCCGCCCCGATTCGCCGGGTGGTCGCCGGGTCGATGGTGCTCATGTCGATGTAGACCGAGCCACTGCGGAGTCCGGCGACGACGCCGTCGGGACCGAGGGCCACCCGTTCGACGTCGGGTGAATCGGGCAGCATGGTGATGACGAAGTCCACTTGCTCGGCCACGGCGCGGGGTGTGGCCGCCGCCTTCGCGCCGGCCGCCGTCAGGCCGGCCACCGCGGCGGGAACGACGTCGCAGACCATGACCTCATGCCCCTTGGCCAGAATATTGCGCACCATCGGCGCACCCATGGTACCCAGTCCGATGAATCCTACGATCATGGTTCGTTCTCCATGCGTGGTTGAAAAAGTGGGCTAGGATCGATCGGCCCAGCGCTCCATCATCCAGTCCGGCAGGCCGCGCAGGTCAGCCGCATCCTTGGCCTGGAACGCCGCCAGTTCGGGCTTGCTGCCGGTCTTTTCGTAGGCCATCTTCGCGGGGCCCGCGGCTTCCGCAAACGCACCCTTGACCTGCGACCACGACAGCGGCTTGGTGATGAGCTTGCCGTCGACCATGCCCTTCGAGGTCTCGAGCAGGGCCGCGGCATCGCCTTCGGTTGGCCAGCACCAGCCGCGCTTGAACAGCACGTCGTCCTCGACCACCTTAGCGCCGAGCTCCGGCGGCAGCTCCCAGTATTTGACCGCGAGTTGCGACACCTGGCCTGGATCCATCTTCGATAGCGTGGCCACCGCGTCCTGCTGCGCCTGAATGAAGGCCGCCACCAGGCGCGGGTCGCTCTGGATGATCTTGGCGCTGCCGATCCAGAAGGAGCGATGCAGGTAATAGCCGTCCGGATAGAAGGTCGATTTCTTCACGGACTCGAGCAGGTGGCCGGCCCCCTCCCCGGCCGGACCCTTGTAGTGTCCCTCGGTGTAGCCGAACGAGTTCATGATGCCGACCGTACCGAGCTCCTTGCCCGCCTTGAGGAACGCCGGGTGGATGAGCACGGCAGCGTCCATGCCAGTAGGAATGGTGGCGGCCTGCGCCTGGGTGGGAGTGTTCACCACGGTGATGTTGAAGGCGCGCGGGTCCGGGTTGCCGAGCTCGTAGCGCAGCATCTGGGTGAGCACGTTGTACGGATCGCCGCCGAGCAGCGCGCCGACGGTCTTGCCCTTGAGGTCGGCGATATTGCGGATCGGCGAATCCTTGCGGGTGGCGAGCACGAACCGGAAATGCCCTTCTCCCACGGTCAGCAACTGGATAGGCTGGTTCTGCGCGATCAGCCGCACGATGGGGGTGTTGCCCCACATGCCGAAGTTGAGATTCCCGGAGACGAAGGCCTCGACCATCGGTGCCGCGGACGGATAGTCGCGATAGTCGACGGTGAGGTCGTACCCGGCCTCGGCTGCATATTTTTCGAACGTCTTGTTGGCCATCATGTACGCCGTCACCGGCGAATTTCCCGCGGCCCATGGTTGCCGGCCGACCGAAACGGTCATGGCCTTGCGACCCTGGCCGCGCCCGATGGCGGGCGCGAGCAGCGCCAGCGAGCCCGCGCCGGCTGAGGTGATGAAGCGGCGCCGCGATGCGCCGCGCAGAGGATGGTCCGCGTTCATGCTGTTCTCCTGGTCAGGTGGGTCAAGTGACGGTGGCGCGGTACGCCTCGTCACGGATGAGGCTCCAGATGTGCTGGGTCAGAGCCTGGGTCTCGGGGAGCGCGCGCGTCGCATCGCTGCGGGGGCGCGCAAGTGGAATATCGATCATGGCCTTCACGCGGCCGGGATGGCTGGTCATCACCGCCACGCGGTCTGCGAGGAACACGGCCTCGTCGATGGCATGGGTGATGAAGACCACGGTCCGGCGCTCGCCCTGGGGGCGGTCCTGGCCCCAGATGCGCAGCAACTCGTCCTGCAGGATGATCCGGGTTTGCGCATCGAGCGCGGCGAGCGGCTCGTCCATCAGCAATACGTCGGGCTCGTTGGCCATCAACCGGGCAAGCGCGGTTCGCTGTCGCATGCCGCCGGACAGCTGATTGGGATACTTATGCTCCGCGCCGTTGAGGCCGACGAGGTCGATGGTGCGACGGACGCGCTGCCGGCGGGCCTCGGCATCGAGACCGTTGCCCGCCGGACCGTGCCGGAGCCCGAACTCGACGTTGCCCCACACGGTCTGCCACGGATAGAGTGCGTAGTCCTGGAACATCACCCCGCGATCGGGACCGGGGGCCGTGATGGCCCGGTCGTCGATGGCGACGGTGCCGCTCGTGGGTCGGTCGAGCCCGGCTAGCATGTTGAGGACGGTGGTCTTGCCACAGCCCGACGGTCCGACGATGACCAGGAATTCGCCCTGGCGTACATCGAAGGTCAGGTCGTCAACGGCAACGGTCTCCTCGCCAGTACCGACCGCGAAGCGCTTGGTCACATTGGCGAGGCGCAGCTTGGCAGCGGACGTCACGGATTCACCCAGGGCATCGATATGCGCTCCAGCGCCCGCAGGCCGCGATCGAGCACGAGCGCGATCAATCCGACCGCGATCATGCACACGATGATGCGGTTCAACTCGATGCTGTACGCGTAGAAGATGAACATCATCTGGCCAATCCCGCCCGACCCGCCCCCACCCGCCTTCGCGCCAACGGCCAGCTCCGCGGCGACGATCGCCGTCCAGCCCACCGCGAGCGCGATGCGCAAGCCCACGAAGATGGCCGGCAATGCCGCCGGGACCACCACCGTGCGAATGATCGTGAGACGGGTAAGGCCCATCGTGGCCGCGGCCTGGAGCAAGGTAGGGGGAACACTCCTCGCGCCGGCGACGGTGTTGACGACGAGTGGAAAGAACGCGGCATACGCCACGATCATCACCGCCGCAGCGGTGCCCGTGCCGAGCCACAGGATCGCGAGCGGCAGGATCGCAATGGCGGCGATCGGCCGGAAGGTCTCGACCAGCGGGTCGAAGTTGCGTTCGACCGCACGGGAGTAGCCCATGGCGAGGCCCAGGGGCACCGCGATGGCGGCGGCGACCATGAAGCCTGCGAACACCCGCCCGAGGCTTTGCAGGATCGCCATGGGCAAATCCCCCGAGCCGACGAGTTGCGCCGCCGCCGCAACGATCTTGGTCGGCAACGGGGTGCGCAGGCCCTGCAGCGCCGTGCCGATGACCTGCCACGCCAGGATGAGCGCCAACGGAAGGACCAAGCCCAGCGTCCAATGCGGGCGGAACGGAGCACGGCGCAACGCAAGCGTGTTCATGCAATCGGCGCCCACGGCGTCAAGCGTCGATTGAGCCACCGTACGGCGGCATCGCAGGTATAGCCGATCACGCCGATCATGGCGATGAAGCTCATCACCTGCGGGGTCATCAGGAGCTCCCGGTACCATTCGACCGCATAGCCCAGGCCGCTGGGCGCCCCGATGAGCTCGGCGGCGACCACGGCGGTCCACGACAGCGCGACCCCGACGCGCACCGCCACGAGCAGGCTCGGCATCGCGGCGGGAATCACCACGCGGATCACGATCGTCCATTGCGGCACGCCCATGGTCCGGGCGGCGTCGATCAGGCGCCGATCGACGCCGCGCACGCCAAGCACCGTACCGATCACGATGGGAAAGAACGCCGCGTAGGTCATGATGAATACCGGCAGGGCATTGCCGATGCCGAAGATGAAGAGCGCCAGCGGGATCCATGCAATCCCCGAGATCGGCCGCAGGACTTCGATGAGCGGGTCGACGACGCGCTCCACCACGCGACTGAGGCCCATGGCGAGGCCCAGCGGGATGGCGAGCAGCGACGCGATGGCGGTGCTGACCACCATGCGCCCGAGGCTGATGGCAGCGTGCTGGAAAAGCTCCAGATCCCCGGCGAGGCCGATCATCGCCTCCAGCACGCGCGGTGGCGTCGGCAGCAGGATGGGATTCGCCGTCCACCAGGCGGCGAGCCACCACACCGCGATGAACGCGGTCATGGTGCGCAGGTAGATCCCCGCACCCCTCGCCCGACGCCGCCAGCTCATGCGCTGAATTCGCACCGGAGGCACGCCATATGCGCACGGCACGCGGCAGGCATCCCGGTATCGACCGCTCCGGCAACGACCGCTGTCATGACTCTCGCCGTCATGAGTCCAGCGCCACGGCAAAAGCCTGGCGGACGACTGCCGCAGTCGTCGCTTGTGTCACTTGGCTCCTCCTCGCAGATTTGCAAATCGATTGCCACACGTGCGGTGCCTGTCTTGCGTCATGGCCTCCGGCCGCAGGCTTCCACCCAATCGATGTTACCGGTAACATGAACCGCATGCAAGCACCCGTCGCCACGTTGACAGTCACCGCGCCTTCGCCTCGCCGCGTTCGGATGCACGAAGGCGGCGCGCGCGTCGTGCTGCTCGCAATGTTGCACCCGCACGCGCGACGCGGCGAGCGTAGCCGATGACCGCTCCTCGCAAGCGGCCGCGACCCAGGCTGGAAGAAGTGGCCTCGCTCGCGGGCGTGTCGCGGATGACGGTTACCCGCGCGCTGCATTCGCCCGACAAGGTCGCCAAGGCAACACGCCAGCGCGTGGAGGCCGTGGCCCGCAGGCTGGGCTATACGCCCGATCTCACCGCGCGCGGGCTGACGCTGCAACGCACCGGGCTCGTCGGCGCCGTTGTTCCCCTCCTTACCAACTCGCTCATTGCCGGCATCGTCCAGGGTTTGAGCGACACGCTGGCAAGCCAGGACTACCAGCTCATCCTGGCGGCCACGGGATTCTCGGCACGGGGGGAAGAAGCCAAGGTGCGCGCGTTCCTGTCGCGCCGCGTGGACGCCATCTACCTAACGGGCATCACCCACACCGCCGCAACGGTCGATATGCTGCGTCGATCCGGGATTCCCTGCGTCGAGGGCGGTAACCTGGCGCGCGATCCCATCGACATGGCCGTCGGCTACTCGAGCAAGGACGCGGCGAGCACGGTCACGCGCTACCTGATCGACCGCGGCTACGCTCCGCTCGGCTATGTCGGCGCGTGGCCGAAGGACAACGATCGCGCCCGCGACCGGCGACGTGGCTTCGTCGCCGCCTGCAAGTCGGCCGGTCTCGCGGTGGACGGGTCGCTATGCGTGGAGACCGAGCTCGACCTTGCTGCAGGCGCGCGAGCGATTGCGACCCTGCTCGATCGCCGGCCGGACGTCCGCGCGGTCTTCTGTTCGGCCGATACCCTCGCGGTCGGCGCGATCTTCGAAGCCCAGCGGCGGGGTCTCGCGATCCCCGCCGACATCGCGATCGCCGGCTTCGACGACCTCGATATCGCGGCCGAGATCGTGCCGGCGCTGACTACCCTGCGCGTCCCCCGCTACGAGCTCGGCAGGCGCGCCGGTGAATTGATCTGCGAGCGGCTGGCGGGTGGCAAGGTCGTAGAGCGGGTCGCCGACGTCGGATATGCGTTGGTGCCCCGCAGCTCGGCCTGATGTAGTGGACCGGCAGCAGTGGGCGGGGGTCGCCGCCGCATCGCGGAGGCTCCGCGCGCCCGTACCGGACGCGGTGTCCCTGGCCGGCGGTGGCGCGGGCCCGGCCCTCTCCAAGGGGCCGTGCGTTACGGTTCGACCGTTGTTTGCGCCAGATCAAGAGCCGTCGCGCCGCTTGGCAGTAGGGTGACTTCTGGTGTTGCACGCCCAGCGGGTATCGCATTTCAACCAGGAGGACACCATGTTCAAGCACATCCTGATTCCAACCGACGGGTCCGAGCTCTCGGAAAAGGCGGCGCGGGGCGCCGTGCAAATGGCCAAGTCGCTATCGGCAAAGGTCACTGCCGTGACGGTGTCGGTGCCTTTCCATGTGATCACCGCCGATGTCGCCATGGCCACTGACACCGCGGAAAAATACCGGATCGACCGTGAGGCAGAAGCGACGCTGACCCTGGCTGCGGTCCAGGCCCTGGCCAAGCGGGAGAAGTTGGAATTCAACGGCGTCCACTTGGTGCACGACGACCCCTACCGGGCGATCATCGATACTGCCGGGAAGAGCGGCTGCGATCTCATTTGCATGGCATCGCACGGGCGCCGCGGGGTCTCCGCGTTGCTGCTAGGCAGCGAGACCGTGAAGGTGCTGACCCATTCCAAGATCCCGGTGTTGGTGTGGCGCTGATTGCGCCGGCCGAGCCGCTGCCCGGGTTGCTTTCGAAAGCCGGCATCCGGGCTGTCGCCGCGTTCGCTTGGCCGGGCATGGCGCGGTCCAGGCGCTCGACCGAACCCGATACCCCCTTGCGGGGAGCGCACGGGTTTCCCTCGACAGCAAAGGGTTGCGCGGGCACGTCATAGCGAGCCGCGCGCCATCCCGTCCACCCGCCTGCGGAGACCCTTGACCGAGGCCGGACGCCCCGCGGTGCGCACGGGGCTGCGCTTGTGAACACGATCGATCCGGCCTATCGTGAGGTCGCGGCACCGCCACGCCCCGGCGCGCCGCCACGTCACGACGGGAAAACGCATGGCTCCGCCGATCCAAAATCGCATTGCGCCGCCGCAGGCCGGGGATTCGAACGTCGTTTCCATCCATGCCCTGCGGGCGCATTGCGCCACCTGCAGCATGCGCGAGCTGTGCCTGCCGATCGGTCTGTCCGCGGATGCCATGCGCGAGCTCGACGCCATGATCGCGACCCGGCGGCGCCTGACGAAGGGTCAGGCCATCTTCCGTAGCGGCAGCGCATTCGCGGCGCTCTATGCCATCCGCTCGGGCTCCTGCAAAGTGACGGTGCCCAGCGACGATGGACGGGAGCAGGTGGTGGGGTTCCACATCATGGGCGATATCGTCGGGTTCGACGGCATCGACCGTGAGCGCCACGCAGGTCAGGCGACCGCACTCGAGGACACGGAGGTATGCGAGATCCCTTTCGATCGCCTCGAAGAACTGTGCCAACGCCTCGCTCCGCTGCAGCACAACCTGAGCCGGCTCCTGTCCCGAGAGCTGGTCCATGACAAGAACCTGCTGCTCGCCCTGGGCGGCATGAACGCCGAGCAGCGCGTAATCACCCTGTTGCTCGACCTTTCGAATCGCTACGCCCAGCGCGGTTATTCCTCGACCGCGTTCGTGCTGCGCATGACCCGCAACGAAATCGGCAGCTATCTGGGACTCACCCTCGAAACCGTGAGTCGCTCGCTGTCGAGACTGGAGTCCGACGGATTGATCCAAAAGGCCGGGAAGGTCATAACTCTCGTTGATCGACCCGGCCTGATGGCGCGGATCGTCCCCTCCTAGCGAGATTTCTCCCGCGCATTGCTGTGGCCGATTCGCGTGGAATCGGCCGATTTGGCATGGCCCCGGCTCCGTCCGCGCGCCGATGGCCCATGTCGCCCGACCATGCGCAACGCCCAGGCAGCCGACCCGCGCCAAAGGCCGGCTTGCACCGTTCCGGACCGATAGCGCTATCATTCAAGGCATGCGACCTGTCGCGTTCCCCTGCTCTTCGCCCGATCGGCGCGACCATGGATGGCTACCCGCGGCAGGGCCCAACCCGCTTGTCATGCGCCCGCCGCGGCAGGCTGATGCGGCGAACCGCTGCCAGCGCGCCGATCCGGAGTCGGAAGGCATGCTGGGGTCGCGCGCCGGTGTCTTCCTGCTGCTGCGCTCCCACGACGGTCGGTGCTATCGGCCCATCGACGGCGCCCGCCGACGGCGCCTGAGACGACCTGTCGGCCGGGGATACGCCTCGTCCTGCCCGTGCCATCGATCGTGGCGCGTCACGGTCGATTTTTCCGATGCGGGCCCGCCCGCCTTCCTTTTTTCCTTCGCTACTCCGAGGTGACGATGAGCGAGCACGAGACTCATGTGTATCCCCCGCCCAAGGCCGCCGTGGACAAGGCGTACATCGCGGGTATGCCGGCGTACGAGAAGCTGGTGGCCGAGGCCAAGGCGGATTACGACGGCTTCTGGTCCCGCCTCGCCCGCGAGTTGGTGGCCTGGAAAAAGCCCTTCACCAAGGGTCTCGACGACAGCAAGGCGCCGTTTTTCAAGTGGTTCGAGGACGGCACGCTCAACGTCTCGTACAACTGCCTCGATCGCCAGGTCGAGCGCGGGCTCGGCAAGAAGGTTGCCATCATTTTCGAGGCGGATGACGGCAAGGTCTCTCGCGTAACCTACCAGGAATTGCTGACCAGGACCTGCCAGCTCGGCAATGCGCTCAGGGCCCGCGGGGTGAAGAAAGGCGACCGGGTCATCATCTACATGTCGATGGGCGTCGAAGGCATTGTCGCCATGCAGGCCTGTGCGCGGATCGGCGCGCCGCATTCGGTGGTATTCGGTGGCTTCTCCGCGCAGAGCCTGCGCGACCGGATCGCCGACACGGGCGCCGTCATGGTGCTCACCGCCGACCAGCAAGCCCGTGGCGGAAAGTCGCCGCCACTGAAGGCCATCGTCGACGAGGCGATCGCGCTCGGCGGGTGCGAAGCCGTCAAGAACGTCATCGTGTTCCGCCGCACCGGCGGTTCGGTCGACTGGCACCCCGAGCGCGACCACTGGCTGCACGACGAGCTCGCGGGCCAGGACACCACCTGCGAGCCGGAATGGGTCGGCGCCGAGCATCCCCTGTTCCTGCTCTATACCTCCGGATCGACGGGCAAACCGAAGGGCGTGCAGCATTCCAGCGGCGGCTATCTGCTGCACGCGGCGCTGTCGACCAAATGGACGTTCGATCTCAAGGAGGACGATGTTTTCTGGTGCACCGCCGACATTGGTTGGGTCACCGGGCACACCTACATCACCTATGGTCCCCTCGCGCTGGGCGCCACCGAGGTCGTCTTCGAAGGCGTGCCCACGTATCCGGACGCAGGGCGCTTCTGGAAGATGATCCAGGACCACAAGGTCACGGTTTTCTACACGGCGCCGACCGCCATCCGGTCGTTGATCAAGTCGGCGGAAGCCGACGACGCGGTGCATCCCAAGAGCTACGATTTGTCCAGCCTGCGGATCCTCGGGTCGGTGGGCGAGCCGATCAATCCGGCGGCATGGGAGTGGTATCACCAGCATGTCGGCGGCGGACGTTGCCCTGTCGTCGACACGTTTTGGCAGACCGAGACCGGCGGTCACGTGATCACGCCCCTGCCGGGCGCGACGCCGCTCGTGCCGGGGTCGTGCACGCTGCCGTTCCCGGGGATCGATGCAGCGGTCGTCGACGAGGCCGGCAACGACGTGCCGAACGGCCAAGGCGGAATCCTGGTCATCAAGAAACCCTGGCCGAGCATGATCCGGACGATCTACGGCGACGACGAGCGATTCCGCAGCAGTTATTACCCGCGCGAGCTCAGGGGCTACTACCTGGCAGGCGACGGTGCGATTCGCGACGAGAAGACCGGTTACTTCACGATCACCGGCCGCATCGACGATGTGCTGAACGTGAGCGGCCATCGCATGGGCACCATGGAAATAGAGTCGGCGCTGGTCAGCCACACCGAGCTCGTCGCCGAAGCTGCGGTGGTGGGCCGCCCCGATGCCACCACCGGCGAGGCGATCTGCGCGTTCGTGGTGCTCAAGCGGCCACGGCCGAAAGGCGACGAGGCCAAGAAGATCGCCACCGAGTTGCGCAACTGGGTTGCCAAGGAAATCGGTCCGATCGCCAAGCCAAAGGACATCCGCTTCGGCGACAACCTGCCCAAGACCCGCAGCGGCAAGATCATGCGACGGCTGCTGCGCTCGATCGCCAAGGACGAGGCCATCACCCAGGATACGTCGACGCTCGAGAACCCGGCCATCCTCGAGCAGCTTTCGGAAAAGAACTGAGGACGGCGCGCCGCCTGACTGCGGGCGACACGGCCATGCAGGTTCGCCCCGACCACCGCCTCGTCCCGCCTCCCGGACGCGCTCTGCTCGATGAGGGTGCGCAGCAATGCCATTGCCGTGTAGGTGAGGCGCCTCCCGGTGTCGCAGTGGTGCGCCCCGAACGGGCACGAGCGCCGTCGCCGTGCGCGCGAGATTGCGGGCGCCCTCCGACCGAGACCGGCGGAAGCCGAGGCAACGCGCCGTCGAGCATCCATTCCCCCAACCGTGCGGAGCCGATCGGCCATGGCGTTATCGCGGGCTCGCCGGACGATGGTGCAGCGATTCGCCGGCCGATTCAAACAGGTCCAAGGGGCCGGGGTAGGTAATGCAGGCTCCGTGCACGCGCGCGAACGACGTGATGGTCCGCGGCTTGCGCCCACCCGGGCCAACGATGTCCTCCACCCGGATGCCGCGCGCCAGCAGTGCATCGGCGATCATGGCGCGGTGGCAGCGCCAAGGGACTGCCTCGGCACACATCAGTGCGCACCGCTGCAATGCGGCGAGATCGATCAATCGGGCAATGTTCTCGGCGAACTCCGCCGTCTGCATGTAGTCCGCGTACCCTCGGAACGAAGCGTTGCGCCAGCCGACATTGGGCGAATCGATTCGCGCATGCCGCAAGCCGCCGAGGCCGGGCATGTGGGTGTAGGCGACGCCGGTCGCGTCCAGTGACCCCGGCAGGGTCTCGCGATTGAATTGCGGATTGTGCCGCGAACGCGGCACGGTGCGCACGTCCACGACGTGGGCCACCTCGTTGCTCCACAAGAGGTCGATGAACGTCTCGATCGGCCGGTTGGAGTGGCCGATGGTACAAACGAGCGGTGGAGGTTTGGCCATGGTTATCGCGTCCTGCGGTAGAGAGGAGCGTCGCCCTCATTTTGGCGCGGTCCTTAGCGCCACGATAGCGCAACCTTCGATAGGCGCATGCCGCATGTTCGTCTGCGAGGTTGGGGACGCCCGCACTCGCCCGCAAGGGCCGTTTTCGATCTCGGGTCGCGAAGCCTTCTTGTGGCCCTGTGCCGGCTCCGTCGCGGCGGTTGGCATGCCGTCCGAGACATCGCGGTGCCGCGGGGCGGGGCCGGCATGCATGAGGGTGTTGAGCCCGGTCGCGGGTGGTGTATCGTGGCCTGGGAAAGCATGCCGCGGACGGGCGGGGGTTCAGGTGCCCCGCTCGCCCTAACGCGCGACGCGCAGGCCTGCGGCGCACCCTGCATAGTCCCGAGGGCGCGACCTGAACCGCGCGGCGCCCAGGGCTGCTCGGTTCGGGTCGCCATACGCCTGCCCTCGACCCACCACCACCGGAGACGACCATGGCCAATCCGTTCGTGCATGTAGAACTCGCCACCAGCGACGTCGAGCAGGCCAAGCGCTTTTATGGCGGCCTGTTCGACTGGAAGCTCGAGGACATGCCGATGCCGGAGGGCAACTACACCATGATCGGTGTTGGCGAGGGTACCGGCGGTGGCATGATGAAAAACCCGATGCCGGGTGCACCGTCGATGTGGCTCGCCTACGTCAACGTCGACGACGTCAACGCCTCGACCCAGAAGGCGCAGTCGCTCGGTGCGAGCGTCGTGCGCGAGGTCACGCCCGTCGCCGACATGGGCTGGTTCTCGATCATCACCGATCCCACCGGCGCCATGCTCGGCTTGTGGCAGACGAAGTCGCGATAGCCCTCCGGGAACGCCGACGTGCCACGACTCCTCGCCGGCGCGAGCGGATATTCCTTCAAGGAGTGGAAGGGAACGTTCTATCCCGCTGACCTCAGGGCGGAAGCCATGCTGCCGTGGTATTCGGCGCGCCTGCCGACGGTGGAGATCAACAACACCTTCTACCGGATGCCAAAGGTGTCGATGCTCGAGAACTGGGCGGCGACCACCCCGGAAACCTTTCGGTTTGCCATCAAGGCGTCGCGCCGTATCACCCACATCAGCCGCATCAAGCCGGAGAGCGCTGCGGAGGCCCTGGGTTTTCTCTATCGGAACCTCGCGGCCCTCGGGGCGAAGCGTGGTCCGGTGCTGTTCCAATTGCCGCCCAATCTCAAGAAAGACGTGCCGCGGCTGCGTGCGTTCCTCGGCCTGCTGCCCGCGGGCCACCAGGCAGCGTTCGAATTCCGCAGCGACACCTGGTTCGATGATGAGGTCTACACGGTGCTCGCGGATTCCGGAGCCGCGCTGTGCCTGTCCGAGCGCGAGGACGAGACCGCGCCGACGGTGGTCGAAACGACTTCGTGGGGTTACGTCCGGCTACGGCTCGAGGCGTATTCGCAGGATCAGCTCGCGGCGTGGGCGCACAGGTTCGCCGCGAGCGCGTGGCACACGGTCCACGCCTACTTCATGCACGAGCCGACGGCACCGGACTATGCGCGGGCGTTGATGCAGGCACGCAATCCCTCCGAGGATTAGGAGGGGCATACAATGGCGTCCCGCCGCGCAAGGACAGGGTCATGGTCGCGCCAGCATCTCCCAAGTTTCCGCAAGTCGAGCATCACGAGGCCGCTGGTGACCTGAAGGCCACCTTCGACGATATCGAAGCGACCTTGCGCGTCGCCTGGGTCGCGTTTGCCTGCCGGATCATCTCCGGGTTTCCAGGCGCCCTGCCGAGACTCTGGCAGGCGGCCAAGCCACATTTCGCGACCCGCTACACCGAGCGCGCCGCGGACGCGTTGCGCGCCAATGCCCTCCTGCCGCGTGGTCGCATGGACGATCCGCGGCGAAAGCTCAAGGCTTCGGGATGGACCGACGACAAGATCCGCGAGCTCCTTGTGACTCTCGATGCATTCAACTACGGCAACGTCAAGTACCTGCTGCTGATCACCGCCTGGTCCGAAGCCCTGCAGGGTCGCGATGCGGAAGGCGCGCCGATGTCGGCCGCCGATGCGCGTCCGATACCGCGAGGGCTGCCCGACGGCGTGGCTCCGATGCACCACATGGTCGAGGAGAACCAAGCCAGCCCGGAAGTCATTGCGCTCTACGACCGGGTCAAGCGCATGCATTTCCACCATGGGCCGTCGAGCGACTATCGCCTCCTGGCCAACTATCCCGACTACCTCACACTCGCGCTGGACGACGTCATCGGGCCTGTGGTCCGTACCCCGGCCTACGAGTCGAAGACCGCGGCGCTCGTGGCCGAGGCGCGCGATTGGGTCCGCGACTTTCCGGCGCCGGCCGGTGTGGGGCCAAGCGATCTCGCCCCCGCGTGCAAGCCGCACGAGATTGCCGGCCTGGTCGGAATCCTTTTCATGTCGCAGCGCTTCATCGCCGATATCACCCTGGATATCCTCCGCATGAAGCAGGCGTTCGATGGCGACGACGCCGCCGCCCGATCGCCCTTCCCCGTGCTCGGCAGCTGAAACAGGGCAGGCTGGCACGGCACCATGCCACGCCAGGCGAGGGTGCACTCCCCGTATCCGTCCGATCGCGACCTCCCCGTTCCGCGCTAGAAGATCTACTGCAAACCACTTTACTCTCGCTGCAGGCGCCAATTCCCCGACCCATCGGCCTCGATGACCACGCGCTGACCAGCCTCCGGGTGCACGGTGACGGACTCGCCCCTTGGCCGGTCGAACCGGAGCTGCGCAGGTCGGCAGCGCTCGTGTGTGCGGGTGACGCGCGGCGCGAGATCGAACGTACGATCACCGAGCCGGTACGACACCCGGCTATCGCTGGTATTGGTGATGCTGAACGTGTGGGAAGCCGACGCCGGCAGGCCGAACATCTGCACGCCATACCAGCGCCCGCTCTTTTCGCTCCGGGCGAGACCGACACCGATTTCGGTCACGTCGTGATCGAGCATGTTGTGGCGATGCGGCGGCGAGTCCTTCCACCCCTGCACGAATGCCCCGGCACGCTCTTCCTCGGGAAGACCGCCGGAGCGATACTGGTAACCAATGTTTTCGGCCACGATGCAGTAGGCGTAGCCATGCTGCTCGGCCCGCGCGCTCGGGTCCTTGCCGTCGGCCTGATGACCATACTGATCCGTACGCGCCATGAAGGCGGCGAAGTCCTCCGCCGTCGCCGCGAGCTGCGCGTCCGGCAGCAAGGCCGTGCGGCCTTGCTGCTTCCTGAAGGCGTTGGTGAGCAGAACGACGCCCGCGGCCGGCGTAGAAGGATGGGATTCGGCCGGCTTGGATGCCTGTTCCCTCGCGCCGCCCGGCGACAGGCCCTTGCCCGCGCCGACCGCGGCATGGACCGGGTTCAGAACGACGTACGACACGAGCGCAAGCGATGCGATGAGCAATGACATCAGGTGGCTGGCGAGCAACGTTGCATCTTGGAATAGCCCTTCGACAGGCGACACCGATTGACGCGTTCCTGCCGGCAGGCGGATTCCGGCGGGCCCTGCAGCGTTCAGGACTGATGAGCGGCTGTTCGAACGGCAGCTCCCGGGTGCGGTCAGATCCTGTGCAAGTGCACGCCTCCTCCCACATTCAACACCTCTCCCGTTGCGAAGGGAATCAATCCACGGGCGATCGTGGCAACCGTACCTCCGACCTCGTCAGGATCGCCCCACCGTCCGAGGGGAACGCCGCCGTCGGCTATGAACCGATCGTACTTCTCGCTCGCAGGAGCCGTCATATCCGTGCGGACGATCCCCGGTCGCACTTCGAAGGCGTGGATGTTCGACGACGCGAGCCGCGCAGCGAACAGTCTGCTCGTCATCGATAGACCCGCCTTGGTGATGCAGTAGTCAGCCCGGTTGAGTCCGAGCACCTCGGCGTTCAACGACGTGATGGTGATGATGGAACGGTAGGGCGAGCTCGTGCCATGCGCGTCCGCCGCGATCATCGCGCGCGCAACCCTTTGCGTGAGGAAGAACGTTCCGCGCAGGTTGGTTGCTACGCAGCGGTCGAAGCTCTCGACGGAAAGATCCAGCAGATCACCGCGCGCGATCGACGTAACACCGGCGTTATTGACGAGGCAGTGGATCGGCCCGAGCCGCCCTCTTACCGCGTCGATCAGGTCGGCGTGGCCGTCGACATCACTGATGTCCGCCGAGAGGTAAAGGACGCTTGACCCCTGCGATCGAAGTCGGCTCAAGCCGGCGGCCGCGTCCGACTCGGTTTCAAGGCTGGCGACCGCCACGTCGAAACCTGCGCCGACCAGCGCCGACGCCACCCCGAATCCGATGCCCCGCGCGCCTCCGGTGACAAGTGCAGTTGCCACGATCTCAACCCCTGCCACGCCTCATGGGGGCATAGGCCGGACAACAGCCTGTACTGGCGCGTCGTGCCCCACGCGACGCGTCCTCACGCCCGACGGCGTGACCGCATGAAATTGGGGTCGAGCGCCAATCGGAGCCGCACCGTTCCGCCTAAGGTAACCGAATCGGATCGCTCGCACTTCTCAGGCCGGTTTGGCGGTCGCCTTGCGTGCCACGTCGGGCTTGCGGGCGGTATCCGGGCCCCGCACGGGTTCGCGACCGGACGTCATAGGCTTCGGTCGCACCGGCCACAGGCTCGATAGATCCTTGGCACATTGGGTCACCAGCGGCGCAAGATCACGCACGCGCGCCTCGGGCATCCGCGCGCTGGGACCCGCGATACTGACGGTGCCAAGCGTTACGCCATCGAATCCGGAGCAGATGCCAGCCGCAATCGCGGTAACTCCGGGCTCGGCTTCGTTGACCGCGAGGCCATAGCCGCGCCGCCCCGTCGCCCGCAGTTCTTTCAACAGCGCTTCGATCGACCGAACGACATTCGGCCCGTAGCGTTCCGCCTGCGTGAATCCACCTTGTCGCACGACGAGTTGCACCGCGTCGTTCGATTCGAGCGTCGCCAGCCACGCCTTGCCGCTGGCTGTCGCGACCAACGGCACGATTCCCGTCGTCTCCGCCGGCTGATAGAGCAACCCGCCCGTCGCACCTTGCGCATGTGCTATCCACACCAACGCGCTCCCGTCCACCACGGCCAGCCGTGCGAACTCGCGACAATCGCGCGCGAACCGGTTCAGCACCGGCTGGCAAACGTCCGGCAAGCCCGAGGCGACGTAGAATCGCTGACCGAGCACTGCCAGCCGCATGGTCAGGCGGTAGAAGCTCGTCTCGTCGTCCTGCTCGGCCCAGCCCAACTCCACCAGCGTCGCAAGCAGACGATGCGCCCCGCTCTTCGGAAGCTCCAGCCGCTCGGCGATCTCGCCGAGGGGCATCTCACGCGCGCCGTCGGCGAGAAGCTCGATGATGGAAAGGCAACGCTCCGCGGGTACGTGCGCCATTGGGTCAGTTCCGGGCAAAGAATGACATCAGGGCATCCGACTGGCCACGAAGCATTTCCTGGCCGCTGATGGTCTGGCACCCGTGGTCAATCGCTTGCCGGATCAGGCGAGTCGGCTGCTGCGATACGATGACGTCTCCGACGAGGGTCGCTGAATCGAGGTCGCCGATTTCACCGGGCAAGCCGTCACCGCCGCCCATGCCGACGGTCGAGGCGTTGACGATCATGTTCGCGGTCGGCGGCACCGAGGCCGCCGAAGCGATGCGGCAGCCGCCAAATGCCCGGCGGAGGGTGTCGGCGAGCGCCTCGGCGCGCTGGCGCTGCGGATCGATGATGGCCAGCGATTCGACACCGGCCGCCGCAAGCTCGTAGCCAATCGCACTTCCCGCTCCACCTGCGCCGAACAGCGCGACGCGGCGCCCTTGCAACACGTGGCCCTTGCGCTCCGCCGCGCGGACAAAACCAGCGCCATCGAACATGTCGCCGCACCAGGCACCATCCGCGTCACGTCGAAGTGCGTTCAGGGCGCCGATGCAACTGGCGGTCGGTCCGAGTCGATCGGCCATGCCGACGGCGCGGGCTTTGTACGGCACGGTGACCAGCAGTCCGTCGAGGTTGGCGAGACCCATGAGTGCAGGCATGACCGCGTCGAATTGGCTCGCGGGAACGTGCGCCGGGACCATCACTGCATTCATTCCTGCGGCGGCAAACAATGCGCAGTAGAGCTCGGGCGACTTCACCTGCACGATCGGATCGCCGACGATGGCATACAGCCGGGTCGCGCCACCGATGGCAATGGCGCTCATCGTCCAGCCTTCGCTCGCGCCTCGATCCAGGCCGCGACACGCGGCGAGCGATGACCTCGAGGCTTTGCGTGAATGTCCGTGGCGAGTCCCATCAAGCCCGGCTTGAAGATCCGTGCGTCCATGACCTGCAGGTCGCGCGACACGGCTGGCCGGAATCCCATATGCGCGATGATGTCGAGCTCGGCGTCGAGCCCGGGTGCGATCTCGATCAGCTCCAGCCCATTCGCGCCCACCCTGAACACGGCGCGCTCCGTGACGAAGAGCGCCACCTGTCCGCGCTCGCGGCCCATCGCCGCGCTGTAGCAGACCTGCTCGAGCTTGGGTACGAACTTGCGATGGCGGCCTTCCTTGCGGATGACGGTCCTGCCATCGATCCATTCGACCTCCAGCTCGCCGGCCGTGAGCGTCCCGCTGAAGATCACGCACCTCGCGTTCTGGCTGATGTTGATGAAGCCGCCGACGCCGATGATCTTGTCGCCGAAGCGGCTCACGTTGACGTTGCCGTCGGGGTCTACCTCCGCGAACGAAAGGAAGGCGAGATCAAGCCCTCCGCCGTCATAGAAGTCGAACTGGGCGGGCTGTTCGATCATCGCGGCGAAGTTCTGCCCACCGCCCGAGTCACGTCCGGTAATGGGTGCGCCACCGATGATGCCCTGCTCGTTGGTGAGGACGGCAGCGTCGAGCAGCCCTTCCTCCGCCGCGACGGTCGAAAGGCCGGTCGATATTCCCGCCCCGAGATTGCAGATCGCGCCGGGAAAGAGCTCCATCGCCGCGCGCCGGACGATGATCTTGCGCGCGCCGAATGGCAGCGACTGGATATGGTCGACGGGGATCCGCAGCTCACCCGAGTAGCTGGGGTCGTAGTACGTGGCATAGGTCTGGCTCTGCTCGCGGTCGACCACCACGAAGTCGACGAGGATGCCGGGAATCCTCACGTGTTTGCCATGCAACGTTCCCCGTTTCGCCATGCGCTTCACCTGGACGATGACGATGCCGCCGGCGCGCCGCGTCGCCTGCGCCATCGCGAGCATCTCCCCCAGAACGGCCTCTTCCTCCATCGTCACGTTGCCATCCTCGTCGGCGGTCGTCCCGCGCAGGAAGGCGACGGTCACGGGCACGGGCTTGAAGAGAAGCCACTCCTCGCCGGCGAGGTTGACCACTTCCACGAAATCGGCGGGTGTACACGGGCTTTGCCGGGCGCCCTGCTGACGCGGGTCGACGAAGGAATTGAGGCCGGTCTTGGTGATCAGGCCCGGGCGGCCCGCCGCCATGTCACGCATGAGCTGGGACAGCACGCCCTGAGGCAGCGTGTACGCCTCGATCTTGTTTTCGGCGGCCAGACGGACGAGTCCAGGCGAGTCGACGAGTGCGCTCGTGATGGCGCGCTTGAGCAGCCCTTCGTGGGCAAGGTGCGAGGCCCCGAGGGCGGCACGGTCGCCGACGCCGACGATGCTGATCGACGTCAAGCCGAGCGGCTTGCCCTCGGCAAGAAAGCGTCGCTCGACCGCCGCCAGCAGTGCCTCCGGGACGGCGTGCCCGCCACCGGAGCCGCTGATGAGGATCGCATCGCCGTCCTCGATGATCTGTGCAGCTTCGTCCGCAGTGATCTTTTCCATGACTCGATTGCTCGTTTCGGTAGAGGATTTCCGAGACACCGGGAAGCACGATCGCCTTGGGATCGAGCGGCCCCGTCATGCCGCGTACACGCGACCACGCCGGTCGCCGCAGCGCAAGTCATGATCCGCAGAGCTCGGGGTCGCGCTTGGCGAAGAATGCGGCAACGCCCTCGTGGAGGTCACTGCTGTCGAAGATCCTTTGCTGCGAGACGGTCGACAACGACAGGGCGGCGTCGATCGGCACGTCCAGCGCCGCGTCGACGAGTTCCTTGGCGAGGCGATTCGAGAGCGGCCCCCGCTTGGCCACCGTCGCCGCCATACGACGCGCGCCATCCAGGGCGCTTCCCTCATCCTCGACCACGTTGACCAGACCCCAGGTCAGGGCCTTCTCGGCCACCACGGGTTCGCCGGTGAAGAGCATTTCCTTGGAACGAGCTGGACCGATGAGTCGCGCCAGGCGCACGGAGCCATTCCCGGCAAGGCCGCCGAGGCGCGACTCTGTAAGCCCCAGGGACACTCCTGCCCTGCACACCCGCAGGTCGCACGCCAGCGCCAACTCGAGCCCGCCGCCAAGGGCCGGCCCGTCGATTGCGGCAATGGTCGGCACGCCCAGTCGCGCGAGCGCGCGCAGCACCATGTCCTCGAACAGGATCTTATGCTCGCTTGCGTCGTGGCGCAGCTGCTCGAACTCACGGATGTCGCTTCCCGCGCAGAATGCCCGCGCGTCCCCGCCGTGAAGGATCAGGCAACGAACGTGCGACGCCGACGATACCTCCGCCAGCGCGTTGTTGAGGGCGCGAAGGAGATCCCTGGTGACGAGATTCAAGGGTCCGTTCGAAAGCGCGATCTCGGCCACGTAACCATTCGTCTGCAATCGTACGGTGCCGGTCACGTCGCCTCCTGGTCCGTGGACAGAGCGGGCGTGTCGATCCCGTGCAGGACGCCCAGCCGCTCGAAGTGTCGGTGAATGCGATCGACATAGGCCGCGAATTCCTTGACGTCACCGAGCACGATCGGCCGTGGCCGCGGCAGATCCACGCGCATCTCCTCGACGACTTCGCCAGGGCTCGGCCCCATCACGAGGATGCGATCGGAGAGCCCTACGGCCTCCTCCACGCTGTGGGTGATGAACAGAACTGTCGGGCGGCGTCGCAACCACAGCGCCTCCAGATCCATCCGCACTTGCAGGCGCGTCAATGCGTCGAGCGCGCCGAATGGCTCGTCCATGAGCAGCAACGACGGATCGTGGACGAGCGTGCGGATGAGCGAAACACGCTGCCTCATGCCGCCGGAAAGCTGTCGCGGGTATTTTGCCATCGCCGCGGTCAGGCGCAGCTGCGCAAAGAGCTCCATTGCTCTTGCCTCGATCCGCTTTCGGGGAAGCTTGCGGATATCCGCGTGCAGCATGACGTTGTCGAAGGCAGTTCGAAAATCGAGCAGCAGGTGATCCTGGAACGCGATGCCGACATCGGTGATCGGCCTGTCGACGGAACTGCCGTCGATCTCGATGTCGCCGCGACTACGGCTCAACAGGCCGGCAACCATCAGCATCAGCGTGCTCTTGCCGCATCCCGAAGGACCTACCACCGAGACGAACTCGCCCGCCTCGATGTCGACGTTCACCTCTCTCAGGGCCTGGAAGGGCTGTTCCGTGTCTTCGCCGAAGATCTTCGACACGCCCTTGATGCTGATCGGCACGCCGCTCCTCGCATCCTCGGGTCGATTCATGACGTCGAGGCCTCCACTGCAGCCAGGGGCACCTTGGAAACGAGCAAGGCCTTGCGGCCGCGCTGGACGGTCCGCTCATCGCCGGTGACCACCTCGACGTCGAAGACTGCAATCGCCTGCGTCGGCCTGGATTTGCTGTCGCGCAGCTCGGCGATACGGTAGTTCACGAAAATCGTATCGCCGACGAATATCGGACCGACGAACTTCCACTCGTCGATCCCGAGGAATGCGATCGCCGTCTCGCGCAGCTCCCCGGTGCGCGCCCACATGAGTCCGTGGGCGTACGCGAGTCCGAGCATGCCGTGTGCCACCCGTTGCCCGAACTGGCTGGCTCGCGCATACACGTCGCTCGTGTGCAGTTCGGAGTAGTCGCCGGTAAGGCCGGCGAAAGCGACGAGATCGGCATCGGTGATGGTCCTCCCCGGACTGCGGAAGGACAGTCCCACGTGAAGGTCGGAGTACGCCAGGCCGACCGCTTTTGCGTTGCTCATCGCCCTCTCCGCTCCAGGAATCCTATGATTTGCACGCCCGCATGGCGGAAGGCGCGGGCAGGTAGTCGTTCGTGTAATAGGTCTTGGGGTCCTGTCCCGCCGGTAGGAGCTTGACCTCGGACAACAGGTCCTGGGACTTCGACCAGAGCGCATCCTCGGCCTTGCCGATGTACTTAGCGCCGCCGCTACAGAAAAGCGGGGTGATCGCAGCGAGCTCGGCCGCCGCGAGCTTCTCGTTGACCTCCGGAAACACCTGCTTCACGTCTTTGACCGCCTTCGCCGGGTTGTCGAGGGCGAAGCTCCACCCCTTTAGGCTCGCAGCGATGAACTTTTTCACGACGTCCGGACTACTCTTGAGGAAATCGTTGCTCGCGAAGATCGACGTGCTCACGGTGGGCACGCCATGGTCGGCGAAACGGTACACATCGAGCTGCGCGCCCTGCGCCTCGGCCTGGATCTGGTAGGCATCGATCGATCCAAGCACGGCGTCGACCTGCCCCTGCAGCAGCGCGGGCACCATCGATGCGACCGGCATGTCGATCATGGTGATGTCCGACTCCTTGATGTTGTTCGACTTCAGCAGCAGCGGCAGCATTGTGGTCTGGGACGACGCGGACGGCACGCCTACTTTCTTACCCTTGAGGTCGGCCACCGACTTGATGCCGGTCTTCTTGAGCGCCATGACGGCATTCGGGTTGGACTGGTAAATGGTTGCAACGATCTTCATCGGCGCACCCTTCGCGATCAGCTGACTGACGGCAACCGCATCGGCATAGGCGAGCTGCGCCCGTCCGTTGGCGACGAGCTGTGCGGTATTGCCCGAGCCGTTGCCTTGCACGAGCGTGACATCGAGCCCCACGTCCTTATAAAAACCCTCCGCCACCGCCACGGCAAAGCCCGCGTTCGGGCCCCCGGCCATCCAATTCATCTGGAACGTGACCGGGAGGTCGGCCGCAGCGACCAACCCCGATGCCAAGAACAGCCCCGCCGATACGGCTCGAACCACGACCGCACTGAGTGCATTGCGCATGTGACCTCCTCCAAGTATCAGGCCGCCCGAGGCGAGCCCGAATAGTGATCCGGCGGCAGCTGCCCGACCGGCGAACCTACGTGTTCTTTGCCCGTTGCCACGGCGTCATCGCCCACTCGCAAAATTCCACCACGTAGTTGATGGCGACTCCAATCAAGGTGAGGACGACCAGCACGCCAAAGACGAGCTCGATGTCCATCGTGCTGGTGCCACGCAACAAGACGTAGCCTAGGCCTTTGTTGGCCCCGACGAACTCGGCAACGATCGCGGCGGTTGCGGCAATCGTCGCCGACGTCTTGATGCCCGAGAAGATCACCGGCAGCGCTGCGGGAAAGCGCAGATAGCGGAAAGTCTGCCAGCTTGTCGCTCCCATGGACTTGGTGAGATACAGCAGCCGGTCGTCGAGAATCTGGAATCCGCTGATGCTAGCGATCAGCAGGGGGAAAAACGTGAGAAGAACGGTCAGCAGAACCTTCGATTCGATGCCGAAGCCAAGCCAGACCAGGAACAGCGGAGCCACCGCGATCTTGGGTACGAGCTGCATGAGCATGATCGGCGGATACACCAGCTGCCTCGATAGTGGCGACAGCGCGATCAGCAGGCCCACCGGGATCGCCGTCACGATGGTGATCGCGAAACCCAGCAGGATCTCGGTCAGCGTGACCTGGGAGTGGGTCCAGAGGAGGCTCGCGTCCGTGACGAGCCGCGCAAACACACTTTTGGGCCCTGGCAGCAGATAGGCGGGAATCTTGAGCAGCTCGACCGCGCCCCACCACAGCACCACCAGCGCCACGAACGTCAGGGGAGGAAGCAGGTTCCACCCGATGCGACGTAGCGCCCGCTCAGCCTTCGAACGCTTCCGCTTCGGCCCGCCTGATAGGGGTCCGCGCGCGAGCGAGGGCTGCCAGTCCGAGCGCGCCGCGTCTTTCCGCCCTCCCGGCGACGAGGTAATCTCCATCGTGCCCGCTCCTCCGCGGTCGTCTCTTATCTGGTTGGCGATTGTTTTCAGCAATCGCTGCCGCCATCGCCAGCGCTTTATTGACAATAGCGATCAATGGTTGAACAATATTCCATCTTGGCCGGTTCAGTCAAGGCATTGCCGCCACCCGCGTCGTGCTTCGGCCGTTGCGCGGGCTCGCCGCTTCGAGGTCGCTTGCGTCCGGAATTGCCCTAACGGATGGCCGCGGCGCCTGAGCCGGAACGCGCACGTTGCGCTCCAGGGGATGGTCGGTCGGGTGACGCCGGCAGGACACTCGCAGGAGCAGTGGCGACAGTGGCTGTCGGCGTCGCGCGATCGGTTCGATTTCAAGCGCCATGAACAGGCGCTCCGCGCCAGTCCCCTCGAGAGGGGCACCGGGTGGATCCGAAAGTTCCGCCGACGACGGCAGCCCCTCGTGTCCTTCCGGGAGGCAGCCTGCCGGGAAAAGTCGACCGCGCCCGCCGGAGCCATCCGGCTGGAACATCTTCAGAACAGGCGCGCCATGCCAGCTTCCACGAGCCGACGATCTACGACGCCATGTTGCCACGACAGACTGATTCTCCCGCGATGCGACGTGCTGCGACGCTGCTGCTCTTGCGTGACACGGCGAGCGGTCCCGAAGTCTTGCTCCAGCAGCGCGCAGCCGACGCGGTGTTCATGGCAGGGGCATTCGTCTTCCCCGGCGGTGCTGTCGAGCCGTCCGACAATGCGCCCGCGAGCGTCGCGCGCGTCACGGGCTTGACGGACGCCGTCGCAAGTCAGCGGCTCGGTCTGCCGAGCGGCGGTCTCGCCTACTGGATCGCCGCCCTCCGCGAATGCTTCGAGGAGGCTGGGATCCTGCTCGCGCACGACGACGCAGGTGTGGCGATCCCCCCATCATGCGTCGGGGCAATGGTGGCGGACCGAAGCGCCCTCAATCGCGGGGAACTCGCCTTCGCCAGGGTGCTCGAGCGGCATGGCCAATACCTGCCCGGTGGCGAGGTGACGTACTTCGATCACTGGATCACGCCGCCAACGGCGTCAAGGCGCTTCGACACGCGGTTTTTCGTCGCCCGCGCGCCGACCGGTCAGGCCGGTTCGCATGACAATGCCGAAGCCATACACGCCGCCTGGCTGCGTCCGGCCGACGCCTTGGACCGGATGCATCGCCAGGCGATGCCGATGGGGGCCGCCACCCGCGCCGTCCTCGAGGAGTTCCAGCGCTTCGCAAGCGTGCAGGAGGCGTTGGAGTACGCGCGTGCCAAGACGACCATCGAGTCGAATCGGGTGGTCGTGGCCCAGGGCGCGGATGGACAGCAGCTCATTCGCCGCCACGACGCCGCCTACGCGGAAACCCATTGGTGCGATCCCGACGAGACGATGCAAACGACCTACGACCTGTTGCCGGGCATCCCGAAGTCGCTCGACCACCTGGTGACGCGCATCATTGCCCCGAATCCGGGGATGATGACCGGTCCGGGCACGAACACGTACCTGGTCGGCACGGACGATCTCGTTGTCATCGATCCCGGGCCCGCGATCGACGCGCATGTCGCGGCAATCCTGGCCTGCGCATCCGGCCGTATTCGCTGGATCGCCTGCACTCACACCCACCTCGACCACTCCCCGGCCGCGCTTGCGCTCCAGCGCGCGACGGGGGCGCGCTGCATCGGTCTCCCGCCTCCCGGCAGCGAACGACAGGACCAATCGTTTGTTCCGGACTGGCCGGTCGAGCATGACGCGTTGCTGCGCATCGCCGGCGTCGAATTACGTGCGCTCCTGACCCCAGGGCACGCCTCCAACCATGTGTGTTTCCTCCTGGAAGACACCGGGATGCTCTTCACGGGCGATCACGTCATGCAGGGCTCGACCGTCGTCATCAATCCGCCGGACGGCGACATGGCTGCCTACCTCGAGTCGCTCGATGCACTCCTGCGACGAGACATCGCCGTGATTGCACCAGGCCACGGCTACCTCATCGGCACGCCCCACCGCGAGATCCGGCGGGTGATCGAGCACCGGCGCAGGCGGGAGGCGAAGGTGGTGGATGCGCTGGCAGGGCACCCTGGCGCGAGCCTTTTCGAGCTCGTGCCGGTCGTGTATGCCGACACGCCCGAGCGACTGCACGGGGCCGCGTCGCGATCGCTGCTTGCTCACCTCGAGCAGTTGGTGGGAGAAGGCCGGGCGGTGGCGTCGCAAGGCCGTTACGCGCTCCGCAACGAACCTTAGGCCCGCGTTCGCCTCGGGCGGGGACGGTCGCAGCGTTCCGACACCGACGCGAGGATGCCTACATCTCTTCATGGCCCACATCGGCTCAACAAATTCTCGACCGCCGCGCGTCGCGGAGTGCCGTCCCACCCGTCGCCGGCCTCGCACATCAATGCGGCAGCGGCCGAAGCGAAGCGTGCCGCGCCCAGGGGATGCTGTGCTTCGGCCAGCGCCAACGTATAGGCGCCATGAAAGACATCTCCGGCGCCGTTGGTGTTGCGCGCCGTGACGGCAAAGGGCGCCACCGCGTGAAACGTGCCGTCGATCAGGAACAAGCTTCCCTGGTCGCCCAACGTGACCGCAACGATGCCGGTTGTCATCGTGGCCACCGCGCGTAATCCGGTCCGGGGTTCGGACTCGCCGGTCAGTTCGGCCAGCCCCAGCTCCGAGAACACGGCGTGATCAACGAGCGGCAGCAGCGCAGTAAGCGCGCCGGGTTGGCCGACATCGCCATCGAGCACCCTCGGCAGGCCGAGGTCGCGCGCAGTCGCCAGCAGCCGTCGGGCGGCTTCGGGCCATCGGAAGTCGACCATCACCGCCTGCACGGCGGCCACGCGCTCCAGCGGCAGCCACCCCGCATCGCCCTCGAGCTTGCCCGGATACACGGCCAGCAGTCGCTCGCCCTCGGGTGACACCAGTACCGCCGAAACGGCAGTTCGCGTACCTGGCAGGCGCGCGATGGCCGTGGTATCGACGCCGTGGCCGCGCAACGATGCCACCATGGCATCACCGGCGGCATCCTCGCCCAAGCGCCCCCAGTACGCCGCGTGGCCTCCCAAGCGAGCAGCCGCGACCGCCGCCGTGGCGGCCATGCCTCCGCCGTATGCGGTATGGCTGGTAGCGGTCACTTTGCGCGGCCGTGTGGGAATCTCCGGAATGGCGAACACCAGGTCGTGGACCGCGATGCCAAGGGATATGATGGCTGCCATCAGCCGTTCCAGGCGGTTGCCGGTGCCTGCGATCGGCAGCGCATGCGCGGCGGCCCCGGCCAGCGGCAGGATGTCGCCGGGGACGGCAATCGTGTCGTCGGATTGGCGCACGACCAGCCGGTGCTCGCCGTCGCGAACCGACTCCGGCGTGCGGGTGCAGCGCGGCTCGACCGTGACGTGGAGCACCGCGTACCGGGCGTGTTTCGGGCGGATTCCCGGATCGGCCGGCTCGTCGCCCCACCCCGGGCCAGCGGTGTCCGCCCTGCCCCGCCCGCAACAATCCCCTTAAAGAAGATTGGCGTGCCGCGTCGCAAGATCGTCATTGCCCAGTTCGAGCCGTCGCATGAGCTCGATGACGGTCAGATCGCAGTAAAGCGAGAGCGCAAGCTCGAACGGACTTCCGAGCGGCAGCAGGCTCGTCATCGGATCGGCCATGGTTTGCGCCGGCAAGCCGATCACGAGATCGGCCGAAACAAGTTGCGGGCGCGCGGTGATTATCGCGACGCGCGCGTGTGCACGGCGCGCACTCGCGATGATCGCGTCCCCGGTCGGCAGCTTGCCGAGCGCGAGGGCGCAGACGAGGAGGTCGCCGGCGGCAACCGGCGGGGCGGAGAGCTGGCCCACGAAATGTCCGTCGAGCCCAAGATGCATCAGCCGCATCGCAAAGCCCTGCAGCGCCAGCCCGGTGCGGCCGACGCCATAGACGAGAATGCGGCGCGCGCCGACGACTTCCTGCGCCAATTGCCCGACCGCATCGGGCGATACCCCGGCGAAGACGCCGCGCATCTCCTCCAGAATCGCGTCGAGCTCGGCAGAAGTGCTCATTGGGTAACCTCCCCCAGGCTTGCCCACGGCGTGGGCTGCGCGAACCCCCTCCCGAGGAGGGGGCGAGCGCCTTGGGACGGCCCGGCGGCGCTCATGTCGCTTCGTTGTGAAGCACGCCGCGCGCGAGGAAGATGTCGGTGATCGCGCGCGTCGCTTCGTTGAAGGCTGACTTCTCACGCGCCGCAAGGCCGCGCGGCCGCGGCAGATCGATGTCCAGGATCGTTTCGACGCGACCGGGCCGGGGCGACATCACGACTACGCGATCGGACAAGAGGACCGCCTCGTCGATCGAGTGCGTGATGAAAAGGACGGTCTTCTTGGTAGCGAGCCAGATACGCTCGAGGTCGAGCCGCATCTGCTCGCGGGTCAGTGCGTCGAGCGCGCCGAACGGCTCGTCCATCATCAGTAAAGGAGGCTCGTGCACAAGCGCGCGCGCAATGGCCGCCCGCTGCTTCATGCCACCCGACAATTCGTAGGGGCGCTTGTCAGCAAAATCACCCAGCCCGACCGACGCGAGGAGTTGCAAGGCCCGCGGGCGATAGGCCGCGGCATCGAGGCCGCGCATGTCGATATTGAAAAGCACATTCTGAACGACGGTCCGCCATTCGAGCAGGATCGGCTGCTGGAACACGATGCCACATTCGGTCAGCGGGCCGCGCACCGGCTTTCCGAACACCGAAACAGAACCCGCCGTGGCGGGCGCCAGCCCGGCGATGATCCGCAGCAACGTCGACTTGCCGCAGCCGGATGGGCCGACCACCGAGACGAACTCGCCCTGTTCGATCGCGAGATCGAGGCTCTCGATCGCGAGCGTTCCGGCCTCCGCCGAACCGAACAGCTTGCGCACACCGCGAATATCGATGCCCGTGGTCATGCCCGTCCCCGCCGGAGGCCGCTGTTTCGGGCAACGTTGCCCGGCCAGCCGAGGGCGAGGTCGGCGGCGACCCCGTTCAGGGCGGGCACGATGGCCGCGTATCGCTCTCGGGTCAGACGAATCACCGGGCCAGCGACACTCGTCGTGCCGAGCACCCCGCCGTCGAGCGAATGGATGGCGACCGCGACCGCCGCAACACCCTGCTCCGCCTCTTCGTTGGAGACCGCGTAGCCGCGCTTGCGCGTGAGCCTGAGGTCGGCGACGAGCTCGCTTGCCGTCCTGATGACATTCGGCCCGGTCGCGACCTGTTTTCTTGGTGGCCCGAGTCCATCAGAGACGGCGATGGCGATCGCGTCATCATCGCGAAGGGTCGCCAGCCAGGCCTTTCCATTCGCGGTTGCGTACGAAACGATGGCCGATCCCATCGATGGCTCATAACGCAGGCCACAAGGCGCACCCTGCGCCGACCCCATCCAGACGAGGCGTTTGCCATCGAGCACCGTGAGCCGTGCAAGTTCGCCGGTCTTCATTGCCAGGCGCTCGAGGAGCGCCTGCGCGATATTCGCAATCCCGGCCGATTCCAGATAGCGGTGACCGAGCACCGCCAGCCGCGTAGTCAGGCGATACTGGCTCGTGGCCTCGTCCTGCTCGATCCAGCCCTCGCTCGCGAGATGCTCGAGCAGACGCTGCGTCGAGCTTTTCGGAGCGCGGAGATTGGTCGCCAGATCGGTCAGTCGCATGCCCCGCGCATTCGACGCCATCACCGCCAGAAGGTCGAGGCACGACGTGAGCTGCGACTTGACGACCCGCATATGCTTGGTACACTGTTCCATCAACGAAGTGACGCACTATGACCGGCGTTTCGGCCATCGTCAACTGCACCATCGACGCCCGTGCGACCAGTGTGGAGACGACGAAATGCCATCGACCTCGACAGGGAAGTCGCTGCAGACAACGGTCGCTGCCATCCTCGCCAGGCATGGCCAGACGGTCCTGGGCTTTGTGCTGCTGCTGGGCCTGTGGGAAGTGCTGGTGCGTCTCTTCGACGTCAAGCCCTACATCCTGCCCGCGCCGTCCTTCGTCCTGGCCACGTTGTGGAATAAATGGCCGACCATCGGCGGCGCCGCGTGGCAAACCGCGCAACCGATGCTCATCGGATTCGG
>JBDTWB010000027.1:0-30585 GCA_040006895.1 Casimicrobiaceae bacterium | reverse complement strand
AGCGTCAGGGCCATGAAGCCGGACACCAGCACCGCGCCGGCCAGGGTCAGCGCGAACTCGATGAACAGCCGGCCGGTGCGGCCGGTGGCGAAGGCGAGCGGCGCGAACACCGAGGTGAGGGTGAGGGTCATGGCCACGATCGCGAAACCGATCTCCCGCGCACCCTGGATGGCCGCCTGCCGCCGCGGCATGCCCTCCTCGACGTGACGGAAGATGTTCTCCAGCATCACGATCGCATCGTCGACCACCAGGCCGATCGCCAGCACCATGGCGAGCAGGGTCAAGGTGTTGACGGTGAAGCCGAAGGCGTACATCAGGCCGAACGCGCCCACCAGCGACACCGGGATGGTGATGATCGGAATGATGGTGGCGCGCAGGCTCCGCAGGAAGAAGAAGATCACCAGCACGACCAGCAGGATGGCCTCGCCGATGGTATGGAACACCGACTGGATGGAGCGATCGATGAACACCGACGTGTCGTACGACACGATGAGCTTCATCCCCGGTGGCAAACCCTCGTTGATCTTCGCCACCTCGGCGCGCACCGCCTGGGAGAGCTCGAGCGGATTGGCCACCGCCTGCTTGATCACTCCGATGTTGAGCGATGGCTTGCCGTTGTAGCGCGAGATCGAACGTTCGTTGACGGGCCCGATTTCGGCGTTGCCGATGTCGCGGATCCGCACCGGATAGCCGCCGACGTTCGCCACGATAATGCTGTTGAACTGCTCCGGCGAGCGCAGGTCGGTCTCGGCCACCACCGTGAACTCGCGCGCCTGGGATTCGATCCGGCCGGCCGGGATCTCGGCGTTCTGGCGCCGGATGGCGTCCTCGACGTCCTGCACCGTGAGGCGATAGGCGGCGAGTCGCGTGCGGTCGATGTTCACCCGCATCGATACCTGGCGCTCGCCGAACACGCGGACGTCGGCTGCGCCCGGCAACACCGAGAGCCGCGGCTGCACGTAGCGCTTCACATAATCCGACGCATCGAGCGCGGACTGCTCACCGGCCTCGACTGCAATGTAGATCACCGGCTGGGAGTCGGCCTCTACCTTGGCGATGATCGGCTCGTCGGCGGTGTCGGGCAGCTTGCCACGGGCGCGCGACACCTTGTCGCGGACGTCGGCGGCGGCCGAATCCGGATCGCGCTTCAGGGAAAAGCGGACGTTGATCCGGGAGGATTCCGAGCGGCTCTGCGAGGTCATGATCTCGACGCCCTCGATGCCGGCGAGGGAGTCTTCCAGCGGCTTGGTGACCTGCGACTCGACGACTTCCGCCGACGCCCCGCGATACGTGGTGGAGACACTGACCACGGGCTCGTCGATGCGCGGGTATTCGCGCACCGAAAGCCGGGTGTACGAAATCATCCCGACAAGCAGGATGATCAGCGACAGCACCGTCGCGAAGACCGGGCGCCTGATGCAGATCTCGGGGAGTTGCATGACGGCTCCTGCCGCGCGGGATGGGGGAAGTTTGGGCCGTCAGGACCGGCTGGCGGCCGTGGCGTCGGCCTTCGCGGGCCGCGACTCGGGGCGACCACCACCGCTCTCTGTTTCCGGACGGGAGGCGCCCTCCGCGCGTCCGCCGGCCGGCGCATCGTCGCGGTTCGCCGTCTTCGAGGGGCCTTCGGCAGCGCGCGCGGGCCTGCCGGGCCCGGCCGCGGGTGCGCGGTGCGGGGCGTCGATTTTCGCTGCCTTCGCGGGCCCCGAGTCGCCTTGCCCGGGCTTGCCTGACTTGCCGCCGCGAACCGCCGCCGGCGCATCCTCACCCTTGGCCGTCTTCACCGGAGCCTCGTCGACCCGCGCGACCTTTACGGCCGCACCGTCACGGATCTTGAGTTGCCCTGCGGTGACGACGATGTCGCGAGGCTCGAGACCCTTCACGATCTCGGCCTTGCCATCGCGGCGCTGACCGACCTCGACCTTCACCCGCTGGGCCCGGTTGTCGACAACACGAAAGATGTATTGGTCTTCGCCCTGCGGCACCAGCGCCTGTTCCGGGACCACCATCGCATCGCGCTCGGCACGGGTGATAAGGCGCACGCGCGCGAACATGCCCGGGCGCAGGATCGTGTCGGGATTGGGCACCTGGGCGCGGACGACGACCGAGCGGCCCGCCGCATCGACCAGCGGATTGACCGCGTAGACGCGCCCCGCAAAGATCCGACCCGGTTGTGCGTCGAGCGCCACCTCGAGGGGCTGCCCCACCTTCACCTGGGTGAAGTAGATCTCGGGCACTCGGAAGTCCACCTTGAGGGGATCGATCGCCTCGAGATTGACGATGTCCGCGCCCTCCTTGACGTAATCGCCGACCGAGACGCTGCGCAGGCCGATGACCCCGGTGAACGGCGCCTTGATCTCGGTCTTGGCGAACTTGGCTTCCGAGAGCGCGACCGCCGCTTCGGCCAAGCGCAGGTTGTTCTCTGCCTCGTCACGCGCCTGCGCCGAGATGAATCCCTGCTTCTGCAAGTCGAGCGCGCGCTGGTATTTGCTCTTGGCGAGGGTGTGGTTGGCGCGCGTCTGCTGTACATCGGCATCGTTGATCGACGTGTCGAGCCGGACCAGCGGGGTGCCGCGAGCGACCCGCTGTCCTTCCTTGAACAGGATGGCGGCTACGCGTCCGGCAACCTCTGGGCGGATCACCACCGATTCGTCGGAACGCAGGCTTCCGACCGCGGTGATCGTCTGCGGCAGCGCGGCAGTCGCCACCTTGGTCGCCTCGACCGTCACGACCTGCGTGCCACCCGCACCGCTCCCCCGGCCGGCGCCTCCGCCGCCGGCCTTGTCGGCGGACGCCTGCGCTGCCGTGCCGCCCAGAAGGACCGGCGTAGCGACCAGGCGACTCGTGCCCGCCCAATAGCCGCCCGCCGCGGCCAGGGTGCCACCGACGATGACCAAACCAACGACCAGCGCCTTGTTCATGCCGGAAGCGTGACGTCCAGGGGACGCTCGAAAAGATAACTGCCCATTATGCGCTGGCGCACGCGGCGTCGGCAAACCTCCCGCCGCGCGGAACGCGCCACCCGCTGACCGCTGCTAGAATCGATCGTCATTGCCTTCCAGCGGAGTCGCCGTGATCGCCCGAACCTCGATGTCCGTCATGCCGGTCGTCGGCAACGGCCCCCGTCATTCCGGTCCGCGGCCCCTGCTCCGGCTGGCCCTCGTGCTCGTCACCGGCTTCGTGCTGGGCCTCGCCGGTGCCGCGCCCGCCCTCGCCCAGGGGTTTCCAGCCAAGCCGGTGAAGCTCGTGGTGCCTTTCCCGCCGGGCGGTCCGCTCGATGTCATTGGACGGCTCATCGCCCAGAAGCTCACCGAAGCCTGGGGCCAGAGCGTCGTCGTGGAAAACCGCCCGGGCGCCGGCGGCAACATCGGCGCGGACGCCGTCGCGAAGAGCCCGCCCGACGGCTATACGGTCGTCATGGGCGCGCTCTCCACCCATGCGGTTAATCCGCATCTCTTCAGCAAGATGCCCTACGACGCGGTCAAGGATTTCGCGCCGATCACCCTGGTCGCGGTCACGCCGAACGTGCTGGTCGTCAATCCCGGCCTGCCGGTCAACTCGGTGAAGGAGCTCATTGCCTATGCCAAGGCCAATCCAGGCAAGCTCGCGTTCGGCTCGGGCAGCAACGGCAGCGCCGGCCACCTCGCCGGGGAACTGCTGAAGGTCGATACCGGCATCGACATGATCCACGTGCCGTTCAAGGGCGGCGCGCCCGCGACGCAGGCGCTGCTGGCGGGCGACACCCAGATCATGTTCGACAACCTCGCCAATGCGACGCCTCACGTGAAAGCGGGCAAGCTCAAGGCGCTCGCCGTCACCACGGCGCACCGCTCACGCCTCGCCCCCGACCTGCCGACAATGGCCGAGGCGGGCGTCCCCGGGTTCGACATCTCGACCTGGTTTGGACTGCTCGCCCCGGCCGGAACGCCACGCGAGATCATCTCCAAATGGAATGCCGAGGTGACGCGGATCCTCGCCGCACGAGACATGCGTGAGCGGCTCGTCGCACAGGGCGCGGAGCCGTCGCCGACGACGCCCGAGCAGTTCGCCCAGTTCATCGACCAGGAGCTCGCGAAGTACGGCAAGATCGTCAAGGCTTCGGGCGCGAAGGTCGACTGAGCGAGGGCTACGCAGCCGCTGCGGTACGCCCCCTCCGGGCGCGACCGCCTCGCCTTGCGCCGGGCGAAGGCCTACGCGCGGGGCCAGTCGGCGCGGCCCATCACGAGCACGTGGCATCCGCCAGCGAGACGCGGCGGATGGCGCCGTGATTGGACAGCGCATCGCTGTACACGAACAGTTGGCTCGCGGCTCGCGGCAGTGGGTGTGCTCTGAGCGCACGTCCGTGCGGCGCCCGCAGTCTCCCGCTGAGCGGCCGCGCTGCACCTGCGGGCCAATACCCTTGCGGCGTTCGAGCACGCACAGAACACGGGGTAACCGTGCCCTGGGGGCGTTCGGGCGACGGTCGATAGGTCAGCGCCGCAGGCAGCGCGGCGGCAGGTACGCGGCGGGAATATCCACGGGAACGCAGAGCCAGCGCACTTCCTGGCGGGCATTGCGGGTCGGCGCGAGCAGGATGGTCTTGCCCGCGAGTTCGGGGACCGAAGGGCCGAAGCGCACCCGCAACCGGCCGTTCTCCGGGCTCACGTCCACGTCGTCGACCACCCGGCGGGCAACGCTGCTCGGAAGCACGAAACCCTGCCGCGCTTCCAGACGCGCCGAGGTGAGGCTCGTCTCCGCCTCGCGCTCCAGCCCGCGCACCGCCGCGAGGGTCGTGACCACTTGCTGGCGCACCACATGGTCGCGCCAACCGCTCACGAGGTCGTGACTCACGGCCAGGGCGACGACCGCCATGCCGGCGACACCCGCTGCGGCCCCGAACCACGACACGCCATGCAGCCCTGCGGCGCGGGTCGCGGCGTCCACCGGGTTGGCGGAATCGCGCTCCGCGGCGAGCGCGATGCGACGCACCCGGCGATAGACGAGATAGTCGGCGCATGACCCGGCGATCGCGCCCGGAAGCACCCATACGAGGAGAACCGCGAACAACGCCCACAGCCCCGGCGCGCGATCGATGGAGGCATTCACGAACATGAACGTGATCGCACCGCCGAGCGGCAGCAGCGCAAAGACCATCGCGGCGATCCACAGGCCACGATAGGCCGCCCAGATCGGCGGCGCCAGGAACGCCGGCCAGTTCCACATTGCCAGGGGCTTGCCGGCACGCTCGAACGCGAGGAACCGTGGCGCGTAGTGATCGGCATGGGGGCCGACCGCCAGGCGATAGAGCATGGCCAGCGCCGGCCGCACGACGGGGACCTCGAGGGGGCCCGGCATGCGCACGGTGTCCTCCGCCATGCTGGTCATACGCGGTGCGCCTTCGCTCAGCGGCAGGGTATTGGGAATGGTGTTGCCGCTCGCCCGGCCGTTCCGGCTGGATGGTCGGGATGAAGCGGCATGCAGCGCCACGCCGCGCGACTGGGCGCGCGGGGCATGCGGAGACGAATCAGGCGACATCGGCGGCAGTATAGGCGCGGCGGAAGGGCACGCTCGCGCCCGCTAAAACTGCCGCGTCGACCGTTCAGCCGCCGCTGATAGCCGTCGCGCCAGCGCGTTCCCGGTCGCCGCGAACCGATAGCTCGATCCCGGCAAGGCGATCGGCAACAACCACCAGAACCGCGTGACCACGACGTCCCCGGTCAGCCGGGAGATGCAGCGCTGCCGCACCGTCGACAACGTCAGCCAAGTCGTGCGCGGCTACAACGTGGTCTACCACACCACCGGCCGCGATGTCGCCCTGCGACTGCCGTACGATCCGGGGCGCCGCGTGCAAGTGGCGGTCGGCATCAAGCAGTAAAGCCGCAGCAAGTCAGTGACGCAGCAGCTCAGGCGGTGGCGGCCTGGCGCCAGGCCGTCACCGCGAGTACGGCCCACGCAGCAAGCCAGGCAAGGCCTCCGAACGGCGTGACGGCGCCCCAGCCGCGCACGCCGGTCAACACCAGCACGTAGAGGCTCCCGGAAAACAGCACGATGCCGATGGCGAGCAGCGCGGCGCTCGCCGCGAGCCCGCCTCCGGCCGCAGGCCACTGCAGCCACAGCACGCCGACGATCAGCAGTCCGAGGGCGTGCACGAGGTGGTACTGCACCCCGGTCGCGAAGACCGCGAGCTGGTCGGGGGACAGGCGCGAACGCAGGGCATGGGCGCCGAACGCACCGGCACCGACGCCGAGCAGAAGAAATCCCGCGGCCACGACGATGACGGCGCGTGGCGTCATCGCCGGTTGCCCGGGCCGGGGATCGCGCACGCTTCGTCTACAATGCCGGAAGACATACCCTTTTTCCTCGACATGAGCATAGCACCATGGATATCGATCGCCGCCACGTCGGCAAGCGCCTCGCGCAGATGGTGATTCACCGGCCGTCGCAGACGGTCTACCTCGCCGGCCAGGTGGCCGCCGATCCCACCGCTGACATCACCGGCCAGACCCGCCAGGTGCTTGCGCAGATCGACCGACTGCTCAATGAAGCGGGGTCGGACAAGGCGAAGCTCATGTCGGCCACCATCTTCCTGCCGGACATGGGCGATTTCGCCGCCATGAATGCGGTCTGGGAAGGTTGGCTTGCCGCGGGGGAGGCGCCGGCGCGCGCCACGGTGGAGGCGGCGCTCGCCGGTCCCCAGCACCGCGTCGAGATCCAGGCGATCGCGGCGCTTTGACCGCACGTCCTCCGGGAGCAGCCATGGCGTCGACTCTGCCTGCCGCGCAGGAAGCGGCGATCGCGGCATCGTCGCGGCGCGACCTCATCCCCCCGGCCAGCACCGCGGCCACCGTGCCGGTCAGCCGTGCCACGTTCGACGAGGTGATGGTCCCCTGCTTCGCCCCCGCGGCCTTCCTGCCGGTGCGCGGCGAAGGCTCGCGCGTGTGGGACCAGGACGGTCGGATGTACATTGACTTCGCGGGTGGCGTCGCGGTGACCGCGCTTGGCCACTGCCACCCGGCGATGGTGCGCGCCATCGAGGACCAGGCGCGCCGCATCTGGCACGTGTCGAACTGGATGACCAACGAGCCGGCGCTGCGGCTGGCGCTGCGCCTCACCGGGTCGACCTTCGCGGAGCGGGTCTTCTTCAGCAACTCCGGGGCGGAGTCCAACGAAGCCGCACTGAAGCTCGCGCGCCGCTATGCCCACGATCGCTTCGGTCCGGAGAAGATCCGGGTGCTCTCCACCCTCAATGCGTTTCACGGCCGTACGCTCTTCACCGTCACGGCCGGTGGCCAGGCGAAGTACGCCTCCGGCTTCGGTCCGAATCCCGCCGGCTTTACGCACCTGCCGTACAACGACATCGCCGCGCTCGAAGCCGCCTTTGCCGAGCACGACGGTCGCGACATCTGCGCGGTGATCCTGGAGCCGATGCAGGGCGAAGGCGGCATGATCCCGGGGCGGCCCGAATACCTGCAGGCGGCGCGTGCGCTGTGCGACCGTCATCACGCCCTGCTGATCCTGGACGAGATCCAGAGCGGCATGGGCCGCACCGGCGCGCTGTTCTCGTACATGCAGAAGGGCGTGGTGCCGGACATCCTCACCAGCGCCAAGGGACTGGGCGGGGGCTTTCCGATCGGCGCCATGCTCACCACCGCCGAGGTGGCGAGCGCATTCTCGCCCGGCGTGCACGGCACCACCTACGGCGGCAACCCCCTCGCCTGCGCGGTCGCGGGCGCGGTATTCGATGTCATCAACACCACCGAAGTCCTGGAAGGCGTGAAGGCGCGCCACGCCCTGTTCATGCAGGGGCTCAGGACGATCAATGGCCGGCGATCGGTGTTCGCCGACCTGCGCGGTGAAGGCGTGTGGATCGGTTGCGAGCTCGCCGCGCCCTGGAAGGGTCGCTCCATGGCGGTCGTCGACGCCGCATACCAAGCCGGCCTCCTGATGCTGGTGGCCGGGCCCGACGTGGTCCGCATCGCCCCGTCGCTGGTCATCAGCCTGGACGAGATCCTCGAAGGCCTGAACCGCCTCGAGGCAGCCCTCGAGCGCGCCTTGGCGTAGGCCGCGGGCGAGGCCCCGGCGCGCGGGCGATGTTCTACATCCGACCGATCACCCGCGACGACCTGCCGGCGGTGTTCGCACTGTCGGAGCTCACCGGCACCGGTCTCACCACGCTGCCGGCCAATCGGGACCGGCTCGCCAATCGCATCGAGCGTTCGCTGCGTTCGTTCGGCAACGACGCCAGCGCCGCCGAGGCGTGCTACGTGTTCGTGCTGGTGGAAGCCGAGCATGGCCGCGTCGCCGGCATCGCCGCCATCGAAGCGGCCGTCGGGCTGGCAGAGCCCTGGTACAACTTTCGGGTCGGGACGCTCGTGCATGCCTCGCGCGCCCTCAACGTCTACGTCTCGGTGCCGACGCTGTTCCTGGCCAACGATCACACCGGCCACACCGAGCTCTGCTCGCTGTTCCTCGACCAGGCGTACCGGCGCGGCCGCAATGGCTCGCTGCTCTCCAAAAGCCGCTTGCTGTTCGTCGCTGATTTTCCCGATCGCTTCGCCGCCAAGCTCATCGCCGAGTTGCGCGGACGCAGCGATGCCGCCGGCAGGAGTCCGTTCTGGGAAGGACTCGGCCGTCACTTTTTCGCGATCGACTATTCGGCCGCCGACTTTCTGACTGGCATCGGTGAACGGGCGTTCATCGCCGAGCTGATGCCGCGTCATCCCGTCTACGCCAACCTGCTGCCGGACGCCGCCCGCGCGGCGATCGGCGAAGTGCACGACGACACCCGCGCGGCCCGCGCGCTGCTCGAGCAGGAAGGCTTCCGGTTCGAAGGCTACGTCGATATCTTCGATGCGGGACCCACCGTCGAGTGCCACCGCGACAACGTGCACGCCATTCGGCAAAGCGCGATCATGCCGGTCGTCCTGGAGGACGCCGATCCGGTGCCCGACAGCCTGGCGCCGCAGGTGCCCTGGCTGGTGTCGAACCGCCGGTTTGAGGGGTACCGGGCGATCGTGGCGATGGCTCCGCCGCGCCTGGCGCGGTTTCCCTTGCTGCCCTATGCGGCGACGCTGCTCGGGATCGGCGAGAGCGACATGGTCCGGGCCGTGCAGCTCGCGCCGCGCGATCGACACTGAGCGGCCGGGACGGCACCGATGACCGCACGCACCTCGACCGTGGCCACGGAGTCGCCAGGACGCGACGTGGGCGAGGTCAACTTCGACGGCCTGCCTGGCCCGACGCACAATTATTCGGGTCTGGCCTCCGGCAATCTCGCTGCCATGCAGCATGCCCGCCAGCGCGCCGATCCCCGCGCCGCGGCGCTGCAGGGCCTGGCCAAGATGCGCACCCTGGCCGCGCGCGGCTGGCCGCAGGCGGTACTGCCGCCGCACGAGCGGCCATCCATGGAATTGCTGCGGGCCGTCGGCTTCACGGGCAGCGATGCCGACGTGCTCGGGCGAGCAGCCCGCGATGCGCCGGCACTGCTCGCGGCCGCGTCGTCCGCCGCGGCCATGTGGGCCGCCAATGCCGCGACGGTAAGCGGCAGCTCGGACACGGCGGATGGCCGCGTGCATTTCACACCGGCCAATCTCGCCCATCACCTGCACCGCGCGATCGAGGCGCCGACCACCACCCGGATCCTGCGGGCGATCTTCGCCGACCCGGGACGCTTCGTGGTGCACGACGCCTTGCCGTCCGTGCCGCAGCTTGGCGACGAAGGCGCGGCGAACCACGTCCGCCTGGTGGCTGCCGATGGCACGCGCGGCGTGGATCTCTTCGTCTATGGGAGGGAAGCATTCCACGCCGGCGCCGGGCCCACCCCGGCACGCTTCGTCGCGCGGCAGACGCGCGAAGCGTCGGCTGCGATCGTCCGGCGCCACGGGTTGCAGCCGGCCAGCGTGGTGATCGCGCAGCAGCAGCCGGATGCGATCGACGCCGGTGCATTTCACAACGACGTCGTGGCGGTCGGCCATCGCCACGTGCTGTTCTGCCATGCCCGCGCGTTCCTCGATCAGGCGCACGTGCTGGCGGCCGTGCGTGCGGCCGTGGGACCCTCCCTGGTGGTGGTGAGCGTCCCCGAAGCCGAAGTCAGCCTCGACGAGGCCGTCGCGACGTATCTTTTCAACAGCCAGCTCCTCACCCGCGCCGATGGTGCGATGGCCTTGGTCGCGCCCAGGGAATGCACCGCGCATCCGCGGGTGCGCGACTACCTCGCCCGCCTCACCCGGGGCCCGGGCCCGATCCGGGAGGTGCTGTCCCTCGATCTGCGTCAGAGCATGCACAACGGCGGCGGACCGGCGTGCCTGCGCCTGCGGGTGCCACTCGACGCCGCGGCCCGGGACGCACTCGCGGGGCGCGTCATCGCGACCCCGGCGCTACTCGACGCGCTCGAGGCCTGGGTGCGGCGGCACTACCGCGACCGGCTCGATCCGGCCGATCTCGCCGATCCGGCGCTGCTCGGCGAATCGCGGCGGGCCCTCGACGAGCTCACCACCCTCCTCGAACTCCCGGCGGTCTATCCGTTCCAACTCACTGCGGATTCGACGCGCCGGGTGGCGCACGGCGGGAATCAAACGTAGGCCGGGCCTGTTGACCATCCTGGTTTCACGTAGCATCGCTCCTGGTTGCCGGCTGCCGCGCTTGGGCCGCATTGCCACCCTTCACTATCGCCAGGCGGCGCCGCTATCCAAGGCCGACCCCAAGGCGGACCCCTTGACCCACTTGATCCACCCGGAGGAGAACTCGATGAAGATGCGTAACCTGCTGGTCGTAGCTGGAACGACCTTTTGTGGAATGCTGGCCCAGGGTGTGTCGGCCCAGCCGGCAACCATGAGCTTTTTTGTCACCAGCACCCCCATCGGCAAGGGCGGCGACCTCGGCGGAGTAGAGGGCGCCGACAAGCATTGCCAGTCGCTCGCCCAGGCCGCCGGCGCCGGCGGCAAGACCTGGCACGCGTACCTCAGCACCCAGGGCGCGGGCGCCGTCAACGCCAAGGACCGCATCGGGAACGGCCCGTGGGTCAACGCCAAGGGCGCGGTGATTGCCCAGAATGTCGCCGAGCTGCACGGTACCAACAACCTGACCAAGGCGACGGCCCTGACGGAACAGGGCGCACCGGTGAAAGGCCGGGGCGACACGCCCAACATGCACGACATCCTGACCGGTACGCAGGCCGACGGCACCGCCTTCCCCGCCGACACGGACATGACCTGCAAGAACTGGACGAGTAGCACCGCGGGCACGGTCATGCTCGGCCACGCGGACCGCACCGGTACCGACGAAAGCGCGCCGGCGAAGTCGTGGAACACGTCGCATCCCTCCCGCGGTTCCGGCGGCGGATGCACGCAGGACGATCTGAAAAGCACCGGTGGCAACGGCCTGCTGTATTGCTTCGCCACCAACTGATCCGGTGGGCGTCACCCGGCGGGGAGATGCAGCTCTACGGGGATCGCCCCGGGTCGCGACCAACACCATGAGGGCATCACCATGAGAACCATCCTTCTCGCCGGACTCGGCGCATTCGTGGCGACCGGCTGTGCAACGACCGCGCCGTCGGATGCCATGCACGCCCGCGCGTATTCGCAGGAATGCAAGGTCACCTACGTGCGCAGCGGCGCCGCCGCGATCCGCAACAGCGTGCGCGGACCCGGCCCGTCGGACGACATCGCCCGCGCCGAAGCCCGCATGGGCATCGGCCGGGCCAAGCTCAACGAGCCGCCGGAGCTGCGGCCGCAGCAACCGGAGCCCGGGCATCTGGACGATGCCCTGCGAGACTGCTGACGACGCTGCCGGGATGGAAATCCTACCCCGCGGCCGGACCGATTACCGCGAGGAACCGGCGAAACGATCTTCCCCGTCCGACCGCGAATGACGACGACGATGAGCGAACCCACCGACCGCCCCCCTCTGCCCGACCGGCTGTCGAGCGACCCGCGCAGTCCGCACCACGTGCCCGCCATCTTCTCGCACGACGTCGGCATCCGCTTCAACGCCGGCGAGCGGGCCGACGTCGAGGAGTACTGCGTCAGCGAAGGCTGGGTGCGGGTGCCTGCCGGCAAGACCGTCGACCGCAAGGGTCGGCCGCTGCTGATCAAGCTCAAGGGCAAGGTGGAGCCGTTCTACCGCTGACGCCCTCGCGGCGTTCAATTCGATTCGGCGGCCGTGATAGGCGGTGCAGATCAGGCGAAGCTCCTGCGCAGATGGTTGATCTCGACCGGCGCGATGCGTCGCCATTCGCGCGCGGTGGGCAACGTACCAGTCCTTCTCGGCTCAGGCCTGGACCACCGCAAACGGCGTGATCTGCCCGTAGGCATCGAGCCCACGGACGACGCATGGTCTCTGTGAGCTCGCTCTCCGGCAGGTCGTAATGAAGTCGGCGCGGCAAACCACGCGTCGCCCGCCCGCCATGATTCGTAGGCTGCTATGCGGCAACCGCGCAACTCACCACGACGCACGCTGGGCGCGACTGATGGCGCTCTGCGCCCCTGACGCTGACACGCAGGCGTCGCATTCGGCAAACTCGTCGAGTGCATTCGACGCCGGATTGGTTGCGGGAGCTTCGCGGGACGCAGTTCGCCAAGGCAGCGCCGTGTGCGGCGCACCAGGTTCCCGGGCGTCTGGACGATGCCCGGCGCGACTGCTGACGACGCTGCCGGGAACACGGCGGCGTTCGTCGCTCCTGGCTAGTCAGCGAGCGCCATCGGCAGGCTGCGATGGCGCCGCACGGGCGAGTACGCCGTCGCGATACCGGCGAGCGCCAGGCCCAGGATGCCGACCACCAGCAACGTGCCGCGCAGGCCGATGAACGTGGCCAGTGCCCCGCCGACCACCGACCCGATCGGCGCGACCGAGACCCCGAAGAAGCGCATGGTCGCAGTCATGCGCCCCAGGAGCCGATCCGGGGTGATCGCCTGGCGCAATGACAGGTAATTGATACCGTAGAGCACCGCGCCGAAATCGAACACGAACATACCCGACCCGAGCAGCACCAGCGCGAGCCAGGCTGGTCCGCTGATGAGGCCGTAGGCGAGCCACGCAATCGCGGTGAGCGCAACCGCCTGCACGATCAGGCGACCCACCCCGATCCGCGCGGCGAGACGCTCGGCCAGGCTCGCCGCGACGATGCAACCCGCGCCCCCGCACGCGTAGGCGAGGCCGATGCTGCCGGCCGACAGGTGCAGCTCGCGGGTCGCGAACAGGATCAGCACGGCCACCTGCATGTGATGCAGGAACTGCCAGAGACCCGCGAGCCAGGCGAGCGACCACAGGGTCGGCTCGTTCTTGACCAGGCGCACGCCTTCGGCGATCTCGTGCCACATGCCGGCCGTCCCCCGCGCCTGCACCACGTCAGTCGGCACGCGCACTCGCCGCAGCATCAGCGCGGACAGCATGAAGCTCAGCGCATCGACCATGATGGCAAACGGCGCGGTCAGCGCATGGATGAGCGCGCCGGCCAGGCCGGGGCCGACCAGCGCCGCGGAAGTCTCGCCGAGGATGATCTTGGCATTGGCCTCGACCAGCCGCGTCCGCCCGGCCATCTGCGCAATCAATACCTGATAGGCCGCGCCGCCGATGACGTTCTGCACCCCGCACAGGAACCCCACCACGAACAGCATCTCGATGCTGAGGACGTGCAGGAACGCCGCCACGGGTATCGCCAGCAGCGCCACGCCCCGCCCGATGTCGGCGGCGATGATCAGCGGCAGCTTGCGCACGCGATCGAGCAGCACGCCCGCGTGCAGGCTGAATAGCGCGAACGGCAGCGCCTCGAGCGCGACCAGCACACCCATCTGCATGGGCGTGGCCGACAGCATCACCGCCGCCGTGAGCGGCAACGCGAGATTGGTGACCTGCGCGCCGAACGACGTCACCGTCATCGACGTCCAGAGTTTCAGGAACTCGCGATCGAGCCACAGGCCACGGGCCAGGTGGCGAAACAGCATTCGCACGTACTGCATGATGGTGCCTCGTTCAAGTCGCACTGCCAGGCGCGGCGTGCGCGACAACGCGCATAGCCGATCACCCGGCACGCACGCAGGTGCCGGAGTCAACCGGGACGGGGCTTACTGGAATGTGGCTGCGGCAGGCGGTGCAGGTGCCACCTCGATGCCGCGAGTTTTCCGGTGTTCCGAGTAACCCCGCCCTCACATCCGGCGGAGCTCGAAAGCCGGATGGCTACTGCATGACGCGCGGCTCGCGCGGACGGTCGCCACGCATGCCGACGATGCCGCCGCCCCCCCGCGCCGCATCCGCAGCCAGGACGACGCGGGCCGCCGCACGGGATGCGCGGGCGGTGTGAGCGTGGCTGAAGCGGTCGTGGCTATGGTGGACGAGGGTCATGGTCGATCGAGCCTCCGCGACGTAGCGTGCGGACAGCTTGATTCTACGTCGGCAACCGTTCACAGGCCAAGGCGCGGAAGCGGTGAGCCGCCAACGGTCGCATCCGACCGATGCGTCCGCGCAACAGCCGCCGGACCCGGACTAGCGTGCTGCGGTGCGGCGCGTGGGGTCCAGGTCGAGATAGAGCCACGGATGCTCCCAATAGGCGTGCTTGTGGTAGCCCACGACCCACGGTTGCACCAGCGTGTTCTCGATCGGGTACACGCCGAGCTCCCACGGGTTGTACGCCGCCACGATCTCGGCCATGCGCCGGTACAAGACGTTGCGCTGTGGTCCGTCGGGCAAGAGCCGCGACTCGCGATAGAGGGCGTCGTACTCGGGCAGGTTGAAGCGGCCGAGATTGGATTGCCCGATGTTGCGGCTATAGAGGAGCTGGGCAAACGCATCGCCTTCGCCGTACTGGGTGATCCATCCCACCCGCCACATCTGCAGCTGCCCGGCCTTGCCCATCTTGAGCAGATCCGGCCACTTCTGCTTCAGGAACTCGAGCCGGATGCCGAGTGCGGTCATGCTCCGCTTCCACAGCTCGTCGAACTCGCGGTCCCGGCCCGCGGTCGCCGAACCCATGGTGAGGACCAGCGGGCGACCGTCCGGCAGCTCGCGCCAGCCATCCCCGTTACGGTCGACATAGCCGAACTTGTCGAGCAACGCCCGTGCCGCCGCTGGATCCTGCTTGATGCGCACGTCGAAGGCGGGATCGTGCCCGGGCACGTTGGGGGGGATCGGTTGGGTCGCCGGCAATGCCTGGCCCTGGTAGACGGTGCGGATCAGCGCCGCCGTGTCGAATCCCATGACGATGGCGCGGCGCAGGGCGATCTTCTCCCGGCCGTAGCCCCCGAGCACGGGATCGTCCATGTTGAAGAACGCGTACTGCACGGACGGCTGCACGATCCGCTCGAGCCGCACCCCCTGGCCGGCCACGCTCGCCTTCAGTCCGCCTTCGGCGTCGAGCACGGTGTCGGCGATTTCCTGCGGAACGTTGACGTAGTCGAGCGACTTGCTGATGAAGGCGAGCAGCCGCGGGTTCGATTCCTCGATCACCGAGATCTCGATCCTGCCGATCTGCGGCGCGCGCTTGCCGTGCATCCGCCGCACGATGTCGGCCACCACCGGGTCGGTCGACTCCGGAAAGAATGTTTCGCGAAAGCGCGGATTCGCCTCGAGCACCATCTGCTGCCCGCGCCGCCATTGCGTCAGCCGGTACGCCCCCGTACCGACGGGATTGGCCATGGCCCATCCGCTCGCATCGCCGTAGAACTCGATCGCCTCGCGGGCGACGATGCTCATGGCGACATGGGACATGTAGCCCTGCAGGATGTAGTCGGGCTCGGTCAGGCGCAGCCGGACGGTGTAGCGATCGACGGCCTGCAGACCGTCCATCGGCATGTCGTAGTCCAGCCGGCCGGCCTTGCGGGCCGCAGCGAGGACAGGCTCGGCGCCGGCGATCTTGCCCTCGAGGAACCAGAGGTAGGGCGAGCGCATGCGCGGATCGAGCAGGCGCTTGAACGAGAACACCACGTCCGCGGCGGTGAGCTCGCGCGGCCTGCCCTTGAATGCCGGATCGTCGGCAAAGTAGATGCCGTGCCGCAGGGCGATGGTCCAGGTACGGCCGCCGTCGCTGACCGCGGGCATCGCCGTTGCGAGGCTCGGCACGAGCTTGTACGGACGGGCGAGGTAGTCGTAGACAAAGAGCGTGTCGAAGATCGCGCGCTGCACGTGGCCCGAATACAAATCGGAGGTCGCCTGGGGATCGAACCCGGTCTCGGCGACCGGCTGCGCCACCCGCAGCACCTTGGCAGGGTCCGCGAATGCGGGCGTCCCTGCCGGCGTCACTATCGGCCAAGCCACCATGGCCAGCGCGCCAAGCATGATCAACCCGCGGGCTACGTTCATGATGAGTTTCGTCCCAGGGCCGCACCCGCACGCCGCTTCGGGTCGATATCGAGATAGCGAAACGGATGGGCCTGGTAGCCGTTGTACTTGTAGCCGATCACCCACGGCTGCACCGCCACGTTGCCATAGCGGAAGGCCGCGAGCTTCCAGGGCGCATACACACTGACCAATTCGGACATTCGGTCGATGAGCCGCGTCCGCTCGGCGCCGTCTGGCATCCCCCGCGCCTGCTCATAGAGCCGGTCGAACTCGGGCAGCTTGAAGCGCGCGATATTGGAGAACCCGGCGTGGCCACCGTAGAGCAGGCCCATGAACTGGAAGCCTTCGACCGACGTCGCGATATTGCCGAGCGACCACATCTGCAGCTGGGAAAGCCGCGCCATCTTGAGCAGGTCGGGCCATTTCTGTTTGATGAACTCGGACTTGAGGCCAACGGCCTTGAGACTGCGTTGCCACAGTTCGTCGTATTGGCGTTCGAGTGCCGACGTCGACGACGCGATCTTCAGCACCAGCGGCGAGCCGTCGGGCTGCTCGCGCCATCCGTCCTTGTCACGGTCGACGAAGCCGAACTTGTCGAGCAATGCCTTCGCGGCAGCCGGCTCGTAGGGCGTGTGACCATCGAACTTCGGATTGTGGCCCGACATGCCGGGCGGGATCACCTGGGTCGCCGGCACGGCCTGACCCTGCCGCAGCACCCGGACCTCCTCGTCGATGTTGTACGCCATGCCGATCGCCCGGCGCAGGGCTACGCGCTCCGGCGCGTAGCCACCGACAACGGGGTCATCCATGTTGAAGTACTCGTAGGTGATCGCCGGTTCGATGCCGCGCTGCAGGGTCATCCCGAGCTTGGCGAGTCGTGGCTTCAGCAGGTTGCCCGGGTCGAGCACGTTGCCGACGAGATCGGACGGCACGCTGACGTAATCCAGCTCGCGCTGCTCGAACGCGAGCCACCGCGGGTTGGATTCCTCGATGATGCTGATCTCGATGCGTGGCACGAGGGGAAGCTTCCGCCCGCGCAGCCCGCCGATGAAGGCCTTGTCGGCCGGGTCGCTGCTGTCGGGATAGCGCTGGTCGCGAAAGCCCGGATTGGCTTCCAGCACGATCTTCTGTCCGCGTCGCCACTCCTTGAGCCGATAGGCGCCCGTGCCGACCGGATTGGCCATTGCCCAGCCGCTGCCGTCGGCGTAGGCCTCGATTACCTCCCGGGCCACGGCCGCGGTGTTCGCCTGGGTGAGGTTCGCAAGCAGCTCGTAGTCGGCGAAGTTGAGCTTGATGCGGATGGTGTAGCGATCGGGCGCGGTGAGCCCTTCCATCGCCGCGTCGTAATCGAGCTTGCCGGTTTCCTTCGCCTTGGCGAGTACCGGCTCGGCGCCCGCGATGCGGCCCTCGAAGATCTGCAACGCGATGGAGCGCATGCGCGGATCGAGGACGCGCTTCCAGGCATAGACGAAATCAGCGGCGACGAGCTCGCGGCGCTGGCCCTTCCAGACCGGATCGTCGGCGAACTCGATGCCGGGCCGCACCCGGATAATCCAGGTCTTGCCGTCGGCGCTGATCTCCGGCATCCCCGCCGCGACATTGGGCACGAGGCGATGCGGCCGGGCGAGATAGTCGTAGCGATAGAGGGTATCGAAGATCTCGCGGTTGACGGCATTGGAGTAGATGTCGCCGGCAGCCTGCGGATCGAAGCCCGTCTCGGCTACCGGGAAGGCCACCCGCAGGACCTTGGGGGGTTCGCCCTGGGCGCGCGCGCCAGAGCCCGCCGCGGCGACCGCGACAGCCGCGACGACCAAGGACAGCCGGATCCGCATGACGCGCCTAGAGCAGCTTTTCGATGTCGCCGGCGATCGCTGCCGGCTCGGTCTTCGGCGCATAGCGTTCGACCACGCGCCCCTCTCGATCGACCAGGAACTTGGTGAAGTTCCACTTGATGCCCTCGGAGCCGAGCAGTCCCGGTGCGGCCTTCTTGATATGACGATAGAGCGGCGCCGCCCCGTCGCCATTCACCTCGAGCTTGGCAAACAGGGGAAACGTCACCTGGTAGTTCAGGTCGCAGAAGTGGGCGATCTCGTCCTCCTCGGCCGGCTCCTGACCGCCGAACTGATTGCAGGGAAAACCCAGGACCGCCAAGCCCTTCGGGCCATAGGTCTCGTGCAACGCCTGCAGGCCTTTGTACTGGGGCGTGAAGCCGCACGCGCTGGCGGTGTTGACGATGAGCAGCACCTGGCCGCGATAGCGGTCGAGGGAAACGGGCCTGCCCTTGATGTCGTTGACGCTGAAGTCGTACACACTGGCCATGGAGCCTCCGGGGACGAATTATGCAACTGCCGGTCCGCGCGCTCTGGACAGCACAGCGCCTCGGGACGGCCCGGCGGCCGATGGGTAACCTCCCCCAGGCTTGCCCACTGCGTGGGCTTCGCCTACCCCCTCTGAGGGAGGGGGCGAGGCCGGCGTGCCGAAGCCGCCGCCGCCCGGCGTGTGGATCACGAATACGTCGCCCGCGGCCATCTCCACGGCGCAGGTCGCCCCGAACTCCTCGCGGCTGCCGTCAACTCGCTCGACCCAGTTCCTGCCGACCGCGCCCGGCTCGCCACCCTCGACCCCGAACGGCGCGATGCGACGATGGTTGGCCAGCATGACGGCCGTCATCGGCACGAGGAACCGCACCCGCCGCTCCGCGCCGTCACCGCCGTGATGGCGCCCGGCGCCACCGCTGCCCGGACGAATCGCGAAGCGCTCGAGGCGCACCGGGAAGCGCCATTCGAGCACTTCGGGATCGGTCAGCCGCGAATTGGTCATGTGGGTCTGGACCACGCTCACCCCGTCGAAATCAGGACCCGCACCGGCACCGCCGGAGATGGTCTCGTAGTACTGGTAGCGGTCGTTGCCGAAGGTGAAGTTGTTCATCGTGCCCTGGGAGGCGGCGAGCACACCCAGCGCACCGTAGAGTGTGTCGGTCACTGCCTGCGAGGTCTCGACATTGCCTGCGACCACGGCCGCCGGGTAGCGCGGGGCCAGCATCGAACCCTCCGGAATGACGATCTCGATGGGCTTCAGGCAGCCGGCATTCATCGGGATATCGTCGTCGACCAGGGTGCGGAACACGTACAGCACCGCGGCCTTGCACACCGCCGACGGCGCGTTGAAGTTGGTCGGTTGCTGTGCGCTGGTGCCGGTGAAGTCGACGGTGGCGGTGCGCGCGGCCTTGTCGATGCGGATCGTGACACTGATCCGCGCGCCGCTGTCCATCTCGTAGGTGAAGCTGCCGTCGGACAACACGTCGAGCACCCGCCGCACCGCCTCCTCGGCGTTGTCCTGCACGTGGCCCATGTAGGCGCGGACGACCTCGATCCCGAACTGCGCGACCATATGCTCGAGTTCGGCCGTACCTTTGGCACACGCCGCCACCTGCGCCCGCAGATCGGCGAGGTTCTGGTCGATGTTACGCGCCGGATATCGCCCACCGGCGAGGAGCGCGCGCATCTCCGCCTCCCGAAACCGTCCCTCGGTGACGAGCTCGACGTTGTCGAGCAGCACGCCCTCCTCGTCGACGTGGGTCGAATCGGGCGGCATCGAGCCGGGCGTGGTCCCGCCGATGTCGGCATGATGGCCGCGCGAGGCGACATAGAATTCCGGGCGCTCATCGCCGTCCAGGAACACCGGCGCGATCACCGTCACGTCGGGGAGATGGGTGCCGCCGTTGTACGGCGCATTCAGCACGAACACGTCGCCCGGTCGCATCGTGCCGGTGCGCCGGTCGATGACCGTGCGCACCGATTCGCCCATCGAGCCCAGGTGCACCGGCATGTGCGGGGCGTTGGCGATGAGGTTGCCGGCGCCGTCGAACAGCGCGCACGAAAAATCCAGGCGCTCCTTGATGTTGACCGAATACGACGTGTTCGCAAGGGTCACGCCCATCTGCTCGGCGATGGCCATGAAGAGGTTGTTGAAGACCTCGAGCAGCACCGGATCGGCTGCGGTTCCGATGGCATGGGCGCGCTGCACGGGCGCGACGCGCTCGAGCACGAGGTCGCCGCGCGCGGTCAGGGTGGCCTGCCACCCCGGCTCGACCACCGTGGTCGCACTGTCCTCGGCGACGATCGCGGGCCCGCTGATCACGTCACCCGGCTGGAGGCCGCTGCGCACGTAGACAGCGGCGTCGTGAAAGGCGCCCCCCGTGTAGATGCGGCGGCGCTTGTGGGGCGCGAGTGGCGCGGAGCGCGGGACGAATGTGGGGGTCGAGTCCTCGGCGCCGTGCGGCTGGCCGATCGCCTCGACGCCGACCGCCTCGATGACCAGTGGCTTGCCCGGCATGAGGAAGCCGTACTGGGCGCGGTAACGCCCTTCGAAGGCGGCCGTGATCGCGTCGATCGCGTCCGCACCGGTCCCCGCCGGTGCCGCGATCTCGAGTGTGGTATCGGTCCCTTCGTACTTCACGTGCAGCGTGCGCGCGGTGCGCAGTCGCCCGGCGGGAATGCCCTGCGCCGCGACTTCTTCCGTCGCGGCGATCTCGAGGGGCGCCAGCAACGCCGCGGCGCGGACCAGGGCGTCCGGTGCGAGGCGTGCTTCGAGCGCCTGCTGACGCAGCGCCCGGACGTCCGCGAGTCCCATTCCGTAGGCGGACAGCACCCCGGCGAACGGATGCAGCAGGACGCGGGTCATGCCCAACGCATCGGCGACCGGACACGCGTGCTGCCCGCCGGCGCCGCCGAAGCAGCATAGCGTATACGTGGTCACGTCGTAGCCGCGCTGCACCGAGATGTGCTTGATGGCGTTGGCCATATTCTCCACGGCGATGCGCAGGAAGCCGTCGGCGATCTCCTCGGCGCTGCGCTCCTTGCCGGTGGCCGCGGCCACCTTGACGGCCAGGGCGGTGAATTGCCGGCGGACCACCTCGGCGTCGAGAGGGGCGTCGCCGTCCGGGCCGAACACGGCGGGAAAGAGCGCGGGATCGAGCTTACCCACCACGACGTTGCAATCGGTCACGGTCAGCGGGCCGCCCCGGCGATAGGACGCCGGCCCGGGATTCGCACCGGCCGAGGCCGGTCCCACCCGAAACCGGGCGCCGTCGAATGCACAGATCGAACCGCCGCCCGCGGCCACCGTGTGAATGCGCATCATCGGCGCCCGCAGCCGCACCCCGGCCACCTCGGTGACGAACGCCCGTTCGTATTCGCCGGCGTAATGGGTCACGTCCGTGGAGGTGCCGCCCATGTCGAAGCCGATGATGCGATCGAAGCCCGCGCGCCGTGAGACTTCGACGGCGCCTACGATCCCGCCGGCGGGACCGGACAGGATGGCATCCTTGCCCTGGAAGCGATGCGCATCGGTCAAGCCACCCGAGGATTGCATGAACTGCAGCCGCAGGCCGGCACTGGCCGGACCGCCTGCGCCGGGCGGGTCCGCCGTCGTGCTGCCGGCCAGGTCGCGTTCGACTTCGCGCACGTACCGCCGCAGGATCGGCGACAGGTAAGCATCGACCACGGTGGTGTCGCCGCGCGAGACCAGCTTCATGAGCGGGCTCACCTCGTGGCTAACCGAAACCTGGGCGAACCCCATGTCCCGGGCGAGCCCCGCGAGCGCCGCCTCGTGTTCCGGAAACCGGTAGCCGTGCATGAGCACGATCGCGATGGCCTGGATGCCGTCGCTCTGCAGGGTCGCGAGATCGCGGCGTGCGGCGTCGTGATCGAGCGGTCGCACGATCTCGCCGTCGGCGCCGACGCGCTCGTCCACCTCGATCACGCGCTCGTAGAGCATCGTCGGCAGCTCGATGCGCCGGACGAAGAGCTTCGGCCGGTTCTGGTACCCGATGCGCAGGGCATCGGCAAATCCCCGGGTGATCACGAGCGCGGTGCGCTCGCCCTTGCGCTCGAGCAAGGCGTTGGTGGCGACGGTCGTCCCCATCTTGACCGCGTCGATCACGCCGTCCGGGATCGGCGCACCGGAGTCGAGATCCAGGAGCTCGCGGATGCCATGCACCGCGGCGTCGGTGTAGCGCTCCGGGTTATCGGACAGGAGCTTGTGGGTGACGAGCGCGCCGTCCGGCCGGCAGGCGACGATGTCGGTGAAGGTGCCGCCGCGGTCGATCCAGAATTGCCACATTCAGGAGCCAGTAAAGAGGACAGGAAACGGGGACGAGGGACCGGTTGCGCACCGCTTTCGCCAGGCCGCGAGTCCTGCTATGGCCTTCACGACGATGCACCGCAAATCGCGCCGCAGGACGCCTCTCGGACAATTCCTACGCAGCGCCCCCGGGGGATTATAGAATGCGGACGGGCGGCACTTTTGCCCGCCGGTGATCGGCGTCGTTGTCGGCCCTCGCCGTGCCCGTTCAACCGACAACCGTCAATTGCGGACTGCCCTGCCCATGATGCGTCTTCTCTCTTTCTTCGCGGCACTCCTGCTCGCTGGCGCCCTGCCCGCTGCGGCCCAGACCAAGTGGGACATGCCCACCGCCTATCCGGCGAGCAACTTCCACACCGAGAACATCCAGCAGTTCGCGACCGATGTCGACAAGGCGAGCGGCGGCAAGCTCAAGATCCAGGTCCACCCCAATGCGTCGTTGTTCAAGGCGCCCGAGATCAAGCGCGCGGTCCAGGGTAACCAGGCACAGGCGGGGGAGATCCTGCTGGTCAACTACGAGAACGAGGATCCCCTCTTCGGCCTCGATGGCGTCCCGTTCCTGGCGACCTCCTATGCCGAGTCGATGAAGCTCTACAAGGCCGAGAAAAAGGCGCTCGCGGACAAGCTCGCCAAGCAGGGCATGCGGCTGCTCTACGCCGTGCCGTGGCCGCCGCAGGGCATCTACACCAATCGCCAGCTCAGCAGCGCCGCCGACCTCAAGGGACTCAAGTGGCGGGCATACAGCCCGGCGACCTCCAAGATCGCCGAGCTCGTGGAAGCCCAGCCCGTCACGGTGCAGGCGGCCGAGGTATCCCAGGCGCTCGCCACGGGCGTGATCGAGGCGATGATGACCTCGGGCGCGACCGGCTACGACTCCAAGACCTACGAGCACATCAAGAATTTCTACGACTCCCAGGCGTGGCTCCCCAAGAACGCGGTAATCGTCAACGAGAAGGCATTCCAGGCCCTCGACAAGCCCACCCAGAGCGCGGTGCTCAAGGCGGCTACCGACGCCGAGGCGCGTGGATGGAAGGTCTCGGAAGAAAAGAACACGTGGTACCTGGACCAGCTGCGCAAGAACGGCATGAAGATCATCAAGCCACCCGAGCAGCTCACGGCCGACATGCGTAAGGTCGGCAACGTGATGCTGGCCGAATGGTTGCGCAAATCCGGTGAGGACGGCCGCAAGGTGATCGACGCCTACCGACGGATGTAAGCGGGTCCGCCCTCCGCCGCGCCGATAATGGGCGACCCCGCGATGCTGCGCCGAACGCTCGACCGCCTCTATGACGCCGCCGCTCACCTGGCGGCGTTGTTTTTGGTCGGCACCCTCATCATGGTGCTACTCGCCATCGCCGGCCGACTGCTGCATTTCCACGTGCCGGGAACCGACGCCTACGCGGGCTACTGCACTGCGGCGGCGGGGTTTCTGGCGCTGGCGCATACCCTGAAGCGCGGCGAGCACATCCGGGTCACCCTGCTGCTCGAACACGTCCACGGCGGCGCGCGGCGAGGCCTGGAGATATGGGCGCTGGCCGTGGCGACCCTGCTGGCCGCGGTGCTCGCGTTCTACAGCGCGCGCCTCGCCTGGCAGTCCTGGGATTTCAATGATATCTCGACCGCCAACGACGCCACGCCGCTGTGGATTCCGCAGCTCACCATGGCGATTGGAACCCTGGTGCTGTTCGTCGCCTTGCTGGACGAGTTCGTGCTCGAGCTCCGAGGCGCGCGCGCGCCACGCCTGGCAGCCCCGCCAGCGCGCATCGAGTGAGCCGATGGACGCGCTCATCACCGCCCTGCTGATCGTTGCCCTCTTCACGCTGCTCGGCAGCGGTGTATGGATCGGGCTGGCGCTTTCGGGTGTCGCCTGGATCGGCATGGAGCTGTTCTCGTCCCGACCGGCCGGCGATGCCATGGCCGTGACCATCTGGGGCTCGGCGTCGTCGTGGACCCTCACGGCCCTGCCGCTGTTCGTATGGATGGGCGAGATCCTGTTTCGCACCCGCCTTTCCGAGGACATGTTCCGCGGCCTCGCGCCATGGCTGGAACGCGTGCCAGGGCGGCTCTTGCACACCAACATCATTGGCTGCACCATCTTCGCGGCGGTCTCGGGCTCGTCGGCCGCGACCTGCGCGACCATCGGCAAGATGACCCTGCCGGAACTCAAGGCGCGCGGCTATCCCGAAGCCCTTACCATCGGCACGCTGGCCGGCGCCGGCACTCTGGGCCTGCTGATTCCGCCGTCGATCATCATGATCGTGTACGGCGTCACCGCCAACGTCTCGATCGCGCAACTGTTCGTGGCCGGCATCGTGCCGGGCATCCTGCTGGCCGTGCTCTTCTCCGGCTACATCGTGGTCTGGGCGCTGCTCCATCCGGACGCAATTCCCGCCATGGCCGAGCGGACCTCGCTCGCCCAGAAAGTCGCCGCCTCGCGTCACCTCGTTCCGGTGATGCTGCTGATCGTGGCCGTGCTGGGCTCGATCTACACCGGCGTCGCCACGGCCACGGAAGCGGCTGCCTTCGGCGTGGTCGGGGCGCTCGTGATCTCGCTCACCCAGGGCTCGCTCACCCGCGCGTCGTTCATGGCGAGCCTCCTCGGGGCGACGCGCCTGTACTGCATGATCGCGCTGATCCTCGCGGGCGCCGCATTCCTCACCCTGGCGATGGGCTACATCGGCCTGCCGCGCCACCTCGCCGAGTGGATCACGAGCCTCGGCCTCAGTCCCTTCATGCTCATCCTCGCGCTGACGGTGTTCTACATCCTGCTGGGTTGCTTCCTCGATGGCATCTCCATGGTCGTGCTCACGATGGGGGTCATCCTGCCCACGGTGGAAGCTGCCGGGCTCGACCTCATCTGGTTCGGCATCTTCCTGGTGCTGGTGGTCGAGATGGCGCAGATCACGCCCCCCGTGGGCTTCAATCTCTTCGTCCTGCAGGGCATGACGGGGCGGCAGATCACTTGGATCGCCCGCAATACCTTGCCGATGTTCTACCTCATGATTACGGCGGCGCTGCTCATCTGGTTCTTCCCCGAGCTCGTCACCGCACTGCCACGGCAGATGAAGCTCTAGAGACCGCGATGCCGCACGGTCCTGCAAACCATCCGCCGGCGTTGTCCGCGGCGCCCGCCTCGCGGCACAGTGCGCGCCTGCGTGCGCCGTTCGCGACCCTCGGCATCGATACCGCGCACGGCTGCGTGACCGGCATCGCGTACCTGCCGATCGACACGCCGGAACGCGACGCGCAGGACCCCGTCGCGGCGCGCGCAGTGCGGGAGCTGATCCGCTATCTCGCCGACCCCGAGTTTCGTTTCACCGTCTCCCTCGCGCCGCAAGGGACGCCCTTCCGGCGCCGCGTGTGGGATGCGATCGCCGCCATTCCGGTCGGCGCGTCGCGCACCTACGGCGAGATCGCGCGCACGGTGGCGAGCGCGCCGCGCGCCGTCGGTGGCGCCTGCGGCGCCAATCCGATCGCCCTGGTGATTCCCTGCCATCGGGTGGTGGGGAGCCGCGGGGCGCTCGGTGGTTTCATGAATGCGGCAGCCGGCGACCCGGTAGCCATCAAGCGCTGGCTGCTGGTGCACGAAGGCTATCGTTTCGGGGCTTGAGGTGAACGAGGCCGACGACGCCGCAACCCGCGCCCTCATCGACGCGTTCTGCGACCAGCTCTGGCTGCAGGACGGCCTGGCGCGCACGTCGCTCGACAGCTATCGGCAGGACCTCAACCGCTGGTCGGCTTGGCTCGCACGTCGCGGACTCACCCTCATCGAAGCAGGTCGCGGCGATGTCGAACGCTTCCTCGCCGACGAATTCGGCGCCCGCGCCAAGGCGACTTCGATCGCACGCCGGCTGTCCGCCATGCGCCGGTTCTACGGCCTGGCCCTGCAGCAAGGTCGACTGACCGCCGATCCGACCCTCCGGGTGCGCGCACCGAAGCTGCCGCGGCGCCTGCCCAAGAACCTCAGCGAGGCGCAGGTCGATGCCCTGCTCGCCGCGTGTAGCGGCGACTCGACCCAGGCGCTGCGCGACACGGCGATGCTGGAGACGCTGTATGCAACCGGGCTGCGGGTGTCGGAGCTCGTCGGCCTGACGCTCGGCCAGGTATCGCTCGACATGGGCGTGGTGCGGGTGGTCGGCAAGGGCAGCAAGGAGCGTCTCGTGCCGCTGGGCGAAAACGCAGTGCAGGCCATCCAGCGCTATCTGGCCATGGCCCGCCCGGCTCTTGCCGGCACGGGAAGGAGCGACGCGCTGTTCCTCACCGGCCGGCATCTGCCGATGACCCGCCAGGCGTTCTGGCTGTTGCTGAAGCGCTATGCCGTACGTGCCGGCATTCCGGCGGCGACGCTTTCACCGCACGTGCTGCGTCATGCGTTCGCCACGCACCTGCTCAACCACGGCGCTGACCTGCGGGTCGTGCAGCTGCTGCTCGGTCATGCCGACATCAGCACCACCACCATCTATACCCACGTCGCACGCGAGCGACTGAAGCAGCTGCATGCAGCCCATCATCCGCGCGGCTGACGTGGCCCAATCGGCACGATGAACAAGGCGGAGGCCCTCGTCCGCTGGTGGCGGCGCCGCCCAATCCCTCGCCCGGCCAGCACCGGTACCGGCCCGCCGCTCGTCGCGTTCCAGTGCAACCTGTGCGGCGCCGCAAACCGGGTTCCCGAAACCGCCCTCGGCCGCGAGCTCCCGTCCTGTGTCGGCTGCGGGTCGACCGTACGCTGGCGCGCGCTCGTGCACCTGGTGTGCCAGGCGCTGCTCGGCAGGGAGGTCGTCATCCCGGACTCGCCGCGCTCACGCGACCTCACCGGCATCGGGCTATCCGACGACGCCTGCGTCGCGCGGGCACTTGCCGCCTGCTTCGACTACACCAACACTTATTTCCACGCCGATCCGCGGCTCGATATCGCCGCGATTCCGGACGAGCTTGCGGGTCACTACGATTTTCTCACGGCAAGCGACGTGTTCGAGCACGTCGTGCCACCGGTGGGCATCGCCTTTCGCAACGCCCGGCGGTTGCTCAAGCCCGGGGGCGTGCTGGTGTTCACCGTTCCCTTCTCGCTCGCTGCCGACACGCTCGAGCACTTTCCGTCGCTGCACGACTTCGAGGTGCGCGAAGAGCGTGGCGGATGGGTGCTGCACAACCGCACCGCCGACGGCCGGGAGGAACGCTTCGGCGATCTCGTCTTCCACGGCGGGCCGGGGACCACCCTGGAGATGCGGTTGTTCTCCCGCGCCGCGCTCGAGCGACATTTCGCTGCCGCCGGCTTCGCCGACGTGCGGTTTGCGGCCGATCCCTGTCCGCGGTTCGGCATCGTGTGGCCCGAGCCATGGTCGATTCCGGTGGTGGCAACCGCGTGAGTTTGAGCGCGTGACACGACGGTCTGAGGGTCCGGTCATCGCCAAGGAGCGCGTCCCGACCACTCATGCGATGCGCGTGCTGCGCGAGCATGGCGTTGCGTTCACCCTGCACCCGTACCCCTACGAGGCACGCGGCGGCACCGCCGTGTCGGCACGGCAACTGGGTGTCGACGAGCACGCCGTCATCAAGACCCTGGTCATGGAGGACGAGAACAGGGCGCCGCTGCTCGTGCTCATGCACGGCGACTGCGAGGTGTCGACCCGCAACCTTGCCCGGCACCTCGGGGTGAAGACGGTGACGCCGTGCGCGCCCGCGGTGGCCGACCGGCACTCGGGCTATCAGGTCGGCGGCACCAGCCCCTTCGGCACCCGTCGACCGATACCGGTGATCATGCAGGCGAGCATCGCCGCCTTGCCCTACCTCTATATCAACGGCGGACGCCGCGGCCTGTTGGTGGGCATGCGGCCCGCCGACGTGATGCGGGTGCTCGAACCTGCCGTGATCGATATCGCAACGCGGAAGGGGTGATGCCGCGCGTGCCGCCGGCAGGATGCGACAGGGACACGAGGCGAGAGCGGCAGCTCACGCCGTCGCGCCGTCGGTTCGGGATCGGCGGGGGGCAACGCCGTGCGCAACACCGGTTCAGGCGGGATCAGCGCGGCGCCGTTCGATGGCCACGCCGATCTCCTTGACGCCCGGAAGCGCGCCGAGCTTGGCAACCCGAACCCGCACCCATGGCACGTGGAATTCGCCGAGCGCGATGTCGGCGACTCCCTGGGCGAACCGTTCGAGCAATCGATGCGGATGCTCGGCCGCGTACGCCTGCAGGCGTTGCACCACGGCCGCGTAATCGAGGGCGTCGGCGAAATGGTCGGAATGAAACGGCACTTCGCTGGGCGCCCCGAGCTCCACGTCCAGGCGCACGGTCTGGGACAATTGCGTCTCCCACGCGTAGACCCCGATCCGGGTCTGCACCCGCAGGTCGTGGATGAAGATGGTGTTCATCGCCACCGCTGCATGGCGGTGGCGTGCGGGCAGCGCGTTGCCGGTATCATGCGGGCCATTCTAGCCGACAGCACCGTACCGAACGGTCGCATCCGATGCTCGCCTCGCTCGCCTTCGTGGTGGCCGCCTATCTCATCGGCTCGGTGTCGTTCGCCGTGCTGACCAGCCGGCTCTTCGACCTGCCCGATCCGCACACCTACGGGTCCGGGAATCCCGGGGCGACCAATGTGCTGCGGACCGGCAACAAGGCGGCCGCCGCGCTCACCCTCGTCGGCGACGGCGGCAAGGGCTTCTTCGCGGTGTGGCTCGCGCTGCTGCTCGGCCCCGGGGCCGGCGTGGCACCCTGGACCGTGCCGGCCGTCGCGCTGGCGGTGTTCGTGGGCCATGTTTTTCCGGTTTTCCACGGCTTCGCGGGCGGCAAGGGTGTCGCGACGGCTGCGGGGATCGTCATCGCGCTGCACTGGCCGTTGGGCATCGCCCTGACGCTGGTGTGGCTCGGCCTGGCGTTCGGCTTCCGGATCTCGTCCCTCGCGGCGCTGGTTGCCACGGTGTTCGCGCCGCTGGGTGCGTTCTATGTGTTCGGCAACGACCCGAAGGCGTGGGTGATGGTGCCGATCTCGTTGCTGCTCTTCTGGCGCCATCGTGCCAACATCCGCCAGCTCTTCTCGGGCGCCGAGCGCACCATCGGGCGCTAGACGCGCACGGGTTCGGCAGCACCCGGCAGGCCGAGGGAAGCAAGCTCCCAGCGCGGGCGCACGCCGAACGCGTAGTCACCCGCGACCGGTCCCGCCGCAAGTCGGAGCGCCCCGACGAGCGCAATCATCGCGCCGTTGTCGGTGCAAAACGCAAGGTCGGGAAAGTACACTTGCGCGCCCTGCGCCGCAGTTGCGGCGACCAGCCGGGCGCGTAGCGCGCGATTGGCGCCGACACCCCCCGCAACCACCAGCCGGCGATGGCCGGTGGCATCGAGCGCGGCGACGGCCTTGCAGCACAGCACGTCGACGACGGCCTCCTCGAATCCGCGCGCGATGTCGGCCTTGCGGGCTTCCGTAAGGGGCTCCCGTCGCGTCGCGCCGAGCACCGCGGTCTTCAGGCCGCTGAAGCTCATCGCGAGGTCGCCGCTGTCCTTCATCGGCCGCGGCAAAGTGACCGCGCCGGCGCGGCCCTTTTCGGCGAGCGCCGCCACCGCCGGGCCGCCCGGATAGCCGAGGCCGAGCAGCTTGGCGGTCTTGTCGAACGCCTCCCCTGCCGCATCGTCCAGGGTGTCGCCGAGGAGCCGGTAATTGCCGACCCCCCGAACCTCGAAGATCTGGCTGTGGCCGCCCGAGACCAGCAGGGCCACGAACGGGAACGCCGGCCGGGGGGCTCCCAGCAGGGGCGAGAGCAGGTGACCCTCGAGGTGGTGTACGCCGAGCGCCGGCTTGCCGAGCGCGCAGCCGAGGGCGTTCGCAATCGCCGCACCGACCAGGAGGGCGCCCGCGAGGCCGGGGCCTTCCGTGTAGGCGATGCCGTCGAGATCGCGCAGCCCGAGTCCAGCCTGAGCGAGCACCGCGTGGACGAGGGGCAGGACACGCTGCACGTGGTCCCGCGAGGCGAGTTCGGGAACCACTCCGCCGTACGGCTGGTGCATGGCGACCTGCGAGTGCAGCGCATGGGCGCGCAGGCGCCCGCCACGGGCATCGCCCTCGTATACGGCAATGCCGGTTTCGTCGCAGGACGTTTCGATGCCGAGGACGCGCATGGCGGTCGCGAGAGCTTTCGGAAAGGCGCCCGGGCGCGACGGCCCGGGCGTCGGCTTCGCCCGGATGGACCTTGAAACGG
>JBDTWB010000026.1:0-30728 GCA_040006895.1 Casimicrobiaceae bacterium | reverse complement strand
CACCCGCGCCCTGCACCCGCGCCCTGCACCCGCGCCCTGCACCCGCGGCCGGCACCCGCGGCCGGCACCCACATCACGCCCGATGGAAAAGATCAGTCAGGCACGCCGGGTCGAGATTTTGGGTAGCACCTTCTTTAAGGATGGCGAGCGCCCCGCAACGGCGGTTACAGCACCTGGGCAGCCTTCTGCCGCTCGCCGCGGCGGCAGTGCTTCCACCAGGCCCAGGCGGTCGCCTTCGCCCCGCCAGGTCCCTCAGCCGCGATCACCGCTGCCATCAGCGGCGCAGCCCCTTCCTCCGACCGCAGGTGGTCTGCGGCCACGCGAGCTAAGCGGCCGTCTCGATCGGTGGCAACCGGGCGGGCCGCTCGCGACCCGGGCCCACGCGCGGCTCGGCTAGGAATGGTCCGAGTTCCGCGGCGGGAAGGGGCACGCTGAACAGGAATCCCTGAGCCTCGGTGCAGCCCTCGCCGCGCAGATGGGACCGTTGCCGCGGCGTCTCGACGCCTTCGGCCGTGGTCGCCATCCCCAGACTGGCAGCCAGCGTGACGACCGCGCGGACGATGGCATCACAGTCGGCCCGCAGCCCGACGTCCTTGACGAACGAACGGTCGATCTTGATCTTGTCGAACGGGAACCGGATGAGGTAGCTCAGGCTCGAGTACCCGGTGCCGAAGTCGTCGAGTGATATGCGCGCCCCGAGCTCGCGTAACGCATGCAGGGTCAGGATCGTCGACTCGTTGTCCTGAAGGAGCACCGATTCCGTGATCTCGAGCTCCAGGCGGCGCGGATCCAGACCCGATGCGGCCAGGGCCTCGTGGAGCGACGCCAGGATGGTCCGTTGCCGGAACTGTGCAGGGGAGAGGTTCACGGCGAGCCGGAAGTGCGCCGGCCACCGCGCGGCATCGGCACAGGCATGGCGGAGCACCCAATCGCCGACCGCGCCGATGAGGCCGATCTCCTCGGCAAAAGGGATGAACTCGCCCGGCAGGACGATACCCCGTTCGGGGTGGTTCCAGCGCAGCAGCGCCTCGAAGCCGTTGACGCTCCCGGTGCGCAGGTCGACGACCGGCTGGTAGTACACGACCAGCTCGTTGTGCTGGAGCGCCCGGCGCAGCTCGGTCTCCAGCTTGTGGCGCGCCTGGAGGCGCATGTCCATCGACGGCTCGAAGAACCGGTACGTCCTGCGGCCGTCGTTCTTGGCGCGGTAGAGCGCGACGTCGGCATTGCGCAGCAGCTGATCGGCATCGGTGCTGTCGCCGGGGGCGATGGCGATGCCGATGCTTGCCCCGATCACCGACTCCAGGCCATCGAGCTGGTACGGCTCGCCGAGCGCGGCAACGATCTTTCTGGCGTTGTTCGCGACCTCCTCGAGATCGCCGATCGCCCGCTGGATCACCGCGAACTCGTCTCCGCCGAGGCGGGCGATGATGTCCGACGGCCGGACGCAGCGCCGTAGCCGGTCGGCCACCATGACCAGCAGCTGATCGCCGGCGGGATGCCCGAGGGTGTCGTTGATCTCCTTGAACTGGTCGAGGTCGATGCAGAGGATGGCGACGACCTCGCCGCGACCTGCCTGCGCGACGACCCGTTCCATCTCCTCGCGGAACAGCATTCGATTGGGCAGGCTGGTCAAGGCATCGTGACGGGCCATGTGGGCGATGCGTTGTTCGGCCTTGCGTCGCTCGGTGGCATCCTCGTGGGTCGATACCCAGCCGCCGCCCGGCATCGCCCGGTGCGCAACGGCGATCGTGCGTCCGTCGCTCAACTCGACCAGGGAGTTGGAGTCGTGCGGCGTGTCGGCGATCCGGATCCGGCTCGCGATGTACGCCTCCGGATCCGAGCCCGCGTAAACGCCGCTGCGCACGCGTTCCCGCAGGATTTCGACCTGCGTGGTACCCGGCCTCACGAGTGCCGGGGGTACCCCATAGATCTGGGCGTAGAGGGCATTGCACACGATAAGGCGGCGCTCGCCGTCGAACATCGCGAGGCCCTGGGTCATGTTGTTGAGGGCGGCGTCGAAGAGCATGTTCTGGACCATGAGCTCATGCTCGCGGGCCGCGAGCAGGCGGTTGTCGTGCGCGATCTGATCCCGGAACCTGGCGATCGCATTCACCATCTGCCCGATCTCGTCACGCCGATCCGTTTCCGGGAGGTCCGGTGCCGCCGGCTTGCCGCCGTCGCCGTCGCCATCGCCATGCAGGGCCCGGGTCACGGCTTCGATGGGGCGCACCACCGAGCGGATCACCATCGCCGTGGCCGCGAACGTCAGGAGCACGGCGAGCAGGCCGCCCGCGGCGATGAGGCGCTGGCTGTGATCGGCCTCGAGCGCCAGCGCGCCGGCGGCGACTTTGGTGCCCATCGAAACGTCGGCCGCGATCGCGTCGAGATCGGTCGCGACCTGCTTGTAATCCTCGTCGGTGCCGCCGAGCATCATGGTGCCGAGGGCGGGATCGGTCGTGGCGATCTCCAGGGTATCGGCCACGGCCGTCGCGTACCGTTCCCACTTGGCGAGTGCGGTGCTCATTCTTGCCCGTTCGTCCGGTGGCAGGTCGGGGCGCGCGGCAAGACCCGCGAGTGCTGCGCGCGCGCTGGCCCCATCGCGGCCGATCTCGGCCGCGAGACTGCTCAGGTTTGCCGGATTGACGCCGCTGCTGGCCCACGCGACGTAGCGGTACACGTTCATGTGGGTGCTGAACGCATCGCTCTTCACGGCGAGTACGGCATGCTGGCGTGGCAGATCGCTCCCGGTCAGGTTGCGCAAACCGCCGCCCAGGCTTTCCATGACCAGGAGCGCGTAGGTGCCGAGGCCACCGAGACACAGCACCAGCAGCGCGGACAGCGCGGATGCCTTGAGGCCGATCGGGAGATCCCGGAAGGTGCGAGGCCGTGATCGGGCGTTCTGCTCGCGGTTGTGGTTCATCGTCGGAACGCCGGATGCGGCGCGAAGCCGTTACCTACCTGTAGACGCCGACCCCGACGAAGTAGCGGTCGCCGAGTTTCTCGACGTACGCCGACTTGTCCTGGATCTTGTGGCTGATGGGATTGGGCCATTTGTAGTCGACCCAGCCGCTACCTGGTCCGCGGGTGATGGCGACCATCGCCCGGATCAGGAAATTGCCATCCTGGTCCTTGGTCGAGATCCACAGCTTGCCGACCATCCGCGCGTTGGCGCCGTGGGCTACGCTCCACCCCTCGATGTCGTACACGAACGGGTAAAGATCCCGGTCGCGGAATTCGGCGGTCTGGGTGATCGCCTTGAAGGTGGCCTCGGCGCCCTCGGCGACGAACTTCGCCTGCACGCGTTTCACCATCGCCACGGCTTCGTCGCGGGTGCCTTCTCGTGCAGCCAACGCCGGCATCGCCAGGGTCAGGATGCCGAGCAATACAAGGGCTCTACGGCGCACGCTTTGGCCTCCTTGGAGGGGTCGTCGGCAACGCCGATCGGCATGCCCGCCCCGTGGTCGCGCACCTCCCCGGGTGCAGCGCAGTCACTCAAATCCGAAAATGCAAGGACCGTGCCGGAGCTGATTTGTCGTCCATGCCAGCGCTCATCGGGCCAACCCTTAGCGACATTACCCGGTAACGGCAGGAACTGACCGTTCGCGGGCGCTTTTGTCCACCCGAGATTTCCCCCCGAACCCGTGGCAACGCTGAACTTGTCGTATGCAGAAAGGACGAACGTGTTCGTCACAATCTCTCCCTCCTTCCATTTCAGGTTATCCAATGCCCGGTCCCGCCTGCACGTGCCTTCTTTCCGGCCCACACCTTCGTCCCCCCCAGGCGGCGCCCCACGCCCGCGGCGGTGCCGCGGGTTTCGCTCGCACGCTCCTCGCGTTGGGCGTCGCCGTGGCCTTGGCGGGTTGCGGCCACGAGGCCACTCTGCCGCTGGCCGCAGGCTTCGGCCCGACTCCGGCACTTCCCCCGCCGGCAACGTCGCTCATTCCCACCGTGAACATCGCGCCGGCAACAGGGTGGGGCGCCGGCGAGACGCCGACAGCGGGCCCGGGGCTCGCCGTGACGCTGTACGCCGGCGGACTGGACCATCCGCGCTGGCTGCACGTCCTGCCCAACGGCGACGTCCTGGTCGCGGAAACCAATGCGCCGCCCAAGCCGGACGACGGCAAGGGCATCAAGGGCTGGGTGATGAAGCTGGTAATGAAGCGCGCTGGCGCCGGAGTGCCCAGCGCGAATCGCATCACGCTGCTGCGTGACACCCAGGGAGCCGGCAAGGCGGACACCCGTTCGGTGTTCCTCGACCACCTGCGCTCGCCGTTCGGCATGGCCTTGGTGGGCGACCAGCTCTACGTCGCCAACACCGACGCGGTCGTGCGCTTCGCATATGTCAAGGATGCGCTGCGCCTCACCACGCCGGGCCGCGAAGTCGTCGCCTTGCCGGCCGGTTCCATCAACCACCACTGGACCAAGAACGTGGTCGCCAGTCCCGATGGCAGCAAGCTCTACGTGACGGTCGGTTCGAACAGTAACATCGCCGAAAACGGCATGGCCGCCGAGGAAGGCCGCGCCGCGGTCTGGGAGGTCGATCCTGCGACCGGCGCCCATCGGATATTCGCCTCCGGCTTGCGCAATCCCAACGGCCTCGCGTGGGAAGCGGGCACCGGCGCGCTGTGGACCGTGGTGAACGAACGCGACGAACTCGGCAGCGACCTCGTCCCGGACTACCTGACCAGCGTCAAGGACGGTGGCTTCTACGGCTGGCCGTACAGCTACTTTGGCCAGCACGTCGATACCCGGGTCGAGCCGCAGAGACCCGACCTGGTCAAGACCGCGCGCGTCCCCGATTACGCCCTTGGACCGCATACGGCGTCGCTGGGACTCGTCGCGGCAACCGGAGACGCCCTTCCGCCGAGCTTCCACGGAGGCATGTTCATCGGCCAGCACGGATCCTGGAACCGCAAACCCCGCAGTGGCTACGAGGTGATATTCGTACCTTTCCGCGAGGGAAGGCCATCCGGCGCGCCGACGCCGGTTCTCACCGGATTCGTCGACGAGAACGGCAAGGCGCGTGGCAGGCCGGTGGGAGTGGCCATGGATCGCACCGGGGCCTTACTGGTGGCCGATGACGTCGGTAACGCCATCTGGCGGGTCAGTCGCGCCGCTCCACGCTGACTGACATGATCGGGGCGTCCGCGCAGCGGGTCGAGTGGCTGCGCGGGTCGGGGATAACGGCGGGACGACGGACCCCGACGACAAACCCCTTCGCATCACAACACGACCAGGAGCAACGCCGATGCAGCGCCTGTCACGTTGGACCGTTCCGCTTGCGCCGCTCCTGCTCGCCACCACTGTTGGCGCGGCAACCGTTTCCGGGGTGCAACTCGCGGACACCCTGCGCGTGGGTGAGCGCACCCTGAGGCTCGCGAGCTGCGGCGTGCGCGATACCTTCTGGATCGATCACTACGCAGCCGGCCTGTATCTTCCCGCAGGCGCCAAGCCGCGCGCCGCCAAGGATCCGAGACAGCCGAAAGCGGTCCAGATGAAGGTGATCGAGGCGCGCTACCTTCCCGAGAACATCCCCAAGAAATGGCGCGGCGCCCTCGCGACCGAGCTACGCAGCGAGCCGATGGTGCGCGTGCGGCGCGCCTACAGCGGACTTGCCAGTGGCGACACGGTGGTCTTCACGTACCTTCCCAAACGCGGCGTTACCATGCGCGTGAACGGGCACGCGATCGTGAACATCGAGGGCCATGACGTGATCGATGCGATCCTGCAGGCGTGGGCCGGCAAGGATACGATCTCGGGCAAGCTGCAGCGACTCACCGTGGATCACCGCTGCTGAAGGCCGTGGGACCGGCGCTCCCGGCACCGACGATCTGAAGCGATCGCGCGCGCGGCGTGGAGTCGATAAGCGGACGCGGCGCGACCACCGAACGAAAGCGCGACCCTAGTTTGGCGGGATGAAGCCCGTCAGCATTCGCGCCGTCGTGCGCGTGCCGCTCCATTGGGACCGAGGACGCCGGGATTGTTCTTGGCGGCACTTCCAAACTGACCGCATCCACGGCCATCCGGTCACCGAAAGCACGGGTGAGTGCATCCGCGCGAATGGCGGCAGCAATATAGCGTTAGTGCAGGCGATAGGTGGCGTGGCAGGCGACGCACTGCTGCATCACAGTCCCAAGTGCAGCGAGTGCAGGTCGCATGTCATTGCTGACACTGGCGTTCTGGGACTCGACCGCGAACCGGCTCGCTGCCCTGTGCATTTGGGTGCCAATGTCCTGCATACCCTGTGGCATGTACGGCGCGATGTCGTGAGCGCCGTGGAACCCGAGGGAACTCATACCAAGCCGCTGCTCGGCGATCACCGATGCCTTGTCAAAGCCGCCTTTAGCGAGCGCTTCGTCGATCTCCTGGAGGGCCAACAGGTGATCGCGCATATTCGCGATGGTATGGATGCGCAACGCCTCCGGAAACGTCACCATTTGTCGCGTGTCCGTTCGTGGGATCGCAGGCGCCATCGTGTCGTGTTGATGCGTTTGGGCGTTGGCGAGGAGGGCGAACGCACCGGCGGCCGTTGCCGCAGCCAGCAATGCCAAAACCAAATGGTGATGCAAATGGTGATGCATACTGCCTCCCGGAATGAAATTCTGACGAGGCATTGTCGGGTTATCCTCGACCCATGGATACGACCCAGGGCGATTGGCTCATCCACCAGCTGGGGAGATTATCCCATCCTCGATCCGGCCGACGCTCCGGAAGGGCCGGTAGTGGGCTACGACTGTGAACACTGCACGATCGTGGTCCTGCACCACGTCGTCCGGGAGCCCCGCACCGTTCGTCTCATGACTTCCCAAGCCGGCAACGAGCGTCTGGTCGACCTGCTTGCCACGCATGACAGCCAGGCCGATGCCAATGGGCGGCACGTGATCGAGCGCGAGCCACCCGGCTATCGCTGGTTCCGGTCGGGATCGCTGTACGGGGACCCGGCCCGATGACCGGGAACTTGGCCCCACTGCCGACCATCTGACACTCGATGCGGCCGTGCGCCCATCCGCCGCCACTGTGCTCGGGGCACCGGCGTGGGCGACGTGCGAGGGCTCGACACCGAAGCGGAGCGGCCGGCCTTCCGGGCCGAGGGGAGCGTGCGATGATCGACGGCATTCCGGTGAAGGATTTCCTGAAGCAGGTGTTTGCCGAGGCCAAGCGCGACGATGTGTTCAATGGCGCTGCGGCCCTCGGCTTCTACCTGACGCTGGCGATTTTCCCGGCCATGATCGCCTTGATGGCGGTCATCCCGTACCTGCCGATCCCGCACCTGGACCAGGCGATCATGGATCTCTTGCGGCAAGCGCTCCCGCCGCGCGCCGCCGAGTTGTTCCAGGGAGTGGTTCAGGAGGTGACCAGCGAGCGCCGAGGCGGGCTGCTCTCCCTCGGCCTCGTGGTGGCGCTGTGGTCGGCATCGACCGGTATGTATGCGGTCATGCAGCAACTGAACATTGCCTTCAACGTCGACGAGCGGCGCCGGTTCCTGAAGGCGCGGGCCACGGCCCTCGGGCTGACCCTGCTGTTCGGCGTGCTGGTGCTGGGCGCATTCTCGCTCGTGGTCACGGGCGGGTTCATCCAGGACTGGATCGGCATTCGCTACGGCTTCAGCCCGATCCTGCTCGGGATTTTCGCAGTGTTCCGGTGGGTGATCATCGTCCTGGCGCTGCTTCTCGGTCTCGCCCTGATCTATTACCTCGCTCCCAATCGAACGCATGGCTTTCAGTTTCTGTCCCCGGGCAACATGGCTGCCACGTTGCTGCTGATCCTGGCCTCGTTCGGCTTTTCGGTCTATACGAGCAATTTCGGCAACTACAGCGCCGTGTACGGCAGCATCGGCGCCGTCATCGTGCTGATGCTCTGGCTCTACATCACGGGCCTGCTGATCCTCGTCGGCGCCGAGATCAACGTCGTGCTCGAGCGCAACAACCCCCGCGTCGGCGACAGCACGGTCAGGCGCAAACCGGACCCGGTCACGGCGGACGAGCGGTCGGACGGGGGGACTTCAGGGGGTGGCAAGCTGTCGCCGCGCGCGCCCCTGCGCTGAACTGCGCCTGTCCGCAATCCGGGTGGATCCGGCGCGACGCGGCCGCCCCGGTGTGGCGTCGCGGCTCGTGTCCCAAGTGGTCTCCGCGTCCCCGCGCGCGCCGATGGGGGCGTAACGGAACTGTGGTGATGCGCAAACGCGGCGCCTTTGCAGTGGCTTGCGGCTGCACGCGTATGCCGATGTTGCACGCGAGCTACGGGCGGAAATCACCGGGACGGCCGCCTCCGATCTCCGTGCGACGCCCCGGAAACATTGGCACGGGTCTGCAGCAGCGCCCAGTCGGGTAGGATGCAGCCGACGCGCACCGTGCGCCCGAGCCCCTCCGCCCACTGATCCCCGCGTGAACCCGACCACCACCATCGAATCGGCCTTGTTCCGGAAGCCGCACGCGGGTTGGACGCTCGTCGCCCTGCTGACCATCATCGTCGTCGGGGTGGTCAACTATCTCACCGGTCCCGACCTCAGCCTGGGCGTGTTCTACCTCGTGCCGGTGGCCGCGATTGCCTGGGTCGCGGGCAGCGGCATGGCCGTCTCTGCCTCGCTGCTGGCGGCAGGCGCATGGCTGGCCGCCGAGCTCGGTTCAAGTGAGATCGAGGCGGACCTGTTCGTCTACACGTGGAACTTCTGCGCGCGATTGCTCTACCTGCTGCTGGTCGCCCTGTTGCTGGCGCGGTTGCGGGCGATGCTGGCGCGCGAGCGCGACCTCAGTCGGACCGATTCGCTGACCCGGCTGCTCAACGCGCGCGCATTCCGGGAGATCGCCGAGGTCGAGATCGCCCGGGCCAGCCGGCATGCTCATCCCCTATCGGTCGCCTTCATGGACATCGACGATTTCAAGGAGACCAATGACCGCCGCGGCCATGCCGCGGGTGACCGGTTGCTGCAGGAGATGGCCGCAGTCATCCGTGCAAGCCTGCGCGGGAGCGACGTGGTGGCTCGCTACGGCGGCGACGAGTTCGTGATCCTGCTACCGGTAACCGACGCCCAGGCTGCGCGGGCGGTGGTCGACAAGCTCCGCAACGCGGTCCGGGACGCGATGGCGCGACGTGGCTCGCCGGTGTCCCTGAGTGTTGGCGTGTACACGACTGCCGGAAAAGAAGCGCGCTCGGTCGACTTCATACTCGAACATGCCGATCGCCTGATGTACGAGGTGAAGTCGGACGGCAAGGGCAGTGTCCGTTGTGCAACCTCCGGCGATTGAGCGAGGCTCGATCCACGCGGACACCACGCCGCGTCCGCAGCGCCGTTGGCAGCGTTTCCAGGCAAGCCCCGCCAGCAGGCCGACCCCGCGCCACGCGTGCTGGGGATTGAGCGCCACGGCGCGCGTCATGGCACGAGCATCGAAGCGACTATGTGCCCCCTACGCGCCGGGTACGGAAGTCTGCAGGTTGTCAGGACGACCGGGCCGCACTCGCCCCGGCAGCGCGTGCAATTTCCAAGCCATCGGCCGGGGTTCGCCGCACGGAGTCGGTGCGAGCGGCGGCGTCCCAGTGCCCCGGGCGAGATTGCAAGTGGCCAGTCGCATCGCATGGGCTGATCGGACGCACCGCAGAACACCGCCATCGGTCGGCCTCGCGAAACGCACTTGCCAGTCGTCGACGACGCACCTCCTCCGAGGATGGAAACCAGATCTCACTTGAGTCGCTAGTCCGGGACGCGGCGCAAGGCTGGCAGTCGGCGACCGGGCGCTGGCAATCCACGGGACACCATGGATGGTTGATGGAAGGGCGAACACGGGCAACAACTCGTCAGGGATTTGCTTGCCCCAACGCAGGACGCGATCGGGTTTCGCCTCGCGAGCGGATGGGTAGAATATTGGCCACTTTCCCTCATGGCGACGTGCTGCGCGGCAGCGCGTCGAGGAGCTCTCGATGGCAGTCAAGCGCATCCACTCGCGGTCCCGATCGGCAACCGCGTCGGGAGCGGCAACGGGTAATCCCGCCAGGCGATCGGTCGCGCAACGGGCGACCGCAACGGCGGTGTTGCAGCAATTCCGCGAGCTGTTCCGGGTGTCGCAGCGTCACTTCCAGAGAATCGAATCGCGATGCGGCGTCAGTGGCGCCCAGCTGTGGGCACTTTGCGAGATCGCCCGTCAGCCCGGACTCACCATCTCGGAGATCGCGCGCGTGCTCTCGGTTCACCTGTCGACCTCGAGCAACCTACTCGATAAATTGCAGGATCAGGGTCTTGTGCGCCGCGAGCGCACCAGCGCCGACCAGCGGCTGGTGCGGGTCTATGTGACGGCCGACGGCAAGCGTTTGCTGGCCCGCGCGCCGAAGCCCGTCGAGGGCGTCATCCCGGATGCACTGAGCAAACTGCCGTCGACTGCCTTGAGGCGCTTGCAAGGGGACCTCCAGGTCCTGCTCCAGGTCGCCAGCGCGCGCAGCGCGCGCGACTCGATGAAACCGCTCGGCGAGCCATAGCCGCTGGGTGACATCTCCTGCGCGCCACCACCTTCCCCGCCACCGCGCGACGCCATCTGCAATCGACTCCGGGTCGTCCCGGCCGCGTCGGTATCTTATGGAGCGTGGGACCGGCCGGGAGATACGCGCCGGCCACCAGGACAATGACCACGTTGGCAAGCGCGCCCAGGGTCGTGGAGAAGAATCAGGTGCGGACAGCGCCACGACGGCCATGGCGACGACGATGGTCGCGGTACAACGATTTGCCGGGTAAGCCGCGAGGCCATGCAGTTGAATTCCTCTCGGTTGGCGGACAAACTCTTGGACGCCGGCCGGAAAAATCTACGCCTCTATGTCTGACGAGGGCGATTGCGGGAGGTGCATGCGATGCGCCTCTCTTGCCAGCAACGTACGCGCCGCACGCTGTGTACAGGACCGTGGTATGCCCCTTGCAGATGCACCTGGTGCGAGCCGCGGCCGCCCCGCAATTTCGGGCCTATAGAGGGTAAGCACCTGACCGCGAGGCACTGGGAGTCCTGACGTGCACAGACTGCAAAGCATCTGGATCAACCTGCGCTCGAGCCTCTGGTTCGTGCCTGCGATCATGGTCACGGCGCTGGTGGTGCTCGCCGTCATCCTGATTGAGGTCGACACGACCATTCCTGCCGAGTTGTTGCAGAACTGGCCCCGCCTGTTCGGCGCGCAAGCCGAGGGCACGCGGGGCATGCTGTCCGCTGTTGCCGGCGCCATGATCACGGTGGCCGGCGTCGTCTTTTCCATCACCATCGTTGCACTGTCCCTCACCTCGAGCCAGTACACCTCGCGGGTGCTGCGCAACTTCATGCGCGACCGGAGCAACCAGATCGTGCTCGGCGCGTTCGTCGGCATCTATGCCTATTGCCTGGTCGTCCTGCGCACCATACGCGGAGGCGACGAGGCGCCTTTCGTGCCGTCGCTCGCGACACTTGGCGCGATGGTGCTCGCCTTCGTCGGCATCGCGCTGCTCATTCATTTCATCCACCACATCAGCATGTCGATCCAGGCCGCGCAGATCCTCGCCGCCATCCGCGAGGACACGGTCGGTCCCATCGAGCGCCTCTTTCCGGACGATCTCGGCGAGGGTGACGACGATGCGGACGATGACCCGGACGCCGCTGCGACCGAGCGCCGCGCTTCGTGGTGCCCGATCACCGCCCCGGCCACGGGCTATGTGCAAGCCGTCGATGCCGAAGCGGTCATGCAGGTTGCCTGCGCGCATGATCGGATCATTCGGCTGCCCCATGACATCGGCGCATTCGTGGTGGAGGACAGCACCTTGGTCGAGCTCGACGGCGAGGGTGCGCTCCCCGAAGATGCGATCGATGCGCTCAAGGGGTCGATCACCGTCGGCCACCAGCGCACAGTGGAGCAGGATCCCGCATTCGGGATCCGCCAGATCGTCGATATCGCCCTCAAGGCGCTGTCGCCGGGCGTCAACGATCCGACCACGGCGACCATGTGCCTCGACCAGCTCTGCGCGCTGCTGATGCGGCTGGTGGGGCGCAAGATGCCATCCCGCTACCGCTACATGGATGGCCGCTTGCGGGTGATCACGAAAGCCCCGACCTATGCCTCTTTCCTCGCCGGGGGCATCGAGGAAATTCGTCAGGCGGCCGCGAAACAGCCGATCGTGCTGGCCCGCCTGGTCGGGCTGCTACGCGAACTGTCAAGCGCCACCCGGTCGCGCACGCGGCGGCGGCTTTCGGTCGAGCATGCCGGTCGAATCGCCGTGGCGGCGGCGGAGCTCACCGATGTGCATGCGCGGGCAATGCTCGAGAGCCAACTGCACGAAATGCTGGCCGGCCTGCAGCAGGTCGAGAGCCGTCCGAAGCCGACGCGAAGTGCCGCAGCGGAAGAGGCGACCGATGACGCGCCCTCGGTCAAGGGCGGCTGACCCGCCCGGTACATGCGGCGGGGTCGCCGCCACCCTCCACCATCCACCCTGCCGCATCCTTCACGATTCGCGTCTGAACTGCCGGGACGCTTGCCTGGCGACACCGCCCGGAGACATCGACCGGGGGTGGCGTCCCGGCGCCGCTCAACGCCGCATGGCGTCCTTTTCCATCGACATCGTCTACCTGCCGTTCCGGTGCCGTCGCCGCGCTGCAGCCGTGCCCGGGCCGCGAGGTCGTGATGCTGCGACCGGGCTGCCACCAAATTCCTGGACGTGGCCGCTGATGGATGACGCGCCTGGACGTTCGACGCGCGTGCAGCGCTGCCTTTCCGCTTATGCGGGTCCGTGACGGAACAACACTTTCGCGAATCGCGAACGATGGGGATGGATAGCGTCAGGCACGCGGCAACCCTGTCAGCCGCTGGCGCAACTCGCGCAGGCGCACCTTCACCCGCTGCGCGTTTTCCGGCCCCATCCGGAGCATGATCTTCTGCCCGGCGCTGCGCGCTTCGAGGTCGGGATCCGCGAAGGTGTAGAGCACGTGGGGTTGGGCGAGGCGCACCGGCGAGGAGGGCGTGGGCGCGGCGAGCAGGTCGTCGATCGCCGCGATCAGCCGATCGTTGAAATGACCCTGCGGATAGCCGAGCTCGCGATAGGCCTGCTGGAGGAGGGGGTAGAAGTGAACGTAGACGCCTACCGCCCGGCCGAGGTCGACCCGGGTGAAGAAATCGACGTAGCGCGCATAGCGCTCGGCGTTGCGCGGATCGAGCACGAGCTCGCCCTCACCACCCGTCACCGCGAGCGGGCCGGTGGCGGGGCGCAGGGCCATGATCTTCGGTGGGACCTGGGAACGCGGAAGGTTGTCGACGGTTGCGACGATCCGACGGGCGAAGTCCTGCAGATTGAAGAGACGCTCGAGATCGTCGCCGCGGACCACCTTGCTGCCGGCCGCGACGATCGAGGCATCACTGGCGTCGAGGGTCGGCAGGATCTCGGTAGCTTCGACCACCGTCTCGCCGTCGGCTTTCTCGATGGGATAGCGCGTCGGCGGGGGCGCTGCCTCGGACACGACCGGCGCGTTGGCCGTGACCGGTGGTGGCCTCGCCGGAATCGGGGCGGGTTGCGATCGCATTACCAGCCACGCGACCGCACCCGCTGCCGCGAGTGCCGCGGCGACCAGAATGCCGGTGTTCACCATGCGCATCGGATTGGCACCTCCTTCAACAGTGTGGCGGCTGGCGGCGCGCGGTTGTCATTGCCGCGCGCCGGCGACATCGTCAAGCGCCGAGTGATCGTCCCCCGCGGGCCCGGCGATGACACTGAAACGGCCGCTCGTCTCGAGCACCACCGCGTAGACCTGGCTCATCCCGGCAAGCCCTTTCTCGCGCACCGCGGCCAGCACCTCCCCCTCGGTGACCCGTTCCCGACGCATCACATCAGCCAGCATGCGCCCCCGGTGGACGAGCAGGGTGGGGCGCGCCTTGATCAGCCGGCGCACCGGCGCCGAGCGCACCGCCAGCCACGTGATCGCGTACTGCAGCAGCACGAACAGGCCGAAGGCAGCGGCTCCCTGCACGAGGTTGATGCTCGGCGACAGGGTTGCCGTCGCCAGCATCGAACCGAGCGCGAAGGTCACGATGGCGTCGAACGCATTCCATTGGGACAGGGTACGCTTTCCGGACAGCCGAAGCCACACGATGAGGGCGACGTAGCCACCGGCGCCGATCACCAGCGAATGCGTCAACGTCGACCAGCTGCTCCAAAGCATGATGTGCCTTTCATGGCGCTTGGTGGCGCCGCAGTGATTGAAATGGTCAAGGGCTCGGCCATTGCTCCATGGTGCAGTCGGGTTGCAGGCGTGGGGCCTTGCTTGCGGGGTACGGCCGCCGCGCGCCGTGACGCCGTCATCCCCGCACAGGCCAAGCGGGATGAAAAGTGATGGTGTGCCGCGGGATCGCCCGTCGGAGCCGTTCGGCTGTTCCAATCTAAAGGCGCGCGGACGCTGCGGCGGAAGGTCCGACAGCGCGAGCTTTGCCCGCGTTCGGTGTACCGTGCGTTCGGTCGACGATGCAATGCAGCAAATGTGATGAGGGGGATCGCCCGCGTTAGCATGCGGTTTGCTTATGCTGCGCTGGACCGGCCGTACTATATCGCCGGCGTGTCGTGGCTCCCCTATCCCCGGAGATACCGATGCAACGAAGCTATTCCTGGCTGAGCGTGGCGATGATTGCGCTGGTGATGCTCCTGGCGGGCTGTGACCAGCCTGCGCCTCCTCCGCCGCAAGCGGCGGCTCCCGCGGCACCACCGGCACCGAAGGTCGACGCCCAGACCCAGCGCCTGGCCGCGGAGGTCTACGTGTACGCCTTGCCGCTGGTGCTGACGGACCTCGCCCGGGAGACCGAGGTGGGCGGCGACGGCTGGAACACTCTTCTGCATCGCCGCAAGCTTCCGGACGCCGCTACCAAGACGGTGCTGCCCAATGGCGACTTCCTGTATTCGCGTGCCTGGCTCGACCTCGCCAAGGAGCCGATGATCGTGTCGGCGCCGCGCATGAAGGATCGCTATTACCTGCTGGCGCTGCTCGACGCCTGGACCAACGTCTCTTCCTCGCTGGGCGCTCGCACCACGGGATCCGACAAGGCACAGTTTGCCATCGTGGGCCCCAAGTGGAACGACAAGCTGCCCCCGGGAGTGCTCGAGGTTCGATCGCCGACCGAGCTCGCCTGGCTTTTCGGTCGCATCGAGATCAAGGGCAAGCCCGATCTCGACGATGCGGTCAAGGTGCAGGACCAATTCACGATCACGCCGTTGTCGGAGTTCGGCAAACGCCGGGCGCGGAAAGGCGACACGCCAGGGGCGGGCAAGGACGAGACGGCGCCGCGCGGCGATCCGCGCGAGTTGCTGGCCCGGATGGATGCGGCGGCGTTCTTCACCCGCTTCGCCAAATTGCTTACGGGCAATCCGCCCGGCGAAGCGGACGCGTCGATGCAGGAGAAGCTCAAGACCCTCGGGATCGTGGCTGGGGAGCCATTCGACCTTGCCAAGCGGGACGAGGTCGGTGCGCGCAGCGTCGCGGAGGGCGCGCGGACCGCACTTGCCGCGATTCGCGGTGCCGCGAGCAACACCGGCGGGGATCTAAACAATGGTTGGAGCAGCGACCTGGCGGTTGGTCGCTGGGGGAGCGACTACGGCAAGCGGGCGGTTGCGGCCTGGAACGGCCTCGGGGTCAACGCCCCCGAGGATGCGGTTTTTTTCACGACCCACCTCGATGGCGAAGGCCGGCGGCTGGAAGGAGCCAACCGGTATGTCGTGCACTTCGACAAGGGCAAGACCCCGCCCGCTGACGGCTTCTGGTCGCTGAGTCTCTACGACGCCGAGTGGCACCTGGTGGGGAATCCTGCCGAGCGCTTCAACATCGGCAGCGACGACCGCCTCAAGCGCAATGCCGACGGCTCGCTCGACATCGTCGTCGCCAACGCCGACCCGGGCGGGACGGCCAACTGGCTGCCGGCACCGCCGGGCGCATTTCGGCTCGTCCTGCGGATCTATTGGCCCAAGAAGGAGGTGCTGGACGCGAGCTGGTCGCCACCGGGCGTCAAGCGCGCAGGTTGACCGTGGCGCGGGCGGGGAACTGCCCAGCGCACGAGCTACCGGCGCCGACCGGTTGGGACGACACAGGCGCTGGCGCCGCGACGCTGGCGCCAGCATACCAATGCTGGCGCGTACGCCCGATTCCGTAACCTGGTCCCGCTGCTGCGGTCGATTGCGCTTCCGCTGTCGGCGCACAACTGCCGGGTGTTCCAGGGGGCGCGGCTGGGCAACAGGTGGTGCTTTGGTGAAGGCGACCGCGAGGTGTTTTTGAGCGTCGAGGGCAACCTCGTGCTCAACAATGAGAATGCGATCCGCCGCGCCGCGCTCGCGGCCGGCGGGATCGCCCAGCTTCCGAGCTGCCTCGTCGGTGTCGACCATCCGCGGGGGACGCTCGTACCGCTTCTGCGCGGCTACCCCCGCCACAGGCTCGGCATGCGCCGCGAGCACCTCCGGCACGAAGGCGAGCGGTACCAGGGCTGGCTCCGGGGGGACGACGGCCAACCCGAACTGGGCCGCGAGCTGATAGCCCCACGGGCGATCCGCGCGGTCTAGCCGCCGAATCGACACTTTCACCCAAGGTCCGCGCGCTGGTGGATTTCCTGGCAGTGGGGTTCGCCGCCAATCCCGGCTGCAACTCGCACCATGAACAAGCCGGCGCTCGTGCCGGCACGTAAGGCACGCGCGCATTTCGAGCGTGATCGGAGGCGGGTGCGAGGTAACGATGCCATCGCGCGACCTGACCGGGCCCCCGCCGTGGACCTAGGCCGCAGTGAACGCCCCCGCGGGCGGTTGCGTCACCGACCGTATTGCGCAATACTGTTGGCACCTGTCGCGAAAGCGGCGTGGTTCCCTGAGGGTCCTATGCGACTCCCTTTGAGCGGGTATTCTCACCCGCTCTTCTTTTTGTCCCGCGCCAGCGGCGCCCGACTGCGTGGGAGTGACGCGTAGCAACAAGAATGGCCGGCGAACCGGCCCTTCTTGCTGATCGCGGAGGTCCGCGCGACGAGAGCGTGCTGCCTACGTCCGCAAACCTGGGGTCAAATCAACGCGTGGTTTATGCGTGGGGCGTAAGACATCCGGCGACGTGCGCGTCGGACCCGGCACGAAGCGGGCATGCTTCCATCCGCACAGCCCCCGCGCACGGTCCGCGAGCGCGAACGCTGCGGTCGTCGAGCCGCGTGCCGGACGAGCCTCGGCGCATCGGAATGGTCCAAGCCGACCACCGCCTCGGCATTGCACCGAGGGGGTTCTCGAGAAATCAGTTGGTAATGAGGGGCCGGAACGCGCTTCGCGTACCATCTTTCGGACGACGTCCGGGCACTCCCGTAGGGTCGACGCGCAGGCATGGTCGATAGCGGCCGCGCCGATCCCATCGATCAATGGCAGACCAGGCAAAGCCGCCACGTCCTTACCGCCCCATCGCCGACTACGCCCTGATCGGCGACTGTCGCGGTGCTGCCATGGTCGCCCGCGATGGCGGCATCGATTGGGCGACGCTGCATCGCTTCGATGCCGAGCCGGTCTTCTGCCGTCTGCTCGACGCCGAGCGCGGTGGCCACTGGTCGATCCGGCCCTGCGGCACGTACACCGTCAGCCGCGCCTACCTGTCGGGGACCAATATTCTTCGAACCGTGTTCACGACGGCCGAAGGCAGCGTGGCACTCACCGAGCTCATGCCCGTCGGCCGCCGACTCGGCGTGCGACGGCACGACTACGTCCACCTCAATGCGCCCGGTTGGATCATCCGCCGGCTGGAAGGCCTGCAAGGCGAGGTCGCCGTCGAGATCGACTATCGGCCTTCCAAGGCCTTCGCGAAGGAGCCGGTGGAGCTCGAGGCCGGCGATCGCGCGGTGCGGGCGGGCCCGCAGATGCCAACCCTGTATTCGCCCTTCGACTTCGCCCTGGACGGCGACCGTGCCCGCACCATGGTCATGGTTGGCGCGGGCGAGACGCATGATCTCGTCCTCGCCGACAACGTCGTCGAGGGTGCGTATCCAGGGGAGCGCGTCGACGAATTCCTCGGGATCACGCGCGCTTTCTGGGAGGAGTGGATCAGCTACTGCCGGTACGGCGGCCCACACCAGGAGATCGTCGCGCGCAGCGCGCTCGCGCTCAAGCTCCTCACCTTCGCGCCCAGCGGCGCCATGGTGGCTGCCGCGACGACGTCCCTGCCCGAGGAAATCGGCGGCGAGCGCAATTGGGATTATCGCTTCTGCTGGGTGCGTGACGCGTCGTTCGCGCTCTATGCGCTATCGGTGCTGGGCTACAGCGGCGAGGCGCAGTGCTTCCACGATTTCCTGCTGCAGGCATGCGCCAGGACACTTCCGTACGTTCGGCCGATGTACGCCGTCGACGGGTCGGTACGGCTGCAGGAGGCCATTCTCGACCACCTCGAGGGCTACCAACGAAGCGCGCCGGTGCGCACCGGCAACGAGGCCTACCTGCAGCTCCAGATGGACGTGTACGGACAGGTCCTCGATCTCGCCCTGATGTATCAGACCCTGGGTGGCCGGTTCGACGAGCAGTACCGGCGCCTGCTCGATGCGGTGGCGCGTTTCATCGGCGCTCATTGGCGCGAGCCCGATCATGGCATCTGGGAGTCGCGCGGCATGCCGCGTCACTTCGTCCATGGCAAGCTGATGAGCTGGGTCGGTCTCGATCGCGCCGCGCGATTGCTCGACCCGGCATGGCGCGCCGAGGCTGATGCCGTGAAAGCCGAGTTGCTCGCTCACGTCGCGGCAAACGGCTGCCTGCGCCAGGCCTACGACGGCGGTACCGACGCGGCAGTGCTGCTGGCGCCGATGCTGGGTTTTCCCTTGCCCGCCGGCGCGCTCGGCCGGACCATCGCTACGGTGCGCCATGAGCTCGGCGATCGTGGTTATCTCGCCCGGTACCGCGGCGGTGACGGCATAGCGGGTGGCGAGGGGGCCTTCCTGGTGTGCAGTTCGTGGCTCGCCGATGCGGAGCTCGCCGACGGCCGATCGGAGGAGGCACGGGCCCTGATCGATCGATTGGTCGCATGCGCGAACGACGTCGGATTGCTTGCCGAGGAAATCGATTCCTCGAACGGCGAATTCCTCGGCAATTTCCCGCAGGCGCTCACCCATCTCGGCCTGATCGCCAATGTGGTCAATCTGCAGCTCTGCGAACGGGGCGGCGTCGTCGCGTTGCAGGGCAGCTACGCCGACCGCGCCCGGCGCGCGGTGACGGCGACGTTCGGCTGGCGCGGCGTGCTCGCGGCCATGTTGCGATCGCGACGCCTGGGCCGATTGCGCTCGTCGCGCGCCTCGCAGCTTGCCTGGCCATGAGCGCACCGGTCGCGCTCGCGGTGCATCGCCTCGCCACCCTGGCGCGGAACAAGGCATCGCAGATGCCACGGCGCGATCGGCTGCCAGCTTGATGCCTCCGTCGTCGCACTCGTTCGACGTGGTGGTGATCGGCGCCGGCGCGGCGGGCATGATGTGCGCGGCCCGAGCCGGCCAGCGCGGACGACGGGTGCTGCTCGTCGACCATTACCACGTGATCGGCGAGAAGATCCGCATCTCGGGCGGCGGGCGCTGCAACTTCACCAACCTCCACGCCGGCCCTGCAAATTATCTTTCGGAGAATCCGGACTTCTGCCGCTCCGCCCTCGCCCGGTACACCCCGGGTCATTTCATTCGCCTGGTCGAGCGATACGGCATCGCCTACCACGAAAAGAAGCTGGGCCAGCTGTTCTGCAACGATTCGGCGCTGCAGATCATCGCCATGCTCGAGGAGGAATGCGCGCGCGGCCACGTCGAGTGGCGTATCGGCTGTGGGGTGCACGGCGTAGCGCAGGAAGGCGGGCGGTTCGTGACAAGTACCGATGCCGGGCGCATCGACAGCGCGTCGCTGGTGGTCGCCACCGGCGGCTTGACGGTGCCCAAGATCGGGGCGACTCCGTGGGGCTATCAGCTCGCGGCCCAGTTCGGGTTGGCCGTCGTCCCCCCGAAGCCAGCCCTGGTGCCGCTCGCCTTCGCGCCGGAGGTGCTCGCGGCGCATGCCGAGTTCGCCGGGGTCTCCGTGGACGCCGAGGTCAGTTGCGGCGCCGGACGGTTTCGGGAGAACCTGCTGTTCACCCATCGCGGCCTGTCAGGACCGGCCATACTGCAGGTGTCGTCCTACTGGGACGGTCGCACGCCACTGCGCATCGACCTCCTGCCCGGGACCGACGCGACGGCATGGCTCGTGTCGCGGGCGCGGTCGGATGCCCGGCTCGACACCGTGCTCGCCGAGCGCTTGCCCAAGCGATTGGCGCAGCAGTGGTGCGCGACCCGTGGAATCGCAGCGCCGCTGCGGACGGTCAGTGCCGCGCGATTGCAGGAAATCGGCAGCGAGCTGCAGCATTGGAAGGTCCTGCCTTCGGGTACCCTCGGCTACAACAAGGCCGAAGTCACACGCGGTGGCGTCGACACTCGCGGCCTCTCGTCGAAGACCATGGCGGCGCGCGACGTGCCCGGCCTGTTTTTCATCGGCGAGGTGGTCGACGTCACCGGTTGGCTGGGCGGCTACAACTTCCAGTGGGCGTGGGCCTCCGGCGTGGCTGCTGGTGCGGCGGCCTGAGCGGCGCTCCGCGGGGTTGCCTCGGAGGCGCCTCGAGCGACGGTATCGTCCTGCAGGCAACGTCGGCGCCCGCGACCCGACGGTTGCGAACAGGCGGCGGACGACGATTGCCGGCCACCGCCGGAGTCGGCAGGCCGCGGCATTCAGCGGCCAGGGACGCCCATGCCGTCACGGTTGCGGCGCAGAGGTTGCAGGATCTCCTGAGCCCGCTCCCCGTCAATTCCGGGACACTCGCCCATAGGCCATTCAGGCCCGCCGCCGATGCCCACCCGTTCGATCCTACAATCGAAGCAGTCGCCGGCCGTTTGCGGCGCCGCGTACGCGGGGCGCGTCGACCCCGGCCGGTTCTGCGCAGAGAAACGGGGGACATCATGGTGAAGGTTCACGACACGGTGGCGACGAAACGACCGTTGGAACGGGCCATGCGCTTCGGGGCGCAGTACGGCATGCGCGTGCCGATCCTGCTGGCGCCCATGGCCGGCGCGTGTCCGGTCGGTCTGTCGATCGCGGTCGCCGATGCCGGGGGCATGGGCGCGATGGGTGCGCTGCTGCACGACCGCGGCGGCATCCGCGACTGGGTGGCGGCCTTCAGGCGCGAATCCACCGGTGTCGTGCAACTCAACACGTGGATTCCGGATCCGGCGTGTCGGCGCGACACCGCCCACGAGGCGCGGCTGCGCGCGTTCCTCGCCGACTGGGGGCCGCCGGTAGCGGAGGTGCCTGCAGAGATTCCATCGGCCGATTTTGCCGAGCAGTGTGCCGCGTTCCTCGAGGCGCGCCCGCGTGCCGTCTCATCGATCATGGGACTCTACCCGGAGCAGGTCGTCGCCGCCATGAAAGCGCGCGGCATTGCGTGGTTCGCGACGTGCACGACCCTCGCCGAAGCCATGCGCGCCGTTGCAGCGGGCGCCGACGCGATCATTGCCCAGGGATGCGAGGCGGGAGGCCATCGCGGCGCGTTCGATCCCGCACGGGCGGAGCGACAGTCGATCGGTCTCGTCGCACTGCTGCCGCGCCTTGCCGACCACATCGACGTGCCAATCATCGCCGCCGGCGGCATCGGCGATGGCCGCGGAGTTGCCGCCGCCCTGGTGCTCGGCGCGAGCGCGGTCGCGATCGGCACCGGCTTCCTGCGTTGCCCGGAAGCCCAGACGCATCCGGCGTGGATGGCGGCACTCGACGACCTCGAGCCGGACGAAACCGTGCCTACGCGGGTATTCACCGGCCGACTCGGCCGCGCGGTGGCGACACGCTATGTCGCTGCCGCCACCGCCTCCGGCGCGCCCGAGCCCGCCCCCTACCCACTGCAAAGGGTACTGACCGGGCCGATGCGACAGGCCGCCAATGCAGCCCAGGATCCGGACCGGATGATGCTATGGGCCGGGCAGGGGGCGGCCCACGCTCAGGCAATTCCCGCCGCGGATCTCCTCGACCGGATCTGGAGCGAGGCCACGGCATTGCTCGGCCGGTAGCAAGGAGCATGGTCGCGCTTCAGCGACGCTGGGGGACGGAGCGCAACCGGAGCCCGCCGGGAGACGGTCGCCGCGTGCCGCGTCCGCAGCGAGCCTCAAGCGCTGTCCCTCTCAACGGAGGTGGTGGGCAACCCCAGCGCCGACCATGCCCTGAAACCCCCCAGCAGGTTGTAGACCCGCTCGAACCCGGCGCGCTGCAGGATGCTGGCCGCCAGTCCGGCGCGGTTGCCCACCGTGCAATGCACGATGAGTGGCTCGCCCTTTGGAAGGTCCCGCAGGCGGTCCCCGAGATCGCCCACGTAGGTATGGAGCGCCCCGGGAATGTGACCTTCCTGCCACTCGGCGTCGTCGCGCACGTCGAGGATCGGTACTTTGCGCGCCCGCGCCCGTTGCTCAGCGTCCTGGGCACTCACCACGCCGACGGTTGCGATGGCGTGTCCCTGCTCGCGCCACGTGGTTGGACCCGGTGTAAAGCAGGGCAGGGGCCGTATCCCGGGCGTCGCAATTAGCTTTCCAGGCAAAGGGTAGCCTGCCGCTCACACCTTGGCGTCGCGGGTATGCCCGTCGCGACCACGATCGACACCCGAGACCACCTCGCCCATGGCGATCCTGCGCTGCCAGATCTCGAGCAGCGCCATGCCGATGGCGAGCACCAGCGGCCCGAGCACGATGCCCGTTGGCCCAAACACCGTGAGGCCGCCCAGGACCGCGATGAATACTGCGACCGTATGCAAGCGCAGCTTGTCGTTTACCAGCATCGGATACAGAAGATTGTCGACGACCGAGACGACCAGCCCGCCCCACGCCAGCAGGATCAGCGCTTTGCCCGCGTCGCCCTGCCAGGCGAGATACAGCACGGCCGGCACCCAGACGAGCGCCGCGCCGACCACCGGGAGCACCGACAGTAGCGCCATGACCCCCGCCCACAGCAGCGGCGCCGGAACGCCCAGCCACCAGAACATCAGGCCGCCGAGCGCGCCTTGAACGATGGCCACCGCCAGCCGGCCGTATACCATCGCATGGATGGTGCGGCGGACGTTGGCGAGAACCTTGTCCGCCTCCGGAGGCGCCAGCGGCACCAGGCTTTTCACCGCCGTGAGCATTTCCTCCTTGTCGCGAAGAAAGTAGAACAGCAGGAAGAGCATGATTAGCGTGGATAAGGCGACATCGAACGTGCGTGCCAGGAAGCCTCTCAGGGTCTTGACGCCTTCCGCCGCCGCGCCGGCGAGCTCGCTCGAAAGCGCCTGGCTGTCGATCCACGAACGCAGGGGCGCCAGGGCCGGGAAACGGTCGAGCGCCGCCTGCCATTCGCCGCGCTCGATGGCCGTGCGCAGCAGTTCCACGCCGACGAGCGCCTGCTGGACCACCTCCCGCAGCAGCCAGATCGCCGGTGCGGCAATGCCCAAGGTGGCCACCAGGACCGCGAGGCTGGCCGCCAGCCACGGCCAGCGCACCCGGCGCGACAACGCCTCGTGCAGCGGCGCGGTCATCACCGCCAGCACCACCGCCCAGGTGATCGCGGCGACGAAGGGCGCCACCAAGCGCAGGACGAGCATGGCCACGAGCGTCGTCGCGAGCGCGAGCACGATCATCAGGATGCGTTCGCGGTTGAGCCACGCATCGGGCGGTTTGGACGCCTTTGCCACCATATGCCGGATCCTTTTTTGCTGATCCAGGGCGGTGTGCTCCACCCCGGCATGACCACACGGCCCTAGGCACCATGTGCAACATTCCCAACATCCTCACTATCGTGCGCCTGCTCCTGGTGCCGGTGATCGGCCTGGCCCTGGTCGAACAGGCTTACCGCATCGCGCTGGCACTATTCCTCGTCGCGGCACTGACCGATCTGGCCGACGGCTACATTGCCCGCCGGTTCGGGCTCGTCTCCCGGCTGGGCGCGACTCTCGACCCGATCGCCGACAAGCTCAACATGCTGGTCGCCACGGTGCTGCTCGCCTGGCAGGATCTCCTTCCGCTGCCATTGGCGATTGCCATCGTCGCACGCGACGCCGTGATCGTCACCGGCGCGCTTGCGTACCGCGCGGCCGTGGGCAACGTCCAGATCGCGCCGACGTTCCTCTCCAAGCTCAACACCTTCCTGGAATTCGGCTTGCTGCTCCTGGTCATGGCGCGCGCGGCCGGTTGGCTCCAGGGCACCTGGTTGCCCGTGCTGTACGCGATCGTATTCCTCACGGTCGCCGCCTCGGGTGTGCAGTATGTCTGGCTGTGGGGACGCAAGGCGATCGCCGAGCGACGCCACCGCAGCCCGCGACCGTAAGCGTGCGAAGCGCGGGGCCGGCAGTCCCGGGCACTGCGCGGGTCGGCCCTTTGCACGATGGCCTGAGGCAGTTCCGCGGATGCGCGACAATAACGACTTCTCGTCAAGGAGGTGTACATGAAGGATGGCCTGAGCGTAACGGCGAGCCTGCCCATCGACCGGCAGCAGGCCACTCTGGTCGGGCGTGCATGGGTTCCGGCGCGCGGTGGCCCGTCGGTGGTCGTGGTGCGCGGCGACACCGTGCACGACGCCTCCACGGTGGCGCCGACGCTGCGCGATCTCCTCGAGGTCGACGACCCGGTGGCGAGCCTGCGCAACGCCGGCAAGCTCGAGGCGCTGGGCAGTCTCGCCGACATCGTGGGCAACTCCTGGGAGCCGACCCGCGACGGGCAACGCCCATGGCTCCTCGCTCCGTGCGACCTGCAGGCCATCAAGGCGGCCGGGGTGACCTTCGTCGCCAGCATGCTCGAACGCGTGGTCGAGGAGCATGCCCGGGGCGACGCTGCCAAGTCGGATTCCATTCGCCGCTCGCTGGTGGGCGTGGTCGGCGACAACCTCGCCGCCGTGCGTCCGGGGTCCGACGAGGCGATGCGGGTGAAGGAGGTCCTGATCGCCCAGGGGGTGTGGTCGCAGTATCTCGAGGTCGGCATCGGCCCCGACGCCGAGATCTTCACCAAGGCACAGCCGATGTCGGCGGTGGGCCTCGGCGCACAGATCGGCCTGCATCCGCAGTCGTCCTGGAACAATCCCGAACCCGAGATCGTGCTGGCCGTCGACAGCCGGGGTCGGACCCTGGGCGCGACGCTCGGCAACGACGTCAACCTGCGCGACTTCGAGGGCCGCAGTGCGCTGCTGCTGCCCAAGGCCAAGGACAACAACGCGTCGTGCGCGATCGGCCCCTTCATCCGACTGTTCGACGATGATTTCGACATCGCCGACGTGCGCCGGTGCGAGCTCGCCATGCGGGTCGAGGGCCCGGACGGATTCGTGCTCGACGGGGCGAGCTCGATGCGCGAGATCAGTCGCGACCCGCTCGACCTCGTCGCGCAGGCCGTGGACCCCAATCATCAGTATCCAGACGGCATGGTGCTGTTCCTCGGCACCATGTTCGCGCCGACGCAGGACCGGTTCGCGCCGGGCGAGGGCTTCACGCACATGGTCGGTGACGTCGTCTCCATCACCACGCCGCGGCTCGGCGCGCTCGTCAATCGCGTCGACCACTCGGACAAGCTTCCCCCCTGGACCTTCGGCACCGGGGCGCTGATGCATCATCTCGCGGCGCGCGGACTGCTGCGCGGGCGCGGGTGAGCAGGGGCGATCGGCAGGGCTCTTCGCGTGAGCGCACCGTCAGGGCGTGGTCATGGCGTCCGGATAGAGCCGTTGCAGCAGCGCGACCGCGGCATCGGTCAGGGCCTCGTCCAGGCGCGGCACCAGGGCCTCGTGACCTGCGTCCAGGCGCCCGTCCCAGGCCCGCGTGAAGTCGTCGCGGCGCAGCTCGACCGTTTCCGCCACCAGCCCGACCCAGGCGACCGGATACTCGGTTGCCTGCCACGAGCCGCGGCCGCGGCCGTAGTGCGCGACCGCGAGATAGCGCAACAGCGCGCCGGCGACGAGCTCCAGCAGAAAGCCATCGCTCCAGTGCACCAGCGTGCCGGTGGTGCCGCGAACCACGTTGTAGCCGCGCGCGAGCCCGGCCGCACCGAGCGCGCCCAGCACCCCGCCGGCGATTACCCCCGCGCCCAGGGTGAGGCCGCCCGCGGCAAGATCGGCGGCGAGCCCCGTGGCCATACCCGAAACGACCCCGCCGAATACGGCTGCCTTGCCTTCGTCGACCGGCGCGGTCGACGTCACGTGGCTCGCGACCCGGTCGAGTACTTCGTTCGCTGCCTGCCCGGCAAGTCCGTGCACCGCGATCAATTCGTCGGTGCTGGCCCTGATTTCTTCCTCCACGCGGGCCGCCAGGGTTTCGATGGCCCGGGCGCGCGTGGCGTCCGAGTCGGCCCGGCCGATGCCGAGCCTTCGTCCGAGGCTGCGCAGGGTCGTTTCCCGCGACTCGTCGGCCGCCACCCGATCCACGGCGGCCCGGGCGACGCTGCCGGCGAGCACCGCGATGGCCGCATGGAACTGGTCCCAGCGACGACCTTGCCACGCCGCAGCGAGTCGATGACCGACGTCGTGCTTCGCCTCCGGTAACGCGGCGGCGACGGTCCGCAGGAGCGCGATCTCCTGCACCCAGCAGCGGGCGAAGGCATCCAGGGTGAGCACCGTCGCCTGCAGCCCATGCGGTGCCAAAGCATCGCTCCAGGCGCGCGCCTCGGCGGCCTCGAGGTCGCGATCCCGCGGCTCCCCCGTCTGGTTCAGAAGGACGAGCACGGGCTTGCCGATCCAGCGCAGGATGGCGAACTCGGCCGCGATGTAGCCAGCTTCCCCCGGTTGCTCGGACGCGTTGACCAGGTACAGCACGACGTCGGCCTCGTCACGCACGTTGCGCACCGCCTGCTGGGAAAGCCAGAGCGGCCGGTCGCGGAATCGATCCCAAACCTGGCCGAGGAACCAGCCGATCGGATTGCCCTGCTGGGCAAGGCGCGCCGCGAGCCGGGTGCTGTCGCCGAACCCGGGGGTATCCCACAGCTCCAGACGATCGCCCGCGGGCGTCTCGATCATCGTGTAGCGGGTCGCCTCGACGGTGACATGCGCCGCATCGCGGACCTCTCCGACGTCGCGGTCGAGGAGGGTGCGCGCCAGGGTGGTCTTGCCGGCGTTGGTATGGGAGATGAGCGACAGCGCGACAGTCGCCGCGGCAGCGGGGGATACGGCCGCAGCAGGGCTCACGGCCGGGTCCGCTCCAGCGCTTGCTCAACCGCCGCGCCGGCCCTATCAAGGTCGAGCTTCGCCAAGTGGAGAAACAGTACCGGCACCTGGGTCGTCAGCACGCCTTGCCATGCCGAGCGACGCTCGGCGAGGCGTGCCTCGTCGCGCGGCCAGCGCTCCCGAAACGATGACTCGTCGACCAGGGCCAGACAGTCGCGGCCGTTTTCCTGCGCGGCGAGCTCCGCCACGAAGCGGCCGTGGGTTTCCGGCTCCGGGGTGGCGGTGATCGCAAAGAGCGCGGCGGCAACGTTCACTCCCGCGCCCCCACCGTCGGGAACGGCGTCGGTCCCGTACGGCGCGGTGGGTGCCACCGAGAGCTCGCAGCGGCCGAAGGCGCGCTCGAATAACGCCTCGAGGGACTGCAACGCCAGCGGCGACGGACTCAGGCTGTACGGCACGACGCGCACCCGCAAGGGCCCTTCGCGAAAACTGCGCACCAGCCGGCGAAAGTAGCCGTCGTCGGTCGGCAGCGCGAGCCGTGCGCGGGCGCGGCGCAAGGCGAGGTCGGCGACGAGTGCGAGGCACGCCCGCGGCACGATCACCACCATCGCGATCGTGACCGCGTAGAGATGCAGCCACATCGCGGCGTTCTCACCCGCGGTGGCGCCGGCTGCCGCGCGCAGGCCGGCGATGTGCTCGACGGATGGGATGGCGAGTCCGGTCAGGCGAGCAGCCGGGGCGAGCACGAACGAAACCAGCCGATGGACCTCCGGGGCGCCGAGAAACGTGCTCTCCCAGGCGGCCCGGTACTCGAACACGAGTCCGCGCGCGTACATGCCGGTCAGGGCGCCCAGCGCAAGGGTCGCGGCGGCGAGATGCAGCAGCCGCGCCGTACGCAACGCGTAGAGCGGCCCCACCAGGCGCGACCAATCCATGGCAAAGCTGCCGAAGGTGGCCGCCGCCAGGCCGCCCCCGCGGAGCGCGCGCTCCGGCCGGTGCGTTGCAGCGAGTGTCCTGATGGCTCGCCGGATGATGCCCTCCCTCGGACGGGGACGGCCGGCACGCAGTCCGCGGGCGAGCAGCACTGCGTACACCCCCATGTTCCAAAGCAGCACGCCCAGCAGCGGCGGGGCGAGGATGTTGACCCAACCCGTGCCGCCGATCCGATCACCGGCGATGCCGAGCACGAATCCGACAGCGAGCACCAGAGGGGTGATCCAGGGACGCCAGTGCAGTGCGCCGATCGCCTGCACCAGCGATGCCTCGCGCTCGCGCAATCGTTCCAGCGCGAGCCGGGCACGGCGTGCCACGAAGCTCGCATCCGAGCCGCCGGCGGTCACCACTTCCGCGGCCGCGCGGGTGGCCCAGGCGCGGTCGGCATCACCCCACACGCTGCGCGCACGGTCGCTGGTTTCGATAGCCTTGACGGCAAGAACGTCACGCGCGGACGACTCGTCCATTGCCAGTCCACCGGGAGTGCGCGCCGTCATCGCGGCGGGATAACGGCCAGAGCCCGCGCCGCGGCGGGTACCGGACACCCGTCCGACGTTCGCGCCCTGCGCGGATCGCGGAAGAGATCGACGGCCGGCGGCCGCACACGCACCGCGATCGTCAGCCAATCACCTCGTCGACCGCGCGGCGCAGTCGCGCCACGGTACCCGCGACATCGGCGAGCTTGTCGAGGCCGAAAAGGCCGATCCGAAAGGTCTGGAAATCGGCGGGTTCGTCGCATTGCAACGGCACGCCGGCGGCCGTCTGCAGGCCGGCCGCGATGAACTTGCGACCCGACTGCACCTCCTTGTCCTCGGTGTAGCTCACCACGACCCCCGGCGCCTCGAAGCCACGCGCCGCCACGCTCTTCACACCGTGTTCGGCGAGCATGGCGCGGACGCGCTCACCGAGTTCGCGCTGCGCGGAACAGGCCTTGTCGAAACCGAACGTCGCGGTCTCGCGCATGACCTCGGCGAGGCGGGCCAGGCTGTCGGTAGGCAACGTCGCGAAGTAGGCGTGGCCGCCGCTCTCGTAGGCCTCCATGATCTGCAGCCACTTCTTGAGGTCGCACGCGAAGCTCGTGCTGGTGGTGGCGTCGATGGCCGAGCGGGCCCGCTCGGAAAGCATGACCAGTGCGGCGCACGCGGGACTGCTCCAGCCTTTCTGGGGCGCGCTCACCAGCACGTCCACGCCGCTTTCCTGCATGTCTACCCAGATCGCCCCGGAGGCGATGCAATCGAGGACGAAAAGGCCGCCTACCGCATGGACGGCTTCGCCCACGGCACGCAGGTACCCGTCCGGAAGCATCAGTCCGGAGCTGGTCTCGACGTGCGGTGCGAACACCACCTCCGGCCGCGTGTCGCGGATGGCGGCGACCACCTCTTCGATGGGAGGCGGCATGAACGGCACCTGCCGGCCGGGTCCGACCGGGCGCGCCTTCATGACACTCGTGGACGCGGGGATGTTGCCGGTGTCGAAGATCTGCGACCAACGGAAACTGAACCATCCGTTGCGAATGACAAGGCACCGGCGACCAGTCGCAAACTGTCGCGCCACGGCCTCCATGCCAAAGGTTCCGCTGCCGGGAACCACGACCGCGGAACGCGCGTGGTAGACCTCCTTCAGCGTCCGCGAGATCTCGCGCATGACACCCTGGAACCGGGTCGACATGTGGTTGAGCGCACGGTCGGTGAACACGACAGAGTATTCGAGCAGTCCGTCGGGATCGACGTCGGGGAGAAGGGCGGGCACGTTGGACTCCGGGATGGAAAGGTCTTTTGTTCGATGAGCTTAGCATGCCGCCGCGGCTTGACCGGGACGCCGTGGCTCGGACCGGACGGGTGCGTCGACAGGGGTGCGCGCTGAGCCGAGAGGGGAGCGGCCGCCATCCCGCACGATCACTCGCCGACGATTGGCTCGATCGCATCCGCAACTCGCGACGAGGGGGATGAAGCGTCGCCATCGCGACGGTGCGGCGACGACGCGCGGTATGCGGTCGCGGGCCCGCTCTCTCGTCGAGGGTCCTCGCGACGATCCGGAACCGCCGCGTTGGCCAAGCACCACCGGCGCCAAACCTCGTTGCCGGCCGCCGGTCACACGACTGGATACACAGCGTCGAGTGATGACGAAAGGAGAACACGTCGAGCGAGCTGTCACGACGCCACCGGGCGCGAGCGCCGTTTCGGATCGGTTGGTGCCCTGCGGGGTGCCGGCGCACCCACGTCGGCCGGGATAGGGCACCTCAAAGGTACCCTCGCGAACGGTGGGATGAGGGCCGAGGAACCTGCAAGGCTGGCCTCCAGCATCATCGGGCGCCGCGAACAACGCTTCGAGCCGACGCCGCGCGCGTGAACGGACCGTCTCCGGCTCGACGGGCGATTGGACCGCGGGAAGCAAGCGTCGTCACGGTCGATTGGCAGTCGAGGGCCGGGATCGCTGCCAGAGGGTTGCACCGCGGAATCCCGCCGGCCGAGTCAAGGGCCTGCGGTATTCGCGTTGGCAGCCGTACTGGATCGGGGACGACGGGCGCTGGCAACGGGCATTGACGACTGCCGACTGCTTGGCAACTGGAACGGGCAAGCGGTTTGGCGATGGCGATTGGCAATCGAACACTGCGACGGCC
>JBDTWB010000025.1:0-31433 GCA_040006895.1 Casimicrobiaceae bacterium | reverse complement strand
ACGAGGAGGTGAACGTGCAGAAATCGCTTCACATCGATCCCGACAAGTGCACCGGCTGCCTGCAATGCGAGATGGCCTGCAGCTACGAGGCCTACAGCGTTTTCAATCCGGCGCAGTCGCGCATCAAGGTGTTCGACTTCCACGATACCGGGCGCAAGGTGCCCTACACGTGCACCCAGTGCGAGGAAGCGTGGTGCATGAAGGCCTGTCCGGTGGACGCCATCCGCGTCGACCTCTCGACCGGTGCGAAGATCGTGCTCGAGGATGTCTGCGTCGGCTGCAAAGTCTGCACGATTGCCTGCCCCTTCGGCACGGTTAACTACGTCCAGGCCACCGGCAAGGTGCAGAAGTGCGACCTGTGCGGCGGCGACCCCGAATGCGTGAAGGCGTGTCCGACGGCGGCGATCACCTATGTCGATGCCGATTGGACGGGCCTCGATCGCATGCGGCAATGGGCCAACAAGGTTGGCAACCAGGTTCAAGCCTAGGAGGCGATCATGAGCTGGACTGGAAAGATCCTCCGCGTCGACCTCACTCGCGGCACGTGCACACCCGAGCCATTGAACATGCAGTGGGCCCGCGAGTACATCGGGCAACGCGGCCTCGCGACCAAGTACTTCTCCGAAGAGGTCGACCCCAAGGTCGACCCGCTCGCGCCGGAGAACAAGATCATCTGGGCAACCGGCCCGCTCACCGGCACGATCGCCTCGACAGGGGGACGCTACTCGGTCATCACCAAGGGTGCACTCACCGGCGCCATCGCCTGCTCGAACTCCGGGGGCTACTGGGGCGCGGAGTTGAAGATGGCCGGGTGGGACATGATCATCTTCGAAGGGCGGTCGGAGCTGCCGGTGTATCTCTACCTCGAGAACGACCGCGCACAGTTGCTCGATGCCGGCTACCTCTGGGGCAAGTCGGTGTGGGAGACCGAGCCCGCCATCAAGGCCAAGCACCAGGACCCGCAGATCCGGGTGAGCTCGATCGGGCGGGCGGGCGAGACCGGCTGCCTGTATGCGGCAGTGGTCAACGATCTGCACCGCGCCGCGGGACGCTCGGGAGTCGGCACGGTGATGGGCAGCAAGAATCTCAAGGCGATCGCCGTGCGCGGCACCAAGGGTGTGGGCAACATCCGTGATCCCAAGGCGTTCCTGCGGGCGACCGTCGCTGCCAAAAAGGTGCTCGCCGACAACGCCGTCACCGGCCAGGGCCTGCCCAAGTTCGGCACTCAGGTACTGATGAACGTGATCAACGAGATGGGCGCGTTGCCGACCCGCAACCACCAGGACGTCGAGTTCGAAGGTGCCAAGGACATTTCGGCGGAAGCGATGCACGAGCCGCGCAAGACCGATGGCAAGCCCAACCTGGTCACCAACCAGGCGTGTTTCGGCTGCACCATCGCCTGCGGGCGGATCTCCAAGATCGACGAGACCCACTATACGGTGAAGAACCGACCCGAATACTGGGGTGCCTCCGGCGGGCTCGAATACGAAGCTGCATGGGCGCTCGGTGCGGCCAATGGCGTCAAGGATCTCGAAGCCCTGACGTACACCAACTTCGTCTGCAACGAGGACGGCATGGATCCGATCTCGTTCGGCGCGACCGTCGGCGCCGTCATGGAGCTCTACCAGATGGGCGTGCTCACCAAGGAGCAGCTCGGGATCGAGGCGCCGTTCGGCTCCGCCGAGGCGTTGACCTATTTCGTGGAGAAGACCGCGAGAGGCGAGGGCTTCGGCAAGGAAATCGCGCTCGGCTCGAAGCGACTGACCGCGAAGTATGGTCATCCGGACCTGTCGATGAGCGTCAAGGGCCAGGAGTTTCCTGCTTACGACTCGCGCGCCATCCAGGGCATGGGCCTGGCTTACGCCACCGCGAATCGGGGAGCCTGCCATCTGCGCGGCTACACCGTGGCCTCGGAGGTGCTCGGGATTCCGATGAAGACCGATCCGCTGGTTACCGAGGGCAAGGCGGGGCTGGTCAAGGCGTTCCAGGACGCGACGTCGGTATTCGACTCCGCGGGCGTCTGCATCTTCACCACCTTTGCCTGGACCCTCTCCGACCTGCAACCGCAGCTTGCCGCGGCATGCAGCGAGGAATTCACCCTGGAAGAGCTCAGCACCATCGGCGAGCGGGTGTGGAACATGGAGCGCGACTTCAACAACCGCGCGGGCTTCACCAGCAAGGATGACAACCTGCCCAAGCGGCTCCTCACCGAGCCGGCCAAGACCGGCCCGGCCAAGGGCCTGGTCAACGGCCTGGACAAGATGCTGCCGGAGTACTACGCGCTGCGCGGCTGGGACGTGGATGGGCAGCTCAAGCCGGAGACGCGCGCGCGTCTCGGACTCTGACCGATGGGCAACCTGCGAATCCGCCGCCCGCAACCAGGGGCAGGCGGACCATCGCGCGAGGGGAACGGGTGAAGCACGTCATTCTCGGTAACGGGCCCGCCGGCGTAATCGCGGCGGAAACGATTCGCAAGCACGCTCCGGCCGACGAGATCACGGTGGTGGGTGCCGAGCCCGGACCGCCGTACTCGCGCATGGCCATTCCCTACCTGCTCATGGGCCGGATTGCCGAAGAGGGCACGCACCTGCGCAAGGTGCCGGGTTACTTTGCCGATGCGCGCATTACCATGCGCACGGGACGCGCCCGGTCCGTCGACACCGAAGCGCAGACAGTGGAACTCGACGATGGGACCGTGCTGCCTTTCGACCGACTGCTGGTCGCGACCGGCGCCACCCCGGTGCGGCCGCCGATACCGGGCTTCGATCTGCCGTGCGTGCGCGCGTGCTGGACCCTCGACGATGCACGCAGCATCATGACCCACACCACGCCGGGCGCGCGGGTGCTGCAGATCGGTGCGGGCTTCATCGGCTGCATCATCATGGAAGCGTTGGTCGCGCGCGGCGTGCAACTGTCGGTGGTCGAAATGGCCGACCGGATGGTGCCGCGGATGATGGGGGCCGGCGCCGGCGAAATGATCCGGCGTTGGGTGGAAGCGAAGCAGGTGGCGGTCTTCACCGACGCCCGCGTGGAAGCGATCGAAGCCGGCGAACCTTTTGCGGTCCGGCTCTCCAACGGCGTGCGCCTGCCGGTGGAACTCGTCATTTCTGCGACCGGGGTGCAACCCAACATCGACTTTCTCGCGGGTTCCGGAATCAAGTGCGACCGGGGCGTGCTCACCGATGTCCGCATGCAGACCAGCGTCGCGGGCGTTTATGCCGCCGGCGACTGTGCCGAGGCGTTCGACGCGCTGTCCGGCACGCCGGTGGTGAGCGCGATCCAGCCCAATGCCGCCGATCAGGGTACCTGTGCCGGCCTCAACATGACGGGCCGCGTCGCGCAGCTGCAGGCTGTCACGCAGATCAACGTGCTCGATACTCTCGGCCTGGTATCGAGCTCGTTCGGGCGGTGGGAAGGGGTCCCGGGCGGCACCTCGGTCGAGCTCTCCGATGGCGATCAGCACCGCTACCTCCGCCTCGAATTCGACGGTGATGTGCTGGTGGGCTCCAATGCTGTCGGGCTCACCGATCACGTCGGCATGCTGCGGGGGCTGACCCACTCGCGGGTGCACCTGGGCGATTGGAAGGATGTACTGCTGCGCGAGCCGCTGCGTCTGCCCGAGGCATATCTCGCCAGCGCGCAGGCGCAGCACGTACGCGCCCATTGATCCCCGCTCCCAAGCGATGGCCGTGGATATCACGCTCAAGCTCTTCGCCACCCTCACCGACTACATTCCCCGGAGCCGAGATGGTTCGCGGAAAGGCAACGAGTTGCCCCTGGTGGTCGAGGACGGCGCAACGGTGCAGTCGGTGATCGACGGCTTCCGGGTACCGCCAGCCATGGCGCACATCGTGCTGGTGAACGGTGTGTTCGTACCCCGGCCGGCGCGCACTACGCACGCCCTGCAGCCCGGCGACGCGCTCGCGGTCTGGCCACCCATCGCCGGGGGCTGATGGTCGCGCCGCCCGCGGTGTTGCGACGCGAGATGGGCTGCACGCGAGCAGAGTTCCTGCGCTGGCTACCGGGGGCGACACGTGCCGCGGCCTGCTCGATCGATGGCAACGACATCGCCTTGACTCTCCCCTGGGGTTCGGTACGGATCACGCTCACCGCGTTGCCGCCGCGCACGATCGGCGCGCTGACCTTGCCGGTCCTGGGCGTCGAGATCGCCTTCAACGGGGCGGATGCCCTGGAGCGCACGCGTTTTCTGGAGCATCTTGATCTGTACACGCGCCGGGGCGGCGGTTGATGCGCAATCCCGTCCCGAGCGCCACAGGCGGCGGCCTCGCGTGTAGATTGCGCCAGCGCCAAGCACGGCACGTTCGCCGGCGCCGCCGCAGCTTCCCATGATTCCCGGCAGCGAGCTCGAGGACCTTCATGGCACGCGCTCCGCCCCGACCGACGGGAACGCGCATGTCCGCGACGCAGGCTATGCGACCGTCGCGCTGGCCTACATCGTTGCCTACGGCGTGCTGGATTGGGTGAGCTACATCCATCCCCTCGGCCAGCTCGCGATCACGCCATGGAATCCGCCCCCGGGACTGTCGCTCTTCGTGCTGCTGCGCTACGGGCTGCGGTTCACCCCGGTACTGTTCGTCGCCGCGGTGCTCGCCGAGTTCCTGGTGCGCGGTGTGCTGCTCGATCCGGCCCTCACGATCGGATCGTCCTTGCTGCTGGCCGCGGGTTACGCGGCCGCCGGCGCGCTGCTCGTGCGGCGTCTGAACGTGGGTCGAAGCCTGCGCAACATGCGCGATGTCAATCGCTTCGTCGGCATTGCGCTGGTGGCGCCCTTGGTGATTGCGGTGCCCTACGTCGGTCTGCATGTCGCGGTCGGCGCCGTGGCGCCGGGCGAAGCGCTGCGTGCCGCCTTGCAGTTCTGGATCGGCGATGCCATCGGAATCGCCGTCACCACGCCGCTGCTGCTGGAATATTCCGCGCGATCGGTGCGTTGGCGCCGGCGCATCCGGCCGGAGCTCGTCCTGCAAACAGCGACGATCGTTCTCGCCCTATGGATCGTGTTCGGCATAAAGGCCGCGGACGAGTTCAAGTTCTTCTACCTGCTGTTCCTCCCCCCGATCTGGATTGCGATGCGACACGGGGTGCGCGGCGCCGTCGCTTCTACGCTGGCGATCCAGCTCGGCTTGATCGCCGGGGTCGATCGCATCCCCGACAAGGGGATTGCCCTGTTCGAGCTGCAGTTCCTCATGCTCACCCTGGCGCTCACCATGCTCTACCTCGGCATGGCGGTGACCGAGCGGGCGGCAGCACAGCGGGCGATCGCCAACCGCGATGCCGCGCTCAATCGCGCGTTGCGCATGGCCACGGCGGGTGAGCTTTCCGCCGCCATCGCCCACGAGCTCAACCAGCCCCTGTCGGCGATCGGCACGTATGCGCGCGCGTGCATCGTGATGCTCGACGAGCCGACCCACGCGCATCGCCTGCGCGAGACCCTGGATCGGATGGCGCGTGAGGTGAGCCGTGCGGGGGAGGTCATCCGTGGCCTGCGCGACTTCTACCGGGCAGGATCGGGGCGGCGCGAGCACACCACCGCACGGGGCCTCGTGGGAACTGTTCTCGAATCCCTCGGCCCAAGGCTTACGCAGGCGCAGGTCGACGTCGAGGTCAGCTACGGCGAGACGATTCCGGACATGGAGGTCGACCGGGTGCAGATGCAGGCGGTTTTCCATAACGTGATCGCCAATGCGGTCGACGCCATCGGTGAGGCACGGCAGCGTGGCGGGCGGATTGCCATCGCTGTGCGTGCGCACGGGCCCGGGCTGCGTTTCGTGGTTGCCGACGACGGTCCGGGCATCGTTCCCTCACGCGCGGCCCGGCTGTTCGAGGCGTTCAACAGCACGAAACCCGAGGGCATGGGACTCGGGCTGGCCATGAGTCGCTCCATCGTGGAAGCCCACGGTGGCCAGCTCGTACAGGTGCCGAGTCCGCTCGGCGGCGCTGCGTTCGAGATCACTCTTCCATGTGCCGACGACGATGATGACACCAACGCGTGAAGCGACCGTATACGTGGTCGACGACGACGATGCGGTACGCGATTCGTTGTTGTTGCTGCTCGATGTCAAGGGCTACGCGGCCGAGGGATTCGCGTCGGCCGACGCCTTCCTCGAAGCCGTTGCAGCGGACTGGGGCGGCTGCTTGCTGCTCGACCTGCGCATGCCCGGCACGAGCGGGCTGGAGTTGCAGGCCGCACTCACCGAGCGCGGCATTCGCCTCCCCATCATCGTGATTTCCGCGCACGGCGACGTCGCCACGGCGCGCACCGCATTCAAGGCCGGCGCGGTGGACTTCCTGGAAAAGCCGCTCGACGAGACCACGCTGATCGCGGCGGTCGTGGCGGCGCTGGACCGCGATCGCCTGCGTCGCGAGCACGCGGCCGCGAGCGCTGGACTGGAGGAACGCCTCGCCCGGCTGTCGACCCGCGAGCGCGAAGTGATGTGGCTGGTAGCCGACGGCCGGCAGAACCGGGATATCGCGGCATCGCTCGGGCTCAGTCCGCGCACGGTCGAGATCTACAAGGCGCGCATGATGGAGAAGCTGCAGCTTCGGGGTCTCCCCGATCTGCTCCAGGCCGTGAAGCTCCTGCGGCGCAACGCGTAGCCCGCCCCGGCCACGCGGTGGGCGTCTCCTGCAGGGGCTGTGCCCCGTGATGGTCCCTCACGCAGTCGCGTAGTCAGGCGGCCGCAGGTGCGGCGCACAGTTCGAAGCGTGGGGGCGCGGCGCGACATTTGATCCTCCGGGCCGTGATTCCGACCAGGTCGTCGACTGCGCAGTGCGCGGTATTCGATGGCGGCCGCCACGTTGTCGCCGATTAAGGTGATGCCCGTACGTGCGGCCCCGCATTTTGCTTCCCCTCCCGCGGCCGTACGATCCCCGATGACGCGCCCGACGCGAAGGCGCTCCTCACGGAGGACGGCATGCACACCTTGGAACGCACCGGCGGGTTTCGCGAGCGCACCCCCGCCGCCACCATGCCGGTCCCGGCCTACGTCGACTGCCTCGACCCGGCCCGCCAGGACTTGCTGGTGTACTGGCTCGAGCGCGCCGGCATCGAGGTACACGAAGGGCTCCCGCCGCAACGCCGGGCCGATGAATCGGGAGCGCGTTCCCCGGACGTCCTGCTGACCGATCGCTTCGGACCGGGACTTGCCGGCGAGATCGTCATCGGCGAGCTGAAGGAATCGCACCCTGGCATCGTCGTCGTGGTGCTCGGATGCGGGGATGCCGGCGAGCTTGCGCAACTCTCCCTGGCCAGGGTCGCCGGCGCTGACGCGACCCTGGCTACGCCATTCGATCGCGACGCGGTGCTGCGGTTCTTCGCGCCGCTTTCATGACGCGTCTTCGTACGCGGCGAGGCCGGCGTGGCGCGGGTGTGTCCCCGGCCGAGCTGCGCGCAGTCCGTTACGACCGGCAAGGCGCGTGATGCGGACCGCGCCGCAGGGCTGGTCACGTGGCGGCGGCGTCCGGCGGCGATGGACGTTGTTGGCCGCCGCCGTGTTCGTGGTGCTGCAAGCACCCGCGGCGTTCGCGTCCGGCGCCGGTGCGGACGTCGGATTCACGTTCCTCTGGATCGCTCTCATCCTGATCTTCGCCAAGGCCGCCGCCCTGGTCGAGCGCATCGGCCAGCCGGCAGTGCTGGGCGAGCTCGTCATTGGCATCGTCATCGGCAACATCTATCTCGTCGGGATTCCCGGTGCCGAAGGCGTGGTGGCGCAGGTCGCGGGCAGCGAGATCCTGCGCTTCCTGGCGGAGCTCGGCGTGGTCATCCTGCTGTTCCAGATCGGCCTCGAGTCCAACGTCGTCTCGATGCGCAAGGTCGGAGCCGCAGCATTGCTGGTCGCGACCATCGGCGTGGTCGTGCCGATGCTGCTCGGCACGTATCTCATCGGGCCGTGGCTCCTGCCTGATCTCAGCTTCAACGGCCACCTGTTCCTGGGGGCGACCCTGACTGCCACGTCGGTTGGCATCACGGGACGGGTCTTCCAGGACCTCAGGGTGCTGCAGTCGCGCGAAGCCCAGATCGTTTTGGGCGCAGCGGTGATCGACGATGTCATGGGACTCATCATCCTCGCCCTGGTGTCGGCTGTCGTCACCTCCGGCGGCGTCGATGCCATGGGCGTGGCGTGGATCACCGCGAAGGCCTTGTTGTTCCTCGTGGGTGCTCTGGCGCTCGGCCACTACGGGGCGCCGCATTTCTCGCGGTTCTTTTGTGCGATCGACGCAAGCTCCGCCATGAAAATCGCGGTTCTCCTGTTCATCTGCCTCACGTTCGCCTGGGGAGCGAGCATGATCGGCCTGGCGCCGATCGTGGGTGCGTTTGCGGCAGGCCTGGTGCTCGACGAGGTGCAGTTCAGGGGCTTCGCCGAGCCCGCGCTCGTCCGCGAGCTGCGCCGCACGGCGATCGAGCTCGGACCGGTCGCCCAGGCGCGGATCGACGCCACCCTGGACCGCCACGGACGCCGTCACCTGGAAGAAGTCATGGCACCGGTCGGACACATGCTGGTGCCGATGTTTTTCGTCTTCACCGGCATGCAGGTGAACCTGGCCACGCTCGCCGACGGCCGGATCATCCTGGCGGCGCTGGCCATGACGGTGATCGCTTTTGCCGGCAAGCTGGTCGCCGGGGTCGCAGCCGGGAAGGGCGTGCACAAGTGGGTCGTGGGCTGGGGCATGGCGCCTCGCGGCGAGGTCGGCTTGATCTTCGCCGCCACCGGCAAGGCGCTCGGGGTGATCCCCGACTATGTCTTTTCCATGCTCATCATCGTGGTGTTGCTGACGACGCTGTTGACCCCGCCGCTCCTGGTGAACGCCATCCGCCGCGTCGGGATTACCAAGGGCGAACCGGCCGTGGCGGCGCGACACTAGCGCTCGCGAGGGTCGGGCGCGAACGTAGCAGGGGTGGTGGCCGAACGGCGCGCCGCCCGCAGCCGTCGCAGAACAGGTCACATTTCGGGGGCTACCGCGCCTCGAGGTCGATCCCGCCTATCCATCCCGGACGAGCTTCGCGTTTGCTGTGCGACGAACGGCAATGCGCGGCATTCGTCGTGGCATCCTCCCATGTCGCCACCTCGGGAGTGGCACTGCGCCCGAGCATGCTGAGGGAGCCCCTCGTCGTGGACGCGGATCATCCATTGCGTCCGCCGCATGCTGGACACGATAGGGTGTCATGCCCGACCGTCCCCCAGCGCGGATGGGCAGCTCGCCGCGGGCGCGGTTGGTGGTACGGACAACGCGAACGGGCGCAGGCGTTGCTGGCATCCCTAGCCGAAACCTAACCCGGCTCGAATGGGATCGGCAGGCGACGCGGTTCTGGCGCAGGGCCGTGCAGCATGGTCGACGCCGGGCCGAAGAGATTCGCGAGGCTGCCGTGACCGTCGACGACGTTGGCGTCGTGCGCCGCGTATCGAAGTGCGGATGTGCAGCAGTGGATCGCATCGCTTGCCGCGGACGGAACGTTCGCCGGCCTGGGAGCGGACTCCGCTTGGCGCGCGCTCGCCGACCGGTCCTGCGGCGATCCAGCGACGACAGTCCCTGGAGCGCATCCCCCGGGCCAAGGCTCCGGACGCCGTCGCCGCGCAGTCGGCAGCGTGTGTGGACGCATCCGGCGCGCGATCAACTCCGGCGCACGAATGAGGTCATCGTGATCAACGCCGCTCGATTCTCGGATCGAGTGCATCGCGCAAGCCGTCGCCGAGCAGGTTGAAGGCCAGCACCGTGGCGAAGATTGCCACCGCGGGAAAGATGGCGACGTGCGGAGCGATGAGCATGTCGGAGCGCGCCGCATTGAGCATGGCCCCCCATTCGGGCGTGGGCGGCTGCGCGCCCAGACCCAGGAACGAAAGGCTGGCGGCGGTGATGATCGACGTGCCGATGCGCAGCGAGAAATACACCACCACTGCCGAGATTGTGGCTGGAAAGATGTGACGGGCGATGATGGTCGCGTCCGAAGCGCCGATCGCATGCGCGGCCTCCACATAGGTGAGGTGCTTGACCGCGAGGGTGTTGCCGCGCACCAGTCGGGCGAAGGTCGGCACGCTGAACACCGCGACCGCGACCACGACGTTCACCATGCCGCCGCCGAGGATGGCGACGATCCCGATCGCCAGCAGGATCCCGGGGAACGCGAAGAGCACGTCGCAAATGCGCATGATGATGCGATCCCACCAACCCTCGAAGTAGCCGGCCAGGAGTCCGAGCACCGTGCCGACCAGCGCGCCGATCGCGACCGAGCCGAAGCCCGCGGCGAGCGAGATCCGGGCGCCCAAGACCAGGCGGCTGAAGATGTCGCGGCCGAGCGGGTCGACGCCCAGCCAGTAGCGCGCGGAAGGCCCGTCGTTGAGATGGTCGTAGTCGAAGTAGTTTTCCGCGTCGTAGGGGGCGATCCAGGGCGCGAAAATCGCCACCAGCACCAAGAGCAGCACGAAGGCGCCCGCGACGAGAGCCACGTGCTGGCGCCGGAACTTGCGCACGAACTCGCTCCACGGCGTGCGGACCTGGGAGGGCAGATCGGCGGGTGCGGCTGGTGTCGATGGAGCGGGCGAGGGTACGGGGGTCATCGGTAGCGGATCGCCGGGTTGATGAGTCCGTAGAGCACGTCCACGATCAGGTTGATCAGGATGAACTCCAGAGAGAACAGCAGCACCAGTGCCTGGATGACCGGATAGTCGCGTGCGTCGACCGCATCCACCAGCAGACGGCCGAGCCCCGGCCAGTTGAACACCACCTCGACAACGATCGACCCGCCGAGCAGAAAGCCGAACTGCAGGCCCATCATGGTGACCACCGGAATCAGGGCGTTGCGCAGGCCGTGCTTGATGACCACCACCGTCTCGCCAAGGCCCTTGGCGCGCGCGGTGCGGATGTAGTCGTCGCCGAGGATATCGACGAACGACGAACGGGTGAAGCGCGCCATGATGGCCGCGACCGCTGCCCCCAGGGTGAGCGAAGGCAGGATGTAATGCCGGAGACTGTCGGCGCCGACCGTCGGCAGCCATCCGAGTTTCACCGAGAAGACCTCCATCAGCACCATGCCCAGCGCGAACGCGGGGAAGGAGATGCCGGACACCGCGAGGGTCATGCCGAGGCGATCGGGCCAGCGGTTGCGCCACACCGCCGAGACGATGCCGATCACCAATCCGAACACCACCGACCACGTCATGCTCGCCACGGTCAGCCAGAAGGTCGGCATGAAGCGGTCGGCGATTTCGGTCGACACCAGCCGCTTGGTGCGCAGCGACCGCCCGAAGTCGCCGCGCAGCACCCCGCTGACAAAGCGCGTGAATTGCTCGAACAACGGACGATCGAGACCGAGATCGGAACGCACCAGTGCCACCGTCTCGGGGGTGGCGTCGGGTCCGGCGGCCAGCCTTGCCGGATCGCCGGGCAGCAGGTGCAGGAACATGAATACGAGGACGGCGACGATCAGCAGCGTCGGGGCAAGACCGATCAGGCGCTTGGTGATGTACTGGAGCATCGTGCGCTCGTGTCGATAGCCGTTACAGCACCGCGCCCGAGGCGATCCGCATACCCATGGCTGCCCCACCCGACGAGGACACACGGGGCACGCAGGCACTGGAGGGCCGGCCGAGGCAGATCGTCAGGCGGGGACTCGCTATCCGACGACACCCAGGGACGACACGGCCCCTTCGGGCCGCGCCGGCATCTCATGACCGAGCGGGCCGCCCGCACGCGATCTCTTCACCACCATCGACGTGGGGCAATTATTGGATATCGATCTCGGTAAAGTTGAATGATGCATCGGGAATGACATAGACACCCGACAGCTTCTTGCTGTGCGCCGACAGCAGGCGCTCGGTGACCAGCGGCGCCCAGGGCGCGTCCTGCCAGATCGTCTTCTGCGCGTCCTCGTAGAGCTTGGCCTTTTCCGCCGAGTTGGTGGTGAGCTGCGCGCCCTTGATGTCGGCGTCGACTTTGGGGTTCTTGTAGTACGCCGTGTTGAAGAGACGCGGCGGCCACGACTCGCCGTAGAGCAGCGGCCGGATCGCCCAGTCGGCCTCGCCGGTCGACGTCGACCAGCCGACGTAGTACAGGCGCACCGGCGCGGTTGCCGGATCCTGCCAGCTCTCGACCTTCTCGACGCGCTGTCCAGCTTCGAGCAACGTGATCTTGGTACGGATGCCGACCTGCTGCAGTTGCTGCTGCAGGAACTGGGTCACCTTCTGGGCGGTGCTGTGGTTGTACGCGGACCAGAGCTCGGTCTCGAAGCCGTTCGGGAAGCCGGCCTCGGTCAGGAGCTGCTTGGCCTTGGCGATGTCGTACGGCCACGGGCCCTGCTTGAGGGCGTACTCGACACCCTGCGGCACGACCCCTTGCGCCGGCTCGGCATAGCCGGCGAACGCCACCTTGGCGAGCGCCTCCTTGTTGATCGCGTAGGCGATCGCCTGGCGTACCTTGGGATTGTCGAACGGCTTCTGCTGGGTGTTCATCGACAGGTAGCGCAGCACGATCGACGGTGCGGCGACGACCTCCAGGTCCTGCTTGCCCTTCAGCACCTCGGCGAGCTCGTAGGGCACGGGGAAGGTGAAGTGCGCCTCGCCGGTCTGCATGAGTGCGGCGCGCGAGTTGTTGTCGACCACCGACTTCCAGGTGATCGTGTCCACCTTCGGGTAGCCCTTGCGCCAGTAGCCTTCCCACTTGGCGACCTTCAGGTAGTCCGGTGATTTCCATTCCACGAACTTGAACGGTCCGGTGCCGACCGGGTGAAACGCGATGTCCTTGTTGCCGTACTTGGCGAGCGCTGCCGGGCTGATCATCACCGTCGAAGGATGCGCGAGCTGGCTCATGAACGGCGAAAACGGGGTCTTCAGCGTGATCCGCACCGTCGCGTCGTCGACGGCCTCGGTCTTGGCGATGTTGTTGTTGTAGAGACCGTAGCGCTTGAGCTTGTTGTCCGGATTGGTCACCCGGTCGAGGTTGGCCTTGACGGCCTCCGCCTTGAAATCGGTGCCGTCATGGAACTTGATGCCGCGCTTCAGCTTGATGGTGTACACGAGGCCGTCCTTGCTCGCCTCGTAGCTCTCGGCGAGGACCGGCACCATCTTCATGTCCTTGTCGAAGCCGTAGAGGCCCTCGTAGAACGACTTGGCCATCGCCTGCGACAGCGTGTCGTTGGCATCGTAGGGGTCGGTCGTGGTGAACGTCGAGGCGACAGCAAAGACGATGTCCTTGGCGGCGAATGCGGGACTTGCCGCGACCGCCGTCGCGAGCAGCAGCAGCAGAGGACGAAAGCGCGCTTTCATGCTTGGTATCTCCAGTCAGGATCCCGACGATCTTTGAAAACGGCGCGCGCGGCCGGGATCGACGCCGCGCGCGGTTCATCCCTGTTCGGAGGATTCGGTTCCACAGGTGTCAGTAGGCCCCACCGATGCGGTGACGGGCGACGAAGTGGTCCGGTCCGACGGCTTCGAGCGGCGCCACCACCGGCGCGTCACCGACGGCCCGGATCGGGCTCGGCACCTCCTCGGATGATAGCTCCATTCGGCGATTGCGCCGTGCGGGATCGGCGACCGGCACCGCGGCGATCAGCTTGCGGGTGTAGGGATGCTGGGGATTCTCGAAAACCGCGCGGCGCGGGCCGATCTCCACGATCTGGCCGAGATACATCACCGCGACCCGGTGGCTGACGCGCTCGACCACCGCCATGTCGTGGGAGATGAACACATAGCCCAGGCCGCGCTCGGCCTGCAGGTCGATCAGCAGGTTTACGATCTGCGCCTGGATCGACACGTCCAGGGCCGACACCGCCTCGTCGGCGACGATGATCCGCGGATTGAGCGCCAGCGCCCGGGCGATGGCGATTCGCTGCCGCTGCCCGCCGGAGAACTCGTGCGGGTAGCGTTGCGCGTGTTCCGGCGCGAGGCCGACTTGCCGGAGCAGGGCGGCGACCCGTTCGCGGGCCTCGTCGCCCGCGGCCACGCCGTGCACGTATAGCGGCTCGGCAATGGAAAAACCGACGGTGAGGCGCGGATCGAGCGAGGCGAACGGATCCTGGAAGATCATCTGCAGGTCGCGGCGCACGGGGCGCAGCGCGTCGCGCGACATGCGGCCGATGTCCCGGCCGTCGAACGTGATCTCGCCGCCATCGATGTCGATCAACCGCAGCAGCGAACGTCCGGTGGTCGACTTGCCGCAGCCCGATTCGCCCACCAGGGCGAGCGTCTCGCCGGCGGCGAGATCGAAGCTCACCTGCTCGACCGCATGCACCAGCCGCCGCGTGCGAGCGAAGATGCCGGAGCGCACGGGAAAGCGCTTGGTGAGACCGCGCACTCGCAGGAGCGGTCGGACGCCCGCGGCTTTGGACGGGGACGCGCGCGCCGTCGGGTTGGCGGTCATGCGTGGCGACGCCGCTGCACCCGCCGTCGCTCCGGTCGGTCTGTCGAGCGTCTCCTGGCGCGCCGTGCTCGACACACCGGCGGTCACCCCGGAGATGGCCCGCACCGTCGAATCCGGGAGGGCGTCGGGCGGTGCAACCGCGGCCGTCTCCGGCATGGCGGCCGCAATGGGTTCAGCCACTGCTGTCGTTGCTGCATCGCTCATCAGCACCAGGTCGAACGCCTTCGGACCTTCGGTGCCGCGCATCGCGCCGAGAGCCGGCACCGCGGAGAGCAGCACCTGGGTGTAGCGATGCTGGGGCGTGCGAAACACTGTCGTCGCGTCGCCGTCTTCCACCTTCTCGCCGCGGTACATCACCACGATGCGGTCGGCGACCTCCGCGACCACGCCCATGTCATGGGTGATGTAGACGATGCCCATGGCGAGCTCGTCCTGCAGCAGGCGGATCAGGGTGAGGATCTGTGCCTGCACGGTGACGTCGAGGGCGGTGGTCGGCTCGTCGGCGATCAGCAGCCGCGGCCGGCAGGCAAGAGCCATGGCGATCATCACCCGCTGGCGCATGCCTCCGGAGAGTTGGTGCGGAAAGCGGTCGAGCGCGGCGCGCGCTTCGGGGATGCGCACCAGTTCGAGCATGCGTAATGCCTCGGCCCGGGCGGCGCGATGGTCCTTGCCCTGGTGCTGGCGGATCGACTCCGCGATTTGCTCGCCGGCGGTGAACACCGGATTGAGCGAGGTCATAGGCTCCTGGAAGATCATGGCGATCTCGGCGCCGCGGATCGCGCGCATCGTAACGCCGGGTGCCCGTGCCAGATCGACCCGGGTGCCGTCCGGAAGCATGAAGTCGATCCGGCCGGCGACGATGCGTCCGCCGCCGTGCTCGATCAGGCGCATGATCGACAGCGCGGTCACCGACTTGCCCGAGCCCGATTCACCGACGATCGCCACCGTCTCGCCCTGGGCTACGGTGAACGACATGTCGCGAACCGCGTGCACGATGCGCTCGGTCGTGGCGAACTCGACCGTGAGTCCGTCCACCGCCAGGGCTGGCACGGGCGCCGCGGCGGTCGGGGCGGAATTCATCGGGTTGAACGAAACTGAAATTGAATGGGGTCAGACTCGCGTAAATTAAATGGGGTCAGACTCGAATTACGGTGCATTGCTTAAAGTGATCTGACCCCATTATGTCGGGACCTTCAGCGAGGAATCGGCGAGGCGCGTGTGCTGCCCGCGGACGGGATCGGCGATCGCTCCTGCGAGGGTGTTCGCGCCTTTCCATTCGTGGGTGGGCCGCACCGCGCCGCCCGGGCGTACTTGATCCAGGCCCCAGTAGATTTCCAGGCGATGGCCGTCGGGATCGCGGAACTCGACGGCGATCTGGCAGCCCGCGCGGCGCCGCCCGTGAAAGTCGATCGGCACGTCGTGCTCGCGCAGGAAATGATAGGCCCGCACGACCTCGTCGAGCGTGGTCACCTCGAAGGCCATGTGATTGAGCTCGCGGTGCTCCGAGGGATCGTTCATGGACCCCACCAGCGCTACACCGTGGTGATCGGCGTTGCAGCGCATGAACACCATGCCGCCGGGGACCATGCTGTCCGGATAGACGTCGGACACGGCAAAGCCGAGCACGCCGGTGTAGAACGCGACCGAGCGCTCGAGATCGCTCACGTTCAGCACCACGTGTCCGATCTTGTTGATGTGGAAAGGAAGACCCGCAATGGCCTTGGAACGCTTCAGTGCCTCGATGTCGATCGCCACGGCATGCTCCGGGAAGACGATCGCCGCATCCTACCGGAAGCCGCCCGAGTCGGGGCGCGGGTTGGCCCTGCAACCGCCGCGCTGCTCCGTCATGCTTACGATCGCAGAGGCGTCATCGCAGGAATCGGAAGCTCGATCGACACTCAATGAGCGCCGAGCACGAGGTTTCTGTCAGGGAATGTCCGTCATGGCGCGCCCGGCAGGTCGCTATCCTGCCAACCGCCGCCGAGCGCCTGGATGAGGGCAACGGCCGTGGCCTGCCGCGCCGCCATGAGCTGCACCAGGTTGCGGCGTGCCGTCAGTGCCGTCGCCTGGGCCGTGACCACCTCGGTGTAATTCACCAGTCCGGCGCGGTAGCGATTGAGCACCTGCTGCTCGACCTGGTCGGCGGCGACGCTCGCCTCGCGACGCAGTGCTTCCTGCTCGCGCAGCACCCGGGTCGCCACGAGCTGGTTCTCGACGTCCTGCAGCGCGGCCAGTGCCGTGGCGCGGTAGCGGGCGAGGGCGGCTTCGTACGCGGCCTCGGCACCGGCCACGCGGGCCTTGCGTGCGCCGGCATCGAAGAGTGTCTGTGCCACCTGCACGCCGAGTGACCAGAGCGTTCCCGACGCACTGAACAGGTCCGCGAGTCGAGCGCCACCCTGGCCCAGCGAGCCGTTGAGGTTGAAGCTTGGGTAGAACGCGCTGCGGGCGATGCCGATCTGCGCATTGGCCGCGGCCATGCGTCGTTCCGCCGCGGCGATATCCGGGCGGCGCTGCAGCAGCACCGAAGGCACCGCGGGCGGCACCGCCGGAACCTGCTCCTGCCATGCTGCGACCGGCAAGGTGAAGTTGCCCGGCGCTTCGCCGATCAGCACCGCGATGGCGTGCTCGAGTTGCGCACGCTGGCTTTCCAGGCCGACCAGATCGGCCTGCGAGTTCGCGAGCTGGGTCTTGGCCTGCAGCACGTCGGTGCGGGGGATGATGCCCTGGTCATAGCGGTTCTGGTTGATCTGCAGGTTGCGGGTGTAGCTGGTGATGGTCGTCGCCAGGAGGTCGCGCTGGGCGTCGAGGGCGCGCAGATTGAAGTAGTTGGCCGCGAGCTCGCCTTGAGCGGCAAGTCGCGCCGCGGCGAGATCGGCGGCCGATGCCTGGGCGGACGCGCTGGCCGCGGTCACGGTTTCCTTCAGGCGACCGAACAGGTCCGGCTCCCAGCTTCCGCCGATGCTGACCTGATAGCTGCTCCGCGAGACCCCGGCACTGCGGTTGCGGCTGGCGCCGCCGTCGAGCGTCACCGCGGGAAAGAGTCCGGCGCGCTGCTCGCGCACCAGCGCCCGTGCCTGCTCGTACGCCGCGATCGCGGCCGCGACGGTCTGGTTCGCCGACTCGACCTGCACTTCGAGTGCGGTGAGCGTGGGGTCGTCGAACAGCGTCCACCAGGGCCCGCGCGGCAGCGTATCGGCGGGTGTGGCCGCCACCCACCCCTCCGCCTCCTTGAACGTGGGCGACAGCGGCGTTGTGGCACGCTCGTAGGTCGGCGCGACGACACAGCCGCCGACGAGCAGCGCGACGCCCAGGAATGCACCGGCGCAGCGCGTTCCGCGCAGCAGGGCGATCATGGCGACGCCACCACGGCGCGCTCGCCACCGGTACGACCGAGCTCGCGTTCGAGCGGACTGCGCCGGCGCAGCTTGTCCAGCAGGACATACACCACGGGGGTGGTGAGCAGGGTCAGCACCTGGCTCGCGATCAGTCCGCCGATGATGGCAATGCCCAGCGGCCGGCGCAGCTCCGCGCCTTCGCCGAAGCCGATCGCCAGAGGGAGGGCGCCGAGGCCTGCGGCCAGGGTGGTCATGAGGATCGGCCGGAAGCGCAGCAGCGAGGCTTCGCGCACCGCGTCGACGGCGGACAGTCCCCGGGTGCGCTCGGCCTCGAGGGCGAAGTCGATGATCAGGATGGCGTTCTTCTTGACGATGCCGATCAGCAGGAAGATACCGATCAGGGCGATGATGGAAAAATCGAGACCGAAGAGCATCAGCGCGATCACCGCCCCGAATCCGGCGGCGGGCAGGGTCGAGAGCACGGTGATTGGATGGATGAGGCTTTCGTAAAGCACGCCGAGGACGATGTAGATGACCAGGATCGCCGCCGCGATCAGCAGCGGTTGCTGGTTCTGCGAGGCCTCGAAGGTGCGGGCCGTTCCCTGGAAGCTGCCGCGTACGTTGGTGGGCATGCTGATGCGCGCTTCGGCAGCGCGCACGGCGTTCTGCGCGTCCGAAAGGTTGCTGCCTTCGGCGAGGTTGAACGACACGGTGGTGGCGAGCTCGCCGTCCTGGTGATTGACCGCCGTCGCCGCGGCCCCCTCGGAAAACCGGGCGAATGCGGAGAGCGGCACCATCCGGGTCGCGCTCGCGCCGACGGGCTGTCCGGTCGACTGGTCGCGCGCGCCCGGATTGATGACGGCGGTCGTGGTGCTGGCGCTGGTGGTGGTGCTGGTGGTCGTATTCGCGGCGTTGCTGCCGCTGCTGCCTGGCATTGCATTCGCCGTCGAGCTCGAAGCGGCGTTGGAAGCGACCGCGCTCCCGCCGGCAGCGGAGCCGGCCGGCATGGACGCGCTGGCCGCCGGGCCGTGCGCCGGCACGTACACGTCGTTCAGCACCAGCGGCGACTTGGCGAAGCGCGGTGCGACTTCCATCACCACGTGATACTGGTTGATCTCGTTGTAGATGGTTGCCACCTGGCGCTGGCCGAAGGCATCGTAGAGCGCGTTGTCGACGTCGCGCGCCGTGACCCCGAGTCTCGCAGCCGTGGCGCGGTCGACGGTCACCATGACCTCGACGCCGTTCTCGTTCTGATCGGTGTCGACGTCGGTCAGCGCAGGCTCCGCCTTCATGGCCTCGGCGAGCCGCACGGCCCAGTTCTTGAGATCGGCGACGTTGTCGCTCTTGAGGGTGTACTGGTAGGTCGACGTCGTCTGCCGGCCGCCCATGCGCAGATCCTGCACCGGATTGAGGAACAGCGTGACTCCGGTCACCTGGGCGAGCTTCGGGCGCAGCCGCGCGATCACCGCCTGGCCGCTTTCGGTGCGCTCGCCCAGCGGCTTCAGGTTGACGAACATGAAGCCGCCACCGGCGCGACCGCCGCCGGTGAACCCGACGACGGTGTCGACCGCGGGGTCGCCGTGGATGATGTCGACGAGCTGACGCAGCTTGTCCTTCATGCCCTGGAACGAGATGCTCTGGTCGGCGCGCAGGCCGCCGGAGAGCTGGCCGGTGTCCTGCTGGGGAAAAAACCCTTTCGGAACGGCCATGAATAGATAGACGTTCATGACGATGACGGCGACGAGGCTGAACAGCACCAGCCAGACGCTCGCCAGTGCCCAGTCGAGGCTTAGCGCATACGCGCGGTGCACGCCGGCGAAGCCGCGGGCGAAGAAGCGCGCGACCGGTCCGGGTTGCCGCACGTGGCCCTCGCGATCGAGCAGCCACGCGCAGAGCATGGGCGTGGTGGTGAGCGAGATGAGCAGGGAGATCATCACCGCGACCGACAGGGTCACCGCGAACTCGCGGAAGAGTCGCCCGACCTGGCCGCCCATGAACAGCAGCGGGATGAAGACCGCGACCAGCGACAGGCTGATCGAGACCACGGTGAAGCCGACCTCGCGGGCGCCGAGCAGGGCAGCGTGGAAGCGATCCATGCCCTGCTCGATGTGCCGGGTGGTGTTCTCGAGCACCACGATGGCATCGTCGACCACGAAACCGGTGGCCACCGTCAATGCCATGAGACTCAGGTTGTTGAGACTGAAGCCGAGGAGGTACATCACCCCGAACGTGCCGAGCAGGGACACGATCGTCGCCACGGCGGGAATGATCGTGGCGCGCACTGTGCGCAGGAACGCGCTCACCACCAGGATCACCAGGATGATGGCGATGACCAGGGTCAGCTCGACCTCGTGCAATGACGCGCGGATCGACTTGGTGCGGTCGGAGGCGACCTGCAGGCGCACGTCGCTCGGCAATTGGGATTCGAGCTCGGGCAGCAGCGCCCGCACGCCATTGACCGTCTCGATCACGTTGGCGTTGGGCTCGGGCGTGATCAGCACCACTACCGCCGGCTGGCCGTTGAAGAGGCCGAGGGTGCGGGTGTCCTCCACCCCGTCGTCGACCTCGGCGACGTCGGCCAGTCGAATCGCCGCGCCATTGCGCCACGAAACCACCAGGCCGCGATAGTCGGCGGCGGTCCGGCCGGCCGTGGCCGTGTTCGCGCCGGTGTAGATCTGCAGCCGCCGGCCGTTCGCCTCGACCGCGCCTTTGGGCCGATTGGCGTTGGATGCCTGAATGGCGGCGCGCACGTCTTCCATGCTGACGCCGTACCGGTTGAGCGCATACGGCAGGAGCTCGACCCGGACCGCGGGCAGCGAGCCGCCGCCGATCTCGACATCGCCCACACCCTCCACCTGGGCGAGCTTTTGGGAGACGACGTTGGCGACGTCTTCGTAGACCTGACCCGGCGAGCGGGTGCGCGACGTGAGTGCCAGGATCACCACGGGCGCCGACGCAGGATTCACCTTGCGATAGGTCGGATTGCTGCGCAGCGTGGCCGGCAGATCGACGCGCGCTGCGTTGATCGCCGCCTGCACCTCGCGCGCGGCCGCGTCGATGCGGCGGTTGAGGTCGAACTGCAGGGTAATCCGGGTCGAGCCGTTGCCCGAGGACGAAGTGATCTCGTTCACGCCGGCGATGGTCCCGAGGCGGCGCTCCAGCGGAGTGGCGACACTGGTGGCCATGGTCTCCGGGCTCGCACCCGGCAGTCGCGCGCTCACCGACACCACCGGGAAATCGACCTGGGGCAGCGGCGCGACCGGCAGCCCCATGAATCCGGCGATGCCGGCCAGCGCGATGCCGATGGTCAGCAGCACGGTGGCCACCGGTCGCTGCACGAACAGCCCGGAGAAGTTCACCGCTCGCGCTCCGGCAGCGCCACCGGGGGCGCCGAGGGACTGCGTCCGAACCAGCGTCGCCCGAGCCGATCGAAGCCGAGATAGATCACGGGCGTGGTGAAGAGGGTCAGCATCTGGCTCACGATCAGGCCGCCGAAGATGGACAGCCCAAGCGGCCGCCGAAGCTCCGCGCCTTCACCCCATCCCAGCATCAGCGGCACCGCCGCGAACAGGGCGGCGAGGGTGGTCATGAGGATCGGCCGGAAGCGCAGCAGCGCGGCCTGGTGGATGGCCTCGCGCGGCGACTTGCCCTGCTGGCGCTCGGCGTCCAGGGCGAAGTCGATCATCATGATGGCGTTCTTCTTGACGATGCCGATCAGCAGGATAATGCCGATGATGCCGATGACGTCGAGGTCGTGACGGGCGAGGATCAGCGCGAGCAGCGCGCCGACACCGGCCGAGGGCAGGGTCGACAGGATCGTCAGGGGATGGATGTAGCTCTCGTAGAGCACCCCCAGCACGATGTACACGCAGATGATCGCGGCGAGGATCAGCCACAGCTGGTTCGACAGCGAGGTGCCATAGGCGCCGGCGGAGCCGAGGAAGGTAAGAGTGACCGCGCTCGGCAGCTTCAAGTCGTCGGCGGTGGCGCGGATCGCATCCACCGCACGGCCGAGCGACACCCCGGGAGCGGTGTCGAAGCCGATGGTGGTGGCCGGGTATTGCGCAACGTGGGTGATCTGCAGGGGCGCGGGACGCTCGTCGATGCGCGCGATCGCCGACAGCGGGGTGGTGTCGCCGGAGCCGGTGCGCACATGCAGCAAGCCGAGCGATTGCGGTGTGCCGAGCAGCCCGGGGCGGGCCTCGAGGATGACCCGGTACTGGTTGGTCTCGGTGAAGATGGTCGAGACGATGCGCTGCCCGAAGGCGCTGTAGAGGGCGTCGTCCACCGTCGCTGCGGTGATCGACAGGCGCGCCGCGGTATCCCGGTCGAGGGTGACGAACGCGGCCAGCGCGGTGGCGTCGGCGTCGGAGGTGACGTTGCGCACTTCGCGCACCCGCTGCAGGCGTTGCGCGAGCCGGGTCGCCCATTGCACCACCGTGGCGTTGTCGGCGGCCTCGATCGAAACCCGGTATTGCGTGGGCCCGGTCTCGGCGTCGATGGTGAGGTCCTGGGTCGGCTGCAAGTAGAGATTCACGCCGGCGACCTCGCGCACCCGCCCGACCAGGCGGTCCATGATCACGTGCTGGTCGTCGCTGCGGTCGCTCGCCAGATTGATCAGCATGCTGCCGGTGTGCAGCATGGTGTTGTTCGCCGCGTCCACGCCGATGAACGACGACAGCGAGGCGACGGCGGGATCGGCGAGGATCGCCCGCGCCGCCGCCTGCTGCAGGTCGGCCATGCGCGCGAACGATACCGATTCCACGGCTTCGACCCGGGCCTGCAACTGGCCGGTGTCCTGGGTGGGGAAGAGACCCTTGGGAATGAACAGATAGAGCATCACCGTCAGCACCAGCGTGCCGGCCGCGACCAGGAGAGTCAGGCCCTGGCGGGCGAGCACCCAGGTCAGCGCGGTGTCGTACCGGGCGATCAGGCGGTCGAAGGCGTGGGTGAGACGCGCCCCGACGCCACCCTCCGGTTGCTCGCTCTCGCTTTTCAGCCATCGCGCCGACATCATCGGCACCATCGTCAGGGACACCACCGCGGAGATCAGGATGGTGATCGCCAGACTCACCGCGAACTCGCGGAACAGCCGTCCGACGACATCGCCCATGAACAGCAGCGGGATCAGCACTGCGATGAGCGAGACGGTGAGGGAGATGATGGTGAAGCCGATCTCCGCGGCTCCGGCAAAGGCGGCATCCACGGCTACCCGCAACCGGCCCGGCTCGTCGACCACCTGGCCGTCGCGCTCGGCGGCGGCGAGCGCGGCGCGCCGCATCTCGAGGTGGCGGGCGATGTTCTCGATCATCACGATGGCGTCGTCGACCACGAACCCCGTGGCGATGGTGAGGGCCATCAGGCTCAGGTTGTTGAGGCTGTAGCCCAGGAGGTACATCGCCCCGAAGGTCCCGACGAGCGAGATCGGCACGGCGATGCTGGCGATGATGGTGGCCCGCACGCTGTGCAGGAAGGCGAAGATCACGAGCACCACCAGCAGCACCGCCAGCAGGAGCTCGATCTCGACATGCAGCACCGAGGCGCGGATGCCGGTGGTGCGATCGGTGAGCAGATTGACCTGTACGCCCTCGGGCAATCCTGCGGTCAGCTCGGGCAGACGCGCCTTGATCGCGTCGACCGTGGCGATGACGTTGGCGCCGGGCTGGCGCTGCACGTTGAGGATGATCGCCGGACGCAGCATGTGGCCGCGGATGCATTCGCCGGCATCGCCCTGGCCGGCGCCACGCTCCCGGGCGGTCGTGCAGGGCAGGCTCGCCCAGGCGCCGAGGCGCGCATTCTCGGCGCCGTCGACCACCACCGCCACGTCGCGCATGCGCACCGGTGCGCCGTTGCGAAACGACACGATCAGGTTGCGGTAGTCGTTCGCCGTCAGCAGCTGGTCGTTGGCGTTGATGCTGTAGGCGCGCGTGGCCGTGTCGAAACTGCCCTTCGCGCCATTGGCATTGGCGGCGGTGATCGCCGTACGCAGGGTGTCGAGGCCGAGGCCGTACGACGCGAGGAGCTGGGTATCGGCCTGGATGCGCACGGCGGGACGCTGGCCGCCGGACAGGTTCACCAGCCCCACGCCCGAGACCTGGCTGATCTTCTGGGCAAGCCGGGTGTTTACCAGGTTCTGCACGTCGGTCAGCGGCATCACCTCCGACGTGATCGCGAGGGTCAGCACCGGTGCGTCCGCGGGATTGACCTTGGCGTAGATGGGCGGCGCCGGCAGGTCGGCGGGCAGCAGCGAGCCGCTCGCGTTGATCGCCGCCTGCACTTCCTGCTCGGCGGCGTCGAGGGTCTCGCCGAGAGTGAATTGGAGCGTGACGATCGACACCCCCGCGGCGCTGGTCGAGCTCATCCGCTGCAGGCCCGACATCTGCCCGAAGTTGCGCTCGAGCGGGGCGGTGACCGTCTGCGCCATCACCTCCGGACTGGCGCCGGGATAGAGGGTCTGCACCTGGATGGTCGGATAGTCGACCTGCGGCAACGCCGACAGCGGCAGGAAACGCAGCCCTACGAGGCCCGCCAGCACGACCGACAGCATCAGTAGCGACGTCGCCACCGGCCGCATGATGAACGGACGCGACGGACTCATGCGCGGTCCCGCCTCGCCGGTTCGCCGAGGCGCGAGATCACTGCGCCGGCGCTTCCGCCGGCGCGGCGGGTGAGGACCGGCGAGTGCCGCCGCCATTACCATTGCCGCCGCCGCCCGCGCGCGGCGCGGTGGCGGGCGCGGCCTCGGTGGCGGACTGGGCCTTCGTACCACCGCTTTCGCCTGCACCGTTGCCGCTGCGCTCGCGCGCCCCAGCAGGCGCGTCGCCACCATTACCGTTGCGGCGCACGCGCGCACCGCCCGCGTCGCTTCCGCCCGCGTCAGTGCCGCGGCCGGGCGTGCCGGTCGCATCGCCTCCGCTGACATTGCCCTTGCCGCGGGCGCGGGGAGCCGCTTCCGCACCCGCACCTGTCGCTGCCCCGGCACCCGCACTGGCATCGCCGGCGGCGTTGCGACCCGCGCCTCGCCGCGCACCCGTCTGCGGCGCATCGCCCGGCAGCACCACGCGGGCGCCATCGCGCAAGCGATCGGCGCCTTCGGTGATGACCGTCGCGCCGGCCTCGAGTCCGGTCGCGATGACGATCTTGTCGGTGGTCGCCTGGCCCACCGTCACCGGCTGCATCTTGACCGTTTTCGACACCTGGTCGAGCACGAACACGAAGTCGCCGTTGCTGCCGTGACGGATCGCGGCGACCGGTACCACGACGGCATTCGTCAGAGTGCGCAGCAGCAGGCGAACGTTGACGAACTGGTTGGGGAAGAGCGCGAGGTTCTTGTTCGGAAAGCGTGCCTTGGCCCGCACCGTGCCGGTCTGGGTATCGACGGCGTTGTCGAGGGTCGCGAAGGCACCGGTTTCGAGCACCTGGGTGCGGGTGCGGTCGAGCGCCGTCACCGGCATGCGCGCACGCTCGCGCAACCGCGCCTGGATTTCGCCGACGCGATCTTGCGGCACGGCGAACTCGACATCGACGGGCGCGAGCTGGGTGATGACGGCGATGCCGTTGGCATCGTTGCTGCCGACCAGGTTGCCGACGTCGACCACGCGCAGCCCCACGCGGCCGGAGATCGGCGCGACGATGCGGGTGTAGCTGACATTGATCCGCGCCGCACCTTCCGCCGCGCGGTCGGCGGCGATCGTCCCTTCGAGCTGCTTGACCAGCGCCGCCTGGGTGTCGACGTCCTGGCGGGCGATCGAGTCCTGGGCGAGCAAGGTTTGGTAGCGCTGCAGGGTCAGGCGGGCATTCTCGACCTGGGCCTCGTCGCGCAGGCGCTGTCCCGTCGCCTGCATCAATGCCATTTCGAACTGGCGCGGGTCGAGGGTGGCGAGGAGCTGGCCGGCCTTCACTTCCTGGCCTTCGCGAAAAAGCACCTGGTTCAGCACCCCGGTGACCTGGGGTCGCACCACCGCGGTGGCCGCGGGCGTGACCGTACCGAGCGCTTCGAGCACGATGGGTACGTCGCTACGCTCGGCCGCTGCGGTACCGACCGTGGTGGGCGGCGCGCCACCACGGGACCCACGTCCGCCGCCCGTGCCCGCCGCTCCGCTCGCACCGGGGCGAGTCTGCCCGCCCGGTGTCGATCCTGACGTGGCGGGCAGGTCGGGATGGGTCAGGTGCCATGCAAGCCAGGCAAGGCCGGCGAGCACGAGCAGGGCGATCACGCTACCCAGAAAGGTGCCACGACGACTCAGCCGGGGGTGCGTCACCTCCGGCGCTGGTGCTTCGGTTTCCTGGTCCATTGCGTTTCCCGGGCGGTGCGCCGCTTCGAAGGGCGGGCGTCACAGCGACGCCCCTACGTGCTGCCTTGGGAAACGCGGCACGCCGGTGCTTCGCTTACATGCGGCGTGCTGCGACGGGTTTTCGGCCCGTCCTCAACTGCGGCGGAAGATGAGACACGAGCGTCGCCCGTGCGTTCCGTGCCCTTGGTGCAGACGGCGATTCCTGGCAGCACACGGGGCGCACTCCAGTGTCCCGAATCGGAGGTTCGCTGCACAAAACGTCGAGAAACGGCGCCCCGCTTTCGTCGCTCGCCTTGCCAAGGTCCTCGACATTCGCTGCGGCGAGCTCCTCGCCGTGCACCGTTTCGTCAATTTTGGGCACCGCCGCAGCCTTCGCAAGTTGATTCGACGAACTTCCGATTCGGGACACTAGCAGTGTTTCGGCCATTCCGGGCCTGCGGGCATGTGCCGCGCCCGGGAGCTCGCAGACCGTCGCAACGGTGCGCAAAGCACTCGGACGTGCGCGCCACCACACTCAAGCGGCCGGACTTGCCGCGTCCGGTGTGCTCGCCGCCGCAAGGCTCGCCAACTCGTCCGCGCCGAGCTGCAGCCTCGCACCGGCCAATAGCTCGTGGAGCTGCCCGAGGGACGTGGCGCTGGCGATGGGGGCGGTGATGGCCGGCTGGGCGTTGAGCCAGGCGACAGCGATCGCCGCCAGGGTCACGTCCCGGCCCGCTGCGACGGCATCCATGGCCGCCAGGATCCGGAACCCGCGGGGCGTAAGGTACTTGGTATTGGAATGGGCACGCGCGGTCCCTGCGACCGCCTCGACGGATCGATACTTGCCGGTGAGGAAGCCGCTGGCGAGCGCGTAGTAGGGGATCACGCCCATCCCGGCATGGGTGGTGATGGGCGCGAGGTCGTGCTCGAACCGTTCCCGGTCGTACAGGTTGTAGAGCGGCTGGAGGGTTTCGTAACGCGGCAAGCCATGGGCGCTGCTGAATGCGAGCGAGGCCTCCAGGCGTGCGGGCGGCATGTTGGAGGCACCGATCGCACGCACCTTGCCGGTCTCGACCAGGCGCGCGTAGGTCTCGAGTGTTTCCTCGATCGACACGGTCTCGTCGTCGAAGTGCGACTGGTAGAGGTCGACGTAGTCGGTATTGAGCCGGCGCAGCGAGGCATCGATCGAGCGCTCGATGTGGGCGCGGCCAAGTCCCTTGCCGCCGGCGCCCATGTCGGCGCCGACCTTGGTCGCGATGACCAGGCGGGCGCGATCCTGGCGGCCCTTGAGCCACTTGCCCAGTATGGCCTCGGACTCGCCGCCCTGGTGCCCCGGTACCCAGCGCGAATAGGAGTCTGCGGTATCGATGCAGGTGAAGCCTTCTGCCACGAAGGCATCGAGGAGTGTGAACGACGTCGGCTCATCGATTGTCCAGCCGAAGACGTTGCCGCCGAAGACCAGGGGTGGAGTGGCCAGTCCGGATCGTCCAAGGGGTTTGGTTTTTTCCATCGTGGCTCCTGTTTGAAAATGATCGCCGGTCGGCAGCGTGCGGCGCGCACGTGGCGATGCCGGTAGGGGTCATTATCACCTGCGATGCCCGGGATCCGGCGCTGCCCCGTCACGGTGCGCCGCGAGGGGTCGGGATCCTGCGAGGGCAGCAAACCCGAAACGGGTGACCCGTCCGGTCGCGCTCGCGGAACCCGAGGGTCACGCCATCTGGCTTCTCGGATAGCGCGGCAGCCCCGCTCGTTCAGCGCCCCTGACCTTTCCGGACACTGCGCGAAGCGCGAACGTGGCACCATGGGTGTCGATAACCGACGGGGATCGACGCCATGCGCATCCTGCTCTTCGCCGCGCTCATCGGCTGCCTTTGCGGCCCGGCAAGCGCCCAGTTTCCCGATCTCAAGAGCCTGCTCAGGGCGGCGCCATCGGCCGGCGTCAGCGACGGCAACGCCGCGGCCGGCCTGAAGGAGGCGCTGCAGGTCAGTGCCGGCAACGCCGTCGATCTCACCGGTCGCGAGGGCGGCTACTTCCGCAACGAGCTGATCCGGATCGCGATGCCGGAGAATCTCGCGCTGGTCGACAAGGGCCTGCGCCTCGTGGGCTACGGGCCGCAGGTCGACGCCTTCGTGCTCAGCATGAATCGCGCCGCCGAAAAGGCCGCGCCGGCGGCACGGGATATCTTCGTCCGCGCGATCCGGGAGATGACCTTCGACGATGCACGCAGGATCCTGGGTGGCAACGACACGGCGGCCACCGAGTACTTCCGGGACAAGACCTCGGATCGTCTCAAGTCGTCGTTCCGGCCGATCGTGGAGCGCTCGATGGCGGACTCCGGCGTCACGCGCCAGTACGACGATCTCGTCGGCCGCTACCAGGCCGTTCCGTTCGCCAGCAGCGTTTCGTTCGACCTCGACGCCTACGTCGTGCAGAAAGCCCTGGATGGAATTTTCCTGGTGATCGGGCAGGAGGAGAAGCGCATCCGCACCGATCCCGCGGCGCGCGTGACGGATCTGCTCAAGGGTACGTTCGGGGGTTGACGATTATGGAGCGGTCCGTTGTCGCGGAGTTCGGCAGGCGCAAGGTGGTGCTGCTCGACTCGATCTCGTCTGTCGACCCGGCGGATGGCGGTCACGTGGTCGTGAGCGGCTCGCACGGCGGCAGGAGCGCTGCGGTCTTTACCATGTGCGTGCCTACGGCGTTGTGTTGCTTCAACGACGCGGGCGTAGGTAAGGACGGCGCGGGCATCGCCGCGCTGGCCCTGCTCGATGGCTGTGACCTGGCGGCGGTGGCGTGCAGCCATGCGAGCGCCAGGATCGGGGAAGCGCGGGACACCTGGGAGAGCGGCGTCATCGCGCACGTGAATGCCGCTGCGTCGCGCCGCGGCCTTTGCGTCGGCGAAGGGGTCCAGGCCGCGGTGCGGCGGGTGTTCGGCACGTAGCTGCGCCGCTGCGGCCGGCAGGGCTGCGGCGCGCGAGCGCAGCGCGTTGGAGAGCGCGGCGGCGCGGACGGGTCGGGACCTACGGCTCAGGCCGGCATCGTCTTCCGCACCGGCACGCCTTCGACGCGTAACTTGCGGCGCGCGAGGGCGCCGATCAGCACCCGCGCGATATCGAAGTCGAATTCCGGGCGTGGTGGTGCGTCGAGGAGCGTTCCCAGTTCGACCTCGTCGCGGGCGGTGCCGAGCCAGCACCAGTCGCGCACGACATGCGCATCGACCCGCGTGCGCAAGGCGTCGGGCTCGTAGACAACGGCCATGCCAGGGTAAGGCCACGCGGGCACCTGCCGGGAGGCGAGCGCTGCGAGCAGCCGGTCGCGATGTTGGGCGATCGTCTCCTTGCCGACGCAAAGGCCCGCACACTTGCCGACCTGGTGCGCGAAGCACGGGCCCGCGCGCCGCTCCAGACCGAGCGCGTTCCAGCACAACCGATGCGCGTGGGCGAGGGCGTGCAGGCTCTCCCGCGCGTTGCGGCGCGAGCTGAAGGGGCCGTAGCATCCGCCCAGTTCACGAGGCTCGACGGCTGCGGCAGGGACGAACCGCGGCATGTCATCGGTGGCCAGGACTTCCAGCACGCCGGCATTGGCCTTGCGTCGCAGGGCGTGGTTGTGAGCCGGCAGCAAAGCCTTCACCAGGGCAGCCTCGCGCAGCAGCGCCCCCACTTCGCCGGCGGTCTCCTCGTACGTGATCCGGCGGATCTCCGCCGAAAGGCGGGAATCGGTGGGGCCGCGATAGTCCGCCGAGAAATGCGCTCCGACGCGTTCGCGCAGGTTGCGGCTCTTGCCGATGTAGAGCGGCAGCGCATTCTCGCCATGGAACATGTACACACCCGGTGACTCGGGCAGCACGTCGAGTGCATCGGGCGGGAGATGCGGCGGCAGACTCGGGGTGCGCAGGATCCGGCGCACCGCCGCGTCGATCGTGTCCGCGGCCAAGGTCCGGTGGAGCGTCTGCACGAATGCCCAGAGCATGCGCGCGTCGCCGAGGGCGCGATGCCGATCGCCGCACGGCAACCCGTGGCGCGCAACCACGGCATCGAGGCCGTGGCCCTGCGCCTCCGGAAAGAGCCGGCGCGACAGCTTGACGGTGCACAGCACGCGCGCCGAGAACCTGCGCCCGAGGCGGGCATAGGCATGTTTAAGGAAGCCGTAGTCGAACCGGGCGTTGTGGGCCACGAAGATCGCGTCCGCGCACAGCGCCTGGACCCGATCGGCGAGGCTCGCAAACGACGGTGCATTGCGCACCATCGCGTCGGTGATCCCGGTCATGGCCTGGATCTCGGGCGGAATCGGGCGGCCCGGGTGGACGAGGCTGCTCCACTCGGTGACCTGCGCCGTGCCGCCTGCCGGATCGACGTCGACCCGGACGATGCCGACCTCGGTAATGGCCTCGACACCGGGCGTCATGCCGGTGGTCTCGAGGTCGACGAACGCCATCGTCCGCGTGATGCGCGGCAACGTCACGGGACCGGCCGTTGCGACCGCCAGTGTTTGCATCGGCGAGGTGCTCTCCGCAACGATCATCGCATTGGTGATTCGTGCAAGTGCCTGCAAGGCCTGCGCTGGGGTTCGGTCCCGTACGGCGCGGATGACGACGTCGTCTGATTCGGTGGCGACGCTCAGCGCGACGGCTCCGTAGGCAGCCTCGGAATGCGGTTCCGGGCGTGCCACATCTACCCCTTGACCCCCGAACGCTCGTTCGGTATTGTAACAGCATGTCGAACGATCGTTCTTACCTGGCTGGCCTGCAGGATTACTACGCCCAGCACCGGGCGCTGCCCTCGTACGCTTCGATCGGCAACCTTCTGGGACTGAAGTCCAAGTCCTCAGTCGCGGCGATGGTGGCGCGGCTGAAGCTCGCGGGGTATCTCGAAAGTACGCCGGATCGGCGCCTCGCCCCGACCAAGAAGTTCTTCGAGCGGCTACTCGCCGAGTCGTCGGTGCAGGCCGGGATGCCCAATCCCGTCGACGACGGCCACGGCGACGCGGTCACCATCGACGATTACCTCATCGACCGCCCGTCGCAGACGGTGCTCATCCGGGTTCGCGGGGATTCGATGATCGACGCCGGGATCCTGGAAGGCGACCTCGTGGTGGTGGAGAAGACCGCGAGCGCCAAGCGGGGCGACATCGTGATCGCCATCGTCGATGGCCAGTTCACCCTGAAGCGACTCGACACGGAGCGCGGGCGGTTCGTGCTCTGCCCGGAGAACAAGGCCTATCCGGTGATCCGGCCGGAGGGCGCGCTGGAAATCTTCGGAATCATGGTGGGCCTCGTCCGCAAGCTGTGACAGACCCGGTGCGGCGGCTGCCGTGGCGCCGCGCGGTGCGTGGGCGTCGCTGATGCCGTGCCGATGATCACCCGGCCAGGCAGGCTGTTGAGGGTAGACGGCGCCACGTCAGTGCGCGTCGGCCTTCGTTCGACTGCAGTTGATTCGGGTGATTCGGGTGATTCGGGTG
>JBDTWB010000024.1:0-31541 GCA_040006895.1 Casimicrobiaceae bacterium | reverse complement strand
TGCGCTTCACCGATCACACCCGACCCGACGCCTTCGTCAAGCTGATGACCGACGGGATCCTGCTCGCCGAAACGCAAGGCGACCGGCTGCTTTCCGCGTACGACACCCTGATCATCGACGAAGCGCACGAGCGCAGCCTCAATATCGACTTCCTGCTCGGCTACCTGCGGCAACTCCTGCCCCAGCGACCGGACCTCAAGGTCATCATCACGTCGGCGACGCTCGACGCCGAACGCTTGGCGCGGCATTTCGGTGCGACCGTCGACGGCGAGCTCGTGCCGGCACCGGTGATCGAGGTTTCCGGTCGGCTCTACCCCGTGGAGATCCGCTATCGCCCCCTCGGTTCCGGCGACGACGAGGCCGACGACGAGGAGGAGCTCGAGGACGCCATTGTCGCGGCGGCGGAGGACTTGTGGCGCGAGCGCCGCGGCGACATGCTGGTGTTCCTTCCGGGGGAGCGCGAGATTCGGGAGACGGCGGAGCTTCTGCGCCGCAGCCTCGCGCGCCGGCCGTACGCCCGCGAAGTCGAGATCCTGACCCTGTTTGCGCGGCTGTCGGTGGCCGAGCAGGAGCGCGTGTTCAAGCCCGGGAGCGGGCGGCGCATCGTGCTCGCGACCAACGTCGCCGAGACCTCGCTCACGGTGCCTGGGATCCGCTACGTCATCGACTCGGGGCTCGCCCGGGTCAAGCGGTACTCGGTGCGCAACAAGACGACCTTGTTGCAGATCGAGAAGATTTCGCAGGCAGCGGCCGCGCAGCGGGCGGGTCGCTGCGGTCGGGTCGCCGAAGGCATTTGCGTCCGGTTGTACGCCGAAGCCGACTTCGCGTCGCGCCCCGCCTACACCGATCCGGAAATCCTGCGCGCGTCGCTCGCCTCGGTGATTCTGCGCATGGCTGCCCTCGAGATCGGCCGCGTCGACGCATTCCCGTTCGTGGATCCGCCGTTGCCGCGCGCTGTGGCCGACGGTTACCAGCTGCTGGACGAGCTCGGCGCGGTGACGCCGGAGCGCACGCTGACCGCGCTCGGCCGCGAGCTGGCGCGGCTCCCCGTCGATGCCCGGATCGGCCGGATGATTCTCGAGGGTCGTGCCCGCGGCTGCCTCGCCGAGGTCCTGGTGATCGCCAGCGCGCTGTCGGTGCCCGATCCACGCGAGCGACCGCTGGAAAAGCAACAGGCCGCCGACCAGGCGCATCTGCGCTTCCGCGACGAGCGCTCCGACTTCCTTTCCTTCGTCGCGCTATGGGAATTCTTCACGACCGAGCTCGGCCGACGGCTCTCGCACCGACAACTCGTCGACGTGTGTCGCGCCCACTTCGTGTCGCTGCTGCGGCTGCGGGAGTGGCGTGACGTGCATGCCCAGCTGGTCGCGCTGCTCGAGGAGCAGGACTGGCGGTGGGAACCGGCGCTGCCCAAGGCCCACGATGCGGCGCGCTACCAGACCCTGCACCAGGTACTGCTTTCGGGACTGCTGGGCAACGTCGGACAACGCGCCGAGGACGGCGACGGCTTCGACGGCACCCGCGGCCTGCGCTTCCTGCTGCATCCGGGATCGGGTCTCGCCCGAAAGCCGCCCAAGTGGGTGCTCGCGGCCGAGCTCGTCGAGACCTCGCGACTCTTCGCCCGGTGCGCGGGGAGAATCGAGCCGGAATGGATCGAGACGGTGGCGGGCGATCGCGTCACCCGCGATTACTTCGAGCCGCGCTGGGATGCGGAGCGTGGCGAGGTCATCGCCGCTGAGCGCGTGCAACTCTATGGACTCACGCTCGTGGCGCGTCGCCGGGTGAGCTATGGACGCATCGACCCGGCCGCGGCGCACGCCATCTTCCTGCGAGAGGCGCTGGTGCCGGGCGACCTGGCGACCAAGGGGGCGTTTCTCGCCCACAATCGCCGGTTGATCGCCGAGGTGGCGCTCCTCGAGCAGAAGGCGCGGCGCCAGGACGTGCTGGTCGACGAGGACAGCATCGCGGCGTTCTATGGCGCGCGGGTGCCGGCCGACATCCATTCCACGGCGGGATTCGAGCACTGGCGCACCCGCGCGGAGCAGTCCGAACCGCAGCGGCTGTTCCTGACCCGCGAGGCGCTGATGCGCCATGGTGCGGTGAACGTCACCCAGGCGTACTTCCCCGACGCGCTTGCCGTCGACGGCACGCGCCTCGCCCTCAGGTACGTGTTCGCGCCGGGCCATCCGCGCGACGGACTCACCCTTACCGTGCCGCTGGCACTGCTCAACCAGATCGATGCCGCCCTGCTGTCGTGGCTGGTGCCGGGCATGGTGCGGGAGAAGGTGACGTTCTACCTGCGCGCGCTTCCCAAGGCGTGGCGCAACCGGCTGATCCCGGTGACTGACGTGGTGACGGCCTTTCTCGCCGCGGAGCCTTCGCCCACCGTGCCGCTGGCCGGCGCGCTCCGCGAGTTCATCCGGGGGCGCCTGCGGGAGGCACCGCCTGCCGAGGTGTGGGACAGCGTGGCCCTGCCGCCGCACCTCCTGGTGAACGTGCGGGTGGTCGACGACGGTGGCCAGGAGCTCGCCGAAGGCCGGGACCTCGCCGGGCTGCGCGCCCAGCTTGGCGAAGCCGCGCAGCTGTCGTTCGCGGAGGCAGGACCTGCGTTCGAGAAGCGCGGCATGAAGAGTTGGGATTTCGGCGACCTTCCGGAAACGCTCACCCAGCGACGCGGCCAGCAACGCCGCACCGGCTATCCGGCGCTGGTCGACGACGGCGAGACCGTGTCCCTTACCTTGCTCGACACCGCAGCCGCTGCCGACCGGGCGACCCGCGCCGGGATCGTCCGACTGATCCGCATCGCCCTTGCCCGGGATCTCGTCCGGTACGAGAAAGGGCCGCCGAATTTCGCCGCGACCGCGCTGGCCCTGCGCAGCGCCGTGCCGGCCGAGCGCCTGCTCGCCGATGTGCTGCTGGCCGTGTTCGACCGGGCGTTCGTGGGCGACGACGCCTTGCCCCGCAGCGAGAAGGCGTTCGCGGACCAGCTCCGGCGGGCGCGGACGCGCTTGCCGGCGGTCGCCGAGTCGGCCTTCCGCCTGCTCGCCGCCGTGGCGGCAGCGTATCAGGGCCTCAACCAGCGGCTTGCCGCGTTGCCGCCGGCGCTGGCGCGCCTGGGCGCCGAGGTGCGGGCCCGCCGGGATGCGCTGGTGCACCCGGGATTCTTCACCGCCACGCCGTGGTCTCAGCTCGCGCACCTGCCACGCTACCTGGAGGCCCTGCAACGACGTCTCGCCAAGCACGCCCAGAACCCCGCGCGGGACGCGCGGCACGCCGAGGAGCTCGAAAGCTGGTGGCTCCGCTACCGTGAGCGGCTCGAGCGCAATCGTGCAGCAGGTCGGGACGAGGCCGGTCTCGCCGAGTTCCGGTGGCTGCTGGAGGAGCTTGCCGTATCGCTGTTCGCCCAGGAACTGAAGACCCCGTACCCTGTGTCGTACAAACGCGCCGAAAAGGCCTGGAACGACATCGGCCGGTGATCCATCCGTGGTGGTCCGATAGCGTGTGCCCAACCGGCGTGTTACAGTAACTTTCACCTTTTTGCGCCTGCTTTTGAAGGCTTTTTTACTCGTCGCGACGCTGCGGGCTGGCGTGGCGCTCGGGTGGCATCGAAGCGAGCGACCATGCGACCGTGAACACGACGACCACCGACACTTCGGCCCGGCGCCCCCCGACGCAGGAGGTGTCGCGCATTCTCGCCGAATGTCGTGACCGGGTCGTGCATCGCCTGCAACAGGCGTTCGCGACGATGCTGGACAACGTCACGGCGATGCTGATGGAGCGTGCGGGCAACACCGACGTCCGCGAGCTCCAGACGATGTATCTGGACGCGCGCGCCGCGCTGCTGTCCCAGCGGGTAACCCTTCTCGCCGCGTTCGAGCAGAACCTGCGCAAGGGGGTCGACGACCGCATCGCCGGCAAGACGGAAGCCAAGACGGACTTCGCGCAACTGCAGGCCACGAGCCTGACGCTGGTGGCCGACACGACCGTCGAGGAATCGGTGCTCACGGGCAACATTGTCCGTGGGGTCGAGAACCTCTGCTACGACGAGTTGCAGACCCTGAACGTGGCGATGGGCTACCTGATGGGCAATTCCGAGCTGTCGACCAAGGCGAATCCGCTTGCCCCTACCACCATCGTCGAAGCCTTTGCGCAGGCCCTCGATGGCATGCAGACGGAGTCGCGCGTCAAGTTCGCCATCCTGAAGGAGATCAATCAGGCCGCACTCGCCGAGATCGGTTCGATCTACGCGGATCTCAACGATCACCTGGCGTCGTTGCAGATCATCCCGCGCACCCGGTCGCGCGTCATCAATCGCAACGCGGGCCTGCCGCCGCGGGGGACGCCCGGGGCGACGCCGTCGACATCGGCGTCGGCCCCGGTTCCGGCACCGAGTGCCGAAGTCGACATCATGTCGCTTTTCAAGCGCATGTTCGGCTCGGCAGTCCCTGCCGCGCCGGCGTCCGCACCCCCGCAGGGCTACGCCGCGCCAGCCGGCGCGGGTTTGCCTGCCATCGATACGGCGCCGAGCCCGTTCGTGCCGCGCGGACCGTTGCCGACGACGCCATCCGGATACGTGCCCGGTGCGCCGATCATGGTCACGCCCCAGCTCGGCGAGGGCCTCGCCCGGCTCCAGCAAGGCGAAACCGGCTTCGACCTGGGCGATGGCGCGGTGCAGTTCTCGGGTGTGCCCGAGGGCCGGCACAACGTCCTGCGCGACCTGCAGCAGTCGCCGCTCGCCAAGCGGGTGAACCAGCTCGAGTCGATGACCATCGAGCTCGTCGCGATGCTCTTCGACTTCATCTTCGAGACCAAGGACCTGCCGGACGGCATCAAGGCGCTGCTCGCGCGCTTGCAGATCCCGGTGCTGAAGGCGGCGATGCTCGACGGCGCGTTCTTCGCCAAGAAAAACCATCCGTCGCGCCTGCTGGTGAACGAGCTCGCCCAGGCCGGACTCGGCTGGGCCACCGCGATGGGCAACGACGACCCCCTCTATCGCAAGCTCGACGAGATCGTCCACCGCATCCTCGACGGGTTCACCGACAACCTCACCATCTTCGAGGAGATGCGCACGGCGCTGGCCGACTTCCTCGCCGAGGAGGAGGAGGCCGCCGAGGAGAACATCCAGACGTCCGCCGACGAGGTCAACGAGCGTGACCGTCGGGCGCTCGCCGCATCGGTGGTCAGCGGCGAGATCGAGCGGCGCATCCGCACCGGCGCGCTGCCCAACTTCCTGGCGGTGTTCCTGCGCGAGAACTGGACCCGCGCGATGGAACGCACCTACCTCGACGACGGCGAGGAAAGCGACGCGTGGGCGCAGCGCACGGCGACTCTCGAGGACCTCGTCTGGAGCGTCCAGCCGAAGCGGGGTGCCGAGGACCGCAAGCGGTTGGTGGCCCTCCTGCCTTCGCTGCTGAAGCGGATGAGCGTCGGCTTGCAGAACGTGCCATGGGCCGGCAACGAGCGCGAGCGCTTCATGGCGAATCTGGTCGAAGCGCACGCGGCGGCGGTCAAGCCATCGCTCGCGTCGGCCGCGTCACCGACGCTGGTCGTCGCGGAGCAGGCCAGGGCCGAAGCGGAGCAGGCCAAGGCAGCTGGTGACACCGCCGCGGCTGCCAAGGCCGAGGAGCTTGCGCAGGCGATGGCGCCCGCCGCGCCGGCGATGCTGGAGGTTCCGGAGATCGTCGCCGATCAGTTCCTGGAAATCGCCCAGAGCCTGGAACGCGGCACGTGGGTCGAGTTCGAGGACGACGACGGCCAGCTGTCGTTCGCCAAGCTCGCGTGGGTGAGTCCGTTGCGCGGCACCTATCTCTTCACCAACCGTCAGGGCCAGAAGGCGATGTCGATGACCGCCAACGATCTCGCCCAGCGTTTCCGCGGGGACCGCGCCCGCCTGGTCGAAGCCGAGCCGCTCATCGATCGCGCCTTCACCAGCATGATGGCCAACATCGGGGGCAAGTTCCCCGAGCCCGCCGCGGCTTGAGGCAGTCGGTGCCTGCTGCGTCGGGTCACCGCTGTCGCCGGTCGCGCCTGGTGGCGGCAAGCGGTTGAGACGTGATCATCGGCGCGCTCATCATCGGTGACGAGATCCTGTCGGGCAAGCGTGCCGACAAGCATCTGCCGCACGTGATCGCGGCCCTTGCGAGCCGCGGCATGCAGCTCACCTGGGTCCGCTACGAGGGCGACGACCGCGGCCGGCTTGCCGCCGCCTTGCGCGAATCGTTCGGCCGCGTCGAGACGGTGTTCGCATTCGGCGGTGTCGGTGCCACGCCGGACGATCACACCCGCCAGGCGGCGGCCCTCGCGCTCGATGTACCGGTCGAGCGGCATCCGCAGGCGGTGGCGGAGCTGGAAGCCCAGTTCGGCGCCGCCGCGTATCCCTCGCGGGTATTGATGGCGGAGTTCCCGCGGGGGGCAAGGATCATTCCCAATCCCGTGAACCGGGTAGCGTCGTTCTCCATCCGCGACCATCACTTCTTCCCGGGCTTTCCGCAGATGGCGTGGCCGATGCTCGATTGGGTGCTCGATCATGACTACGGCGACTACCGCGCCCTGCCGCAACGCGAACGCGCAATCGTCGTGCATGGCGCCGGCGAGAGCCAGCTCCTGGGCTTGATGGACGACAACGTGGCGCGCTTTCCGGGTACGCGGCTGTTCTGCCTGCCGAGCTTCGTGGTCGATGGCGCCCGCCGCCTGGAGCTCGGGGTGCGGGGCGATCCCGCGATCGTCGATGCGGCGCTCGCGCATCTCGTCGCCGGCGTGGAAGCCGGCGGCTTCGCGTGGGAGCCATGCGCAGAGCGTAGTGCCGTGGAGCAGGGCGGCTCGCCCCCGCCCTGATGTCCGCGCTTTTCAGGTGGGGCCTGCCGCGTTCAAGGCGGCGCGGGGCGGTACCGCGTGCGCGGGCCGCCGGCGTGTACGATTACGGGTTGCGCGCCGCGCTCCAGCCCCCCGCCTCCTTCCCCCCGCCTGCCCGGCGCTTCCGATCACGAGGACCCCTGCATGATCACCACTGACCGAGACACCATCGCCGAGATCACTGCCCGCAGCCTGCTCGAGGTGAAGGCGGTCAATTTCAGCGAGGACAAGCCGTTCATTTTCACCTCGGGATGGGCGAGCCCGGTGTACATCGACTGTCGCAAGCTGATTTCCTATCCGCGCGTACGCCGCACCCTCATGGACTTCGCCGAGGCGACGATCCTCCGCGAGGTCGGCTTCGAGCAGATCGACAGCGTTGCCGGCGGCGAGACGGCGGGCATCGCCTTCGCGGCGTGGATCGCCGAGCGGCTGATGCTGCCGATGCACTACGTCCGCAAGAAGGCCAAGGGCTTCGGGCGCAATGCCCAGATCGAGGGTGCCGAACTCGAGGGCTCGCGCATCCTGCTGGTCGAGGACCTCACCACCGATGGCCAGAGCAAGATCAACTTCGTCAAGGCGCTGCGTGATGCCGGGGCGAGCGTCGATCACGTATTCGTGCTGTTCAACTACGACATCTATCCCGAGACCAGGCAGATCCTGGAGGAAATCCAGGTATCGATGCACGCGCTCGCGACCTGGCGCGACGTGCTCAAGGTCGCGAAGGCGATGAACTACTTCAGCCCCGCGGCGATCGCCCGGGTCGAGGCCTTCCTGCACGAGCCCGCCAAATGGTCGAAGGAGCACGGCGGCGCCAGCTCGATCGCGGGTGGTTAAGGCCGGGCGGGGCGGGGGCGGCACCGTGCCGGCGGGCGCAGCCGATCCGGGGCCGCACAGGGCTGGTGGCGCCCGAGTGGCCGTGAACGTGTGCGCATTGCGGCCGGCCCCACTGCCTGCTCCGGCGAAGACCAGGCCGTGACCGCCAGCGGCCGCTGGTATGACGAGGTGGCGGTGGGCGAGCAATTCAGCCGCGCCATCACCATCACCGAAACCCATCTCGTGCTCGGCGCCGGTCTGATCGGCGATTTCAATCCGCACCACGTTGACGAGCAGTACGCGCGGCAGTCGCGCTTCGGCACGCGCATCCTGCATGGCATGCTGACCAGCGCGATCATGGGCGGCGGCGTGGGCATGTACTTCCATGGCACCGCGATCGCCTATCTCGAGCACACCGCCCGGTTTCTCGCGCCGGTGCGAGCCGGCGATACCCTCGCCACCACCTGGACGGTGACCGCGCGCCAGGACAAGCCCAAGCACGCCGGCGGCGTCGTCGTGCTCGCCGGCGTCGGTCGCAATCAGGAAGGCGTCACCGTGGCCGAAGCCGACGCCCGCATCCTGGTGCACGCGCGGCCCTGAGCCACCAGGGAGAACCTCGCGGCGTCACTTGCGCCTGCGACCGGCCGCACGGCGCCGGGCCAGCGCGCGGCCGCATTCGACCACGAGCTGCGGCCCTCGGTAGATGAGACCGGTGTAGAGCTGCACCAGGCTCGCCCCGGCGTCGATCTTTTCCAGCGCGTCCTCCCCGCTCGCGATGCCACCGACGCCGATGATCGGCAGCGCCCCGTCGAGTGTGTGCGCCAGCTGGCGCACCACTTCGGTCGAACGGGCCCGCAGCGGCTCGCCGGAAAGACCGCCCGACTCGCGCGCCCCCTCGTCCTCGGCGACGCCCTCGCGTGACGTGGTGGTGTTGGTGGCGATAACCCCGTCGACGCGGTGTGCGACCAGCAGCCTGGCGATGTGCTGGAGGCCGGCCGGATCGAGATCGGGCGCGATCTTGAGCAACAGCGGCGTGTACTTGCCGTGCCGGTCCGCGAGGCTGGCCTGCTCGTTCTTCAAGCGGCGCAGGAAGGGTCCCAGGGCGTCCGCCTGCAGGTCGCGCAGTCCTTTGGTATTGGGCGACGAGATGTTGACCGTGACGTACGAGGCGCGTACGTACACCGCCCGCAGGCACGCGAGATAGTCGTCGGCCGCGCGGTCGTTGGGCGTGTCGAAATTCTTGCCGATGTTGAGGCCGAGCACGCCGCGCCACGCGGCCCGGGAGGTGTTGTCGAGGAACCGCGCCACGCCTGCATTGTTGAAGCCCATGCGGTTGACCAGTGCCTGTGCTCCGGCCAGCCGAAACAGCCGCGGCTGCGGATTGCCGGGCTGGGCGCGTGGCGTCACCGTGCCGCACTCGATGAAGCCGAAGCCCAGGGCGGCGAGCCCGTCGATGTGCTCGGCGTTCTTGTCGAGACCGGCGGCGAGCCCAACGCGATTGGGGAACGCAATCCCCATCAGCGTGATCGGGTCCGCGGGGACCGATGGCAGGAAGGCGCGCGCAAGGCCCATGCGCGCCACGGCATCGAGGGAGGAGAAGGCGGCGCGATGCGCCTGTTCCGGGTCGAGGGCGAAGAGCAGCGGCCGGAACAGCGAATAGAGCATCTGCAACCTGGACAAGAACAGACGCGGGAACGAAACGGAGGGCGCTTCGAGGTGGCGGCGATGATACCATCGAGCCCTGCTGCAAGAGGAAATCGCGAGGGTCGTCCGGGTGTCGAAAAGGGTGGTTGGCATGGCCGCGGCGGCGCTCGTCTGCGCGGCCGGTATCACGGTTGCATCCGCGGTCGACGCCGCCAGTGCGCAGCACCGTGCCAGAAAGCCGGCGCCGGCCGAGACCGCCGCGCCGACCTACGCCGACCGCTCCGAGGTCCAGGCCTTCATCCGCGAGATGGTCGAGGAGCACGGCTTCGAGCGTGCCCCGCTCCGGCGGATATTCGCCGTGGCCCGCTACCAGCCGCAGATCGTGGCAGCGATGCAGCGGCCGCTGCTCGAGCCCCCCAAGTGGTTCGCCTACGCCCCCAATTTCCTGTCGCCGGGACGCATCGACGGCGGCGTGGCGTTCTGGCGTGCGCACGATGCCAGCCTCGCACGCGCGACGCAGGAGTTCGGCGTGCCGGCCGAGATCATCGTGGCCATCATCGGCGTCGAGACGTTCTACGGCAGGAACACCGGCCGGCATAGGGTGATAGACGCCCTGTCGACTCTCGCCTTCGACTATCCCCGTCGCGCCACCTTCTTCCGGGGTGAGCTCAAGTCGTTCCTGTTGCTGACGCGCGATCTCGGCGTGTCGCCACTCGAGCCGAAGGGATCGTTCGCCGGCGCAATCGGCTTGCCGCAGTTCATGCCGGGCAGCTATCGCAATTTCGCGGTTGACTTCGACGCCGACGGCCGCATCGACCTGTGGGGCAGCATCGACGACACGATCGGCAGTGTCGCGAACTTCCTGGCACGCCACGACTGGCAGCGCGACCAACCCGTGCTGTTCCCGGCGACGATCGACGGCACGCGTCGCGACGCGGTCCTGCGCCGCCTCGACGGCGGCATGAGCGAGCGGCGCGCACTCGACGCGTGGCTTGCCGACGGCGTGGTGCCGGTGGGGCAACCGGCGGATCTTGCCCCGGATCCGGTCGGTTTGCTGATGCTCGAGGACAGCGACACCGATGCGAGCTACTGGATCGCCGCCAACAATTTCTATGTATTGACCCGCTACAACCGCAGCCGACTGTACGCGGCGGCGGTGTGGAATCTCGCCCGCGCGATCCGCGGCGCTCGGCCCGAGCTTCGTCCCTGATCAAGCTTCCCGCAGGTGACCCGGGCACTGCGCGGCCCGCGCGTACGGGCCGCGACGAGGATCGCTCAGGGGCCGATCGACAGCGCGCGCCGGGCCGCCGCGACGAGGCCCGCGGTGGACGCATCGGTATCCGGCGTGAGCGCTGCGCCGCCTTCGATGGCCGCGATGATTGGTTTCGCGAGGGTCTTGCCAAGCTCGACGCCGAACTGATCGAAGGGATTGATGCCGAACAGCACCGCCTCGACGAACGTGCGGTGCTCGTAGAGCGCCAGGAGCTGGCCGAGGCGAAAGGCGTTGATCGTCGGCATGAAGATCATGGTCGACGCGCGATTGCCCGGACAAACCCGGGCTGCCACCGCCGCCTGCAACTCGGCTTCTCCCAAGCCCGCCGACGCGAGCTCGCCGGTCACCTGCAACGCGGTGCGCCCCACGAGCAGTGCCTGCGCCTGGGCGATGGCGTTGGCGACGAGCAACGTCTGCTGGCCGCCGATGGGATGAGCGGCGGCGAGCGGTACGATGAATTCCGCCGGCGCTTCGCGCGTGCCCTGGTGCATCCATTGGAAGAACGCATGCTGGCCATTGGTGCCCGGCTCACCCCATAGCGCCGCTGCCGTGGGTCCAGCCAGGGCGCTGCCGTCACGCGCCACGCTCTTGCCGTTGCTCTCGAGCACCAGCTGCTGGAGATACGCTGGGAGTCGGGCCAGCGCCTGGGCATAAGGCACGACGACGCGGTCGCTGCGGCGCAGATAGCGGGCGTTCCAGAATCCGACCAGTCCGAGCAGCACGGGCAGGTTCTTCTCGAACGGCGCAGTCCGGAAATGACGGTCCATCGCGTCGGCGCCGGTCAACAGCGCCTCGAACGTCTCCCAGCCGAGTGCCAGGGCGATGGAGAGTCCGACCGATGACCAGAGCGAGTAGCGTCCACCGACCCAGTCCCAGAGCGGATAGATGTCGTCCTTGCCGAGGCCGTAATCGCGCGCCCCCGCAGTGTTACTGGTGACCGCGAGGAAATGCCGGCCGACATTGCGCCCCGGGCCGAGGTGCTTCTCCAGCCACGCGCGGGCAGCGGCTGCATTGGCGAGCGTTTCCTGGGTGGTGAAGGTCTTCGACGTGACGATGAAGAGCGTCCGCTCCGGATCGCAGGCCGCGAGCGCGCGGGCGATGTGCTCGGGATCGATGTTGGAGACGAAGCGCACCCGGATCGCGTCGTCCGCCGGGGTCGGGAATCCCAACGCGTCGCAGACGAGCAGCGGACCGAGGTCGGAGCCGCCGATGCCGATGTTGACCACGTCGCGTATCGGCCGGCCGGTCGCACCCACGCGGTTGCCGGCGCGTACCGCGTCGGCTAGGTTGCGCATGCGCTCGTGGACCGCGCGTACGTCGGGGATCACGTCGCGTCCGTCGACCCGTACCGGTGCGTCGCTGCGCTGGCGCAGTGCCGTGTGGAGCGCGGGCCGATCCTCGCTCTGGTTGATCTTCTCGCCGGTGAGCAGCGCCGCGATCCAACCCTCCAGCCCGCATGCGCGCGCATGCTCGACCAGGAGAGGCAGCGTTTCCGAAGCCAGTCGTTCCTTCGACAGGTCGACGAGCCATCCATCCCAGCGGAACGAAAGGCGATCGAAACGGTACGCATCGGCGCGAAACATGTCGGGCAGCGAATGTGCGCCGACCACCCGGGCGTGTTCGGCGAGGGAGGGACGCGGTGGGACGGAAGCGGGGATGGTCATGGGCTGGCCCAAAGCGATGCAGGTGAACGGGGCAGCATAATGGATCGCGCAGTGGCGGGATAGTTGCGCCTGCGCCACGACGCCGCGGATTGCGCCCGTACCGGGGTGCCGGCGGCTTCGGCACTGCGATCCCGGTCTATAATCCTGCAGCGCGGCAAGGTGGTGGCACGCGCGGGTCCGATGCGCATCCTCCTATCCAATGACGACGGCTATTTCGCGCCCGGGCTCGAAGCGCTGGCGGCTGCACTCGCGCCGCACGCGGAGATCACGGTGGTGGCGCCCGAGCGCGATCGCAGCGGCGCGTCGAATTCCCTCACCCTCGACCGACCGCTCACGGTGCGACGCGCGCCGAATGGCTTCCTGTTCGTCAACGGCACGCCCACCGACTGCGTGCACCTCGCGGTGACCGGCCTGCTCGAGCAACTGCCCGACATGGTGATCTCGGGTATCAACCTCGGCGCCAACATGGGCGACGACACGATCTACTCGGGCACGGTCGCGGCGGCCACGGAAGGATTTCTGCTCGGGATCCCGTCGATCGCGGTCTCGCTCGCCTCGAAGACCGCCGCGCATTTCGAGACGGCGGCAGCCGTTGCCGTCGACCTGATGCAGCGCCAGGGACGGGCCCCGACTGGCGCCTGGTTGCTCAATGTCAACGTACCCGACATCCCACCGGCCGGCGTGCGTGGGTATCGCGTGACCCGCCTTGGCCGGCGGCACAAGGCCGAGGACGTGATCCGCGCCCAGAATCCCCGCGGCGAAACCGTGTACTGGGTGGGCGCCGCAGGCGCGGCCGCGGATGCCGGGGAGGGCACCGACTTCAATGCGGTCGAGAGCGGGCACGTATCGATCACGCCTCTGCAGATCGACCTCAGCAATCGCGACCAGATGCCGGCGGTGACCCAGTGGCTGGCGGCATGACGGCGGCCGCATCGCGGCCGCCATGAAGAGGATGGGCGACATGGGCACGCTCGGCGCCAGGCTGTCGGGCATCGGCATGACGTCGGCGCGTACCCGGGCGCGGATGGTCGAGCGATTGCGCGAGCAGGGCATTCGCGACGAAGTGGTGCTGACCGCGATGAATGCCGTCCCCCGGCACATCTTCGTCGACGAGGCGCTGGCAATTCGCGCCTACGAGGACAGCGCCTTGCCGATCGGCCAGGGTCAGACGATCTCCCAGCCGTGGGTCGTGGCACGCATGACCGAGCTCGCCCGGCATGGTGGGGCGCTCGAGCGCGCCCTCGAGATCGGCACAGGCTGCGGTTATCAGACGGCGGTGCTCGCGCATGTCGCGCGGGAGGTATACACCGTCGAGCGCATCGGCAGCCTCGTGGCCAAGGCGCGGCGCAACCTGCAATCGCTCAAGGTGAAGAACGTGCGTTTGAAGCACGGCGATGGCACGGCCGACCTCGGCGAGGAGCTCGAGGTCGATGCGATCATCGTGACCGCGGGCACCGCGGTCGTGCCGCGCGGCTTGCTGCGCTACCTCCGCCCGGGAGGACGCATGGTGCTGCCCCTGGCGCAGCACGGCGAGGGCGGCGAGGGCGTGCAACGGCTGACGGTCATCACCGCCAGGGAAGGCGGATTCCGTGAGCAGTCCTACGATGCGGTAAGATTCGTGCCGTTGCTGCCTGGCCTCGCCTGAGGCCTTCGCGCACTGCACGATGACTTCCGCGCACCGGTCCTACCTCTTTCCCCGCTTCCTCGCATCTCCTCTGGTCGTTGCGGGTCTGCTCGTGGCGCTCGTCGCGGGTTGTTCGACGCGCATGCCGGCGCCCGTCGAGGATCGTGCCGTGGTACGCGGACCCGGCGGCCGGGTGGGTGTGGCGCCCCCGGCGGTACCCGCGCCAGCGTCCGCACCCGCGCCTCGCGCGCCCGGCGCGACGGCGGAGCCCGAAACGCCGCGGGCATCGGCTTACACCGTCAAGCGCGGCGACACGCTGTATCTCATCGCCCTGGATCACGGCCTCGACTATCGCGAACTCGCGGCCTGGAACAACATCGAGAACGTCAATCGCATCTTCGTCGGCCAGGTGCTGCGTCTCGCGCCGCCGGGCGAAGCGCCGGCAGTCGTGGCCGGCATCCCCGCCGGCCCGGGCGGGGTCACGACGGCGCCCCTGCGCACCGTGCCGCCCGTGGTCGCCGGCGCCGGTGGCACGGCGCCGCCCCCGACTGCCGCCGCGGCCGCACCCGCCGACACACGCCCGCCGGTGGTGGCGAGCCGCAACTCCGAGACCTACAAGACCCAGCCCAAGGCTGTGAAGGAGCCGTACTCGGAGCAGGCGTTGCGCGACCTGCAACGCGCTGCAACGGTCGCTGCCGGATCGCCTTCAGGGACGGCAGCCGCGGTTCCCCCACCATCGGTCGCTACGCCCGAGCCGCCCGTGACGCCCGCCGTGGTCGCGCGCAACGATCCCAAGCCCGACGCGAAACCCGAGGCCCGGTCGACACCGGCCAATGCCAGCAATGACGACGACGACAAGTTCGACTGGATGTGGCCCGCAACCGGCAAGCTCGTCACCGGGTTCTCGGACACGGCGAACCTCAAGGGCATCGATATCGCGGGCAAGAATGGCCAACCGGTGGTGGCGAGCGCGGCCGGCAAAGTCGTCTACGCCGGCACCGGGCTGCGCGGCTACGGCAAGCTCATCATCATCAAACACAGCAGGAATTACCTGTCTGCATACGCCCACAACAAGGACATCCTGGTGAAGGAGGGAGCGCAGGTGACCAGGGGCCAGAAGATCGCGGAAATGGGCAACAGCGACGCCGACCAGGTGAAGCTCCACTTCGAGATTCGCCGCCTGGGCAAGCCGATGGATCCCCTCAAGTTCCTGCCCCCGGCCTGACGCGCCTGCAGGGTGGTGCCGATGCAGCAGGAGCCTGTGCTCCACGGGCGACCAGAGTGCGGCGTCAGGCGATCCCGCTGGTACGCAGGGTGCGCCTGCCAGGCAGCACCGCCATGGCGTGCTTCAGTCGCGCCACGCCACCTGTGTAGGCGGCCGCGTCGTGTGCAGGTGCGCGGCCGTAGCGCAGCTCCGCGTAGGTCGCGCCGATGACCGTGAAGGCCGCTGCGAAGGCGGGCCATCGCGCGGCTGCCCGGTTGACGTAGTCGAGCGGACCTTCGTGCGGCTCCCGCGGCAGCCCGGCACGCGCCAGGTGTCGACAGAGCCGGTTCCACAACAGGACGACCCGGTCGTCGCGCTGGCGGTGGCGCAGTGCAAACCAGAGCAAGAGTCCGCCGCCCCACAGTGCGGCCAGGATCGACACGCCGAGCACGATCTGCCACGGCGCCCAGTTGTCCAAACCCCAGTAGCGCCACAGCGACTGCTGCTGGTTGGCGTTGAAGCCGACCACGTTGCGGCGCCAATCGTAGTTGAGCGCGTCCCAGCCGAGCCGCAGGCGCTTCAGCCAGCCGCGATCCATACGGGCCAGGAACGGGACCTGCTGCTCGCTCGGCAGGGCACCGCCGAGACCGAGCTCGATCCGGTTGGGCGCCACTGCCGCCGTAGGGTCGAAACGGCGCCACTCGCCGTTGATCAGGGCTTCCGCCCACGCGTGCGCATCCGACTGCCGCACGATCAGGTAGCCGCCGTTGGGATTGATCTCGCCGCCCTGGTAGCCGGTCACGACCCGGGCGGGAATGCCGGCCGCACGCAGGAGGACGACGAACGATCCCGCGTAATGCTCGCAAAACCCTCGGCGCGTCTCGAAGAGGAACCGGTCGACGGGATTGTCCTCGGTGAGCGGAGGCCGGAGGGTGTAGAAGAACGGCTCCTCGCGAAACCACGCCAGCACAGCTGCGATGTAGTCTGCATCGTCGGCATGCGCCCGACGGAGCTCGCGCGCGAACCCGCGGGTTCGGGGGCTGCCGCGCGGCAGTTCGAGGTTCTCGACCGCCTCGGCCTCGCTGCCGCGGTCGGCGTCGGCCAGGTAGCGATCGACCAAGGTCGAGACCTGGGTGTAGCGAACCGCCTGGTTCACGGGGCTGCGCGCCAGCAACTGCTGATCACGCGTCACCGCCCCGATGACCGATGCGCCCTCGTCCAGTGAAGGGTCGGTGCTGCGTGGCTGGCTGGCCGGGAGGTCCAGTGCGAAGAGCGACGTCTTGAAATGGGGCTCGACGGTCACGGTGTAGATCACCTGCGGGCCATTGCGCGTGAACCGCGACCTGTCTTCCGGACGGCGCGCGCTCGCCGACCATTCATTGCCGTTGAAACGCGTGAACACCGGGCCACGCCAGTAGCGCTGGTGCGCGGGCGGGATCGCTCCCAGGAAATCCACCCGGAAGGCAACGGCGTCCGACAGCGATAGCTCGCTGATCGAGCCGGGTCGCATGCGGTCCGAAAGCCCGGTGCGCGCGGCAACGTCGCTCGGCAGCCCCCACAATGGCGCGGCCAGGCGGGGGAACAGCACGAACAGCAGGATGGCCAGCGGAATGCCCTCGAGCAGCAGGCGCACGGAGCGTCGCATTGGGTCGCGGATGCGGTTCTCCGCCTTGATCCTGCCAGGCGGGGCGAGCATCTGCAGGGCGCAGATCAGGAGCACCAGCCCCGGCAGCGTGCCAGCCGCAGCCAGCAGCGATTGATCGTAAAAGAACGGCGTCACCATCAGGAAGCTGGCGAGACACACCAGCAGCGTCCCGTCCCGCACCGTGCGCGCCTCGAAATACTTGATGCCGACCAGCACGAACAGGAAGGCGACGCATGGATCGCGGCCAATGAAGATGCCGTATGTCTGCTTCACCGCGACCGCCGCCGCGATGGCGAAGATTGCCAGCACGTACGACGGGACCCGCGCCAGGGTGCGCTCGCGCTCGACGGCGCTCCGGGCTTCGAGGATGAATCGCGCCGCGGCGAGCGCGACACCGGCGACCGCCGCCCACGCCGCCACGTGGGCGACCTGCGGCAGCAGCACGGCCAGGATCAGCGCACCCAGCCACCGCGCCTGCTTGCGGGTGAGCAGGTTGGGCACCCTGGCGGTAGCCACCGCGATCATGGCGTCTTCCCGGACGATTGCGGCAACGGGTTCGTCGGCTCGCGGTCACGCTTGGGGCCATCGTCGCGCGGGAGGAGCGCCAGCGCGGTGAGGGCGTCGCGGCGCTGTTCGCGTCCCTGACCCATGGGCACCGACCGTCCCGGCAACCGCAATGCAAACGGTCGGGCGGCACGCTCGGCAGCGAGCACCCATGCGGTCAGGCGCGCCACCCTTGCCTCGCCACTCATGCCAACCGGCAGAGCCTCCCACGCCAGGGTGACGGGGCCCCCACCGCCCGAGCCCTCGAATGCCTTGGTGTACCAGCCGGCGCCACGGGCGACCGCTTTCCAGGCGACCCGTTGCAGCGGGTCGCCGGACTGGAACTCTCGCAGGCCGGCCAGATCGGCTTCCTCGCGACCGGCGCTCATCGCCGTTTCATGACCCTCGCCGCCCATTGGCAACGGTGGCGGCGAAGGCTCGGGCTCCGGGTAGACGATCCCCTCGAGCGGAAAGTGCACGTAGGCCCACGCGCGCCACAGTCCGACGGGATAAACGGTCGCGAGGGTAACCCGACCGAGGGCAAGGCGACCGCGCGTCGGGGCCGCTCGATGCAGGGTCAGGGATAGCGCGGTGCCCGCGGGAAGGTCGAACGTGTCCGTATGCGCTTCATGGGAGTGCAGCACGAAGCCGCGGCGCACACCGGAGCCGCCGGTCAGGGCGATCACGAACGGCAGCGTGCCGCCCGCGAAGGTGGCGCCGGCGGCGAGCGGTTGCAGGGTGATGCCGGCGAGATTGCGAAAGGTGTGCAACAGCGCGCTGGCGCCGAACCCGACGATGATGAACGTCACCACGAATCCGAGCGACAGCGAATAGTTGAGCGCGGTGAGCAGCATCAGGCCCGTGGTCGCGAGCAGTGCCATGCCGCGCCGCGTCGGCAGGATGTAGATGCGGCCGTGGCGCAGCCGTAGCGGCGCCTCGTCGAGGGGCGCCTTGCGCCAGAGGCGCTGGCGCCAGCGTGTTGCGGGGGAACGTGGCCGCCCCGCGGCCGAGGACGCGAACGCCATCGCGATGGGACTGGCCTGCGCCGCCTAGGCGACGGCGACGCTCTTGAGGAGGCTCTGCGCGTACACGGCGCCGGCGCGGGCGCCGGACGCGAGGCGGTGCCCGGCGACCGACGGGAATACGGCCTGCACGTCCTCGGGCAGCACCATCGTTCTGCCCGCGAGCAGCGCCCAGGCACGCGCCGCGGCAACCAGCAGCAGGCCGGCGCGCGGCGACAGGCCGCGCCGCATGCCCGCATCGATTGCCTGGGTGGCGCGGTCCTCGGTGGTGCCGCGGGTGACGGCAAGCAGCGCCTGCACGTAGTCGAGCAATGCCGGCGCAACATGCACCCGGGCGGCCTCGCGCTGCCATTCGACCAGGGTGGGCGGATCGCAAAGCGAAGGCAGGCCGGGGATCTGGTCGCGGCGATCGCCCCCGGCCAGCAACTCCCGTTCGGCTGCCGGATCGGGATAGCCGATCTCGATCGCCATCAGGAACCGGTCGAGTTGCGATTCCGGCAGCGGGTAGGCGCCGATCTGCTCGACCGGGTTCTGGGTGGCGATGACAAAGAACGGATCCGACAATCGCCGCGTCTGCCCATCCATCGACACCTGGCGTTCCTCCATCGCCTCGAGCAGCGCGCTCTGGGTCTTGGGCGGCGCGCGGTTGATCTCGTCGGCGAGGACGACGGAGTTGAACACCGGCCCGGGATGGAAGCGAAATCCTTGCGTGCCCTGGTCGAAGATCGACACGCCCAGCACGTCGGCCGGAAGCAGATCGCTGGTGAACTGCACCCGTGCGTACTTGAGGCCGAGGGTAGTGGCGAGCGCCTGTGCGAGAGTCGACTTGCCGACCCCGGGGATATCCTCGATCAGCAGGTGGCCCCGCGCCAGCAGGCACGCGAGCGCGAGTCGCAATGGGCCGGTCTTGCCGACCACGATGCGCTCCAGTTGGGCAAGGACGGCCGCGAGGCGCTCGGGGACGGGAACGGAGGCTTCGACGAGGGTTCGGACGGTCATCTTGGTCTAAGGCGGTGCAATTCGGAGGGGCGTACGCGCCACGAATGGCGCAGCGCTACGCGATCCTGCACTCTAGCGTGCGCCGCATGCCTAGTCATCACCGCTTGGCGCGCGATACACTCCACACGGCGGCAACTGGTGCGAAATCGTCAGTGCGTGGGCCGCTTGTGCAGTGCAGGACGGCGTTGGAATGACGCGGTCCTGGTCGCTGGAACGCACCGCGGTCCCTGATCGTTGGCCGTAGCAGGATCGCCCTGTGCAGTTCCGGCTTTTTTGGAGTCTCGCCATCCGCGCCTTCCCGACCCCATAGGGCGAGTTTAAGCCTTCCGGCTGGCAGTGCCCGGCGCCGACTCCGGTTCCCATTGTTCCCCACCATCGTTCGTCGACCATCGTGCCCACCGCCTACATCACACATCCGTCGTGCCTGCTGCACGACATGGGTTCGCACCATCCCGAATGCCCCGACCGCCTGGATGCGATCAATGATCGCCTGATCAGCACCGGGCTCGACGGCCATCTCACTCGCTACACCGCGACGCCCGCGGCGCGTGAGCACCTCGAACGGGTGCACGGTGCCGACTACATCGACGCGCTCGAGGCAGCGAGCCCGGCCGAGGGCTTGCACTACATCGATCCCGATACCGCGATGAATCCGCACTCGCTGGCGGCCGCGCTGCATGCTGCCGGAGCGGTGGTGCTCGCCACGGACCTCGTCCTGCGCGGCGAATGCCAGCGCGCCTTTTGCGCGGTGCGCCCGCCGGGGCACCACGCCGAGCGGCACCGCGCCATGGGCTTCTGCCTGGTCAACAGCATCGCCGTCGGTGCGGCGCATGCGCTTGCCGCCCACGGGCTCGAGCGGGTGGCGATCGTGGACTTCGACGTACACCACGGTAACGGCACCGAGGACATCTTCACCGATAACGAGCAGGTGCTGATGGTCGGCACTTTCCAGTACCCGCTCTACCCCTATTCCGGCGTCGACACCCGGGCCCGCAACATGGTGAACGTGCCGCTTGCGGCCGGGAGCGGCGGCGAGGCGTTCCGCGCGGCGGTGACTTCGAAATGGCTGCCGGCGCTGGAAGCTTTTCGCCCCGAGCTGCTGTTCATCTCCGCGGGGTTCGACGCGCACCGCGAGGACCCGCTCGCCGGCTTGCAGTTCACCGAAGCCGACTACGCCTGGGTGACACGCGAGTTGGTGGCGGTGGCCAACCGCCACGCCCAGGGCCGGATCGTGTCCAGCCTGGAAGGCGGCTATGCGCTTTCCGCGCTGGGAAGGAGCGCCGCGGAGCACGTTCGCGAGCTGCTCGCAGCCTGAAGTGATCGCCGCGGCGTCGTTGGAAGGGTGCCGCGCGCAGCACATCACGACGAAAGGACTCCCCGCATGCAACGGCGAAACTTTCTGAAGACGTGTGCCGCACTGCCGTCGACCGGCGCGCTCGTGCAGGCGATGAGCGCGTGGGCCGATGCGGTGCCGCGCCGCTACGCCCGCACCCGGCTGGTCGACGTGCACGGCGCTCCGGTGAAGGCACAGTTGCTCGCCGAGGAAACCAACTACCTCTTCCACTATCCGTTCGCGTCCACGCCGTGCTTCCTGCTCAATCTCGGCCGGCCGGTCACGGACCCCGCGGAGTTGCGCCGCGAGGATGGGTCGCGCTACGCGTGGCAGGGCGGAGTGGGCAAGGCCCGCTCCATCGTGGCCTTCTCGGCGATCTGCGCCCACAAGCTCGCCTACCCGACCCGCGAGGTGAGCTTCATCCGCTACCAGCGCCGCGCTTCGGCGACCTCCGATGCGCACGTGATCCATTGCTGCGCCGATCACAGCGTCTACGATCCGGCGGTCGGCGCGCGCGTCGTGGCGGGGCCCGCGCCCCAGCCGCTGGCGGCGATCCTGCTCGAGCACGATCCGGCCAGCGACACGCTCTGGGCGGTCGGCACGCAGGGCGCCGAGCAGTTCGATGCGTTCTTCCGCAAGTACGAGTTCAAGCTCGCCATGGAATACGGCCAGCGATTCCGGCAACCGGTGCAGAGCGACACCACGGTCCGCGAGCTCAGCCAGTACTGCCGGCAGACGATCGAGTGCTAGCGGGGCGCAGTTCAGCCCCGTCTCGCGCCAGCGCTGCCGCGTCGTCGGCCATCGCCGAGGGCGCACGCGGCGCCATCGTGGTCGCGAACCTGCGCAAGTCCTATGGCGCTCTGGAGGCCGTGAAGGGCATCTCGTTCGTGGTGCGAGCGGGTACGACGACGGCCCTGCTCGGCGGCAACGGTGCAGGCAAGACCACGACGTTGTCGATGCTGCTCGGCATCCTCACGCCGACCAGCGGCGAGATCACGGTGCTCGGCGAGGACATGCGCAGGCACCGGCACCGCGTCCTGCCCCGCATGAACTTCACCTCGCCCTACGTGGACCTGCCGAAGCGGCTCACCGTGCGCGAGAACCTGCGGGTGTTCGCCGACCTGTACGCCATCCAGCAGCCGCGGGCGCGCATCGACGCCGTCGCCGCAGACTTCGATCTTGTCGCATTGTTGGGTCGTCCGTACGGCGAGCTCTCCGCGGGACAGCGCACGCGCGTGTCGCTCGCCAAGGCGGTGCTCAACATGCCCGACGTGCTGCTCCTGGACGAGCCGACCGCCTCCCTCGACCCGGATATCGGCGATCGCATGCGGAGTTACCTCGAGCAGTACCAGAAGCGCACCGGCTGCACGATGCTCCTCGCCTCGCACCACATGGGCGAGGTGGAGCGGCTGTGCGATGACGTGATCATGCTGCGGGCCGGCGTGGTCGTCGACCAGGGGGCGCCGCAGGCGCTGCTCGCGCGGTATGGCCGCGCCACCATGGAGGACGTCTTCCTCGATGTCGCGCGCGGCCGCAGCGCCGGCGATCCAGTGGCGGGCGGCAGCGCGGAGCAGGAGATCAGCGTGTGACGACGCGCGCTGCCGATCCGGCGGATCATGGCGCGGCCCGCGGGAACCCGCCATTCGGCCAGGACACGGGCCTGACCGCATCGGCGCGGCGCGTGCTGGCGCTGGTGCGCCGGCATGCCTACCTGATCCTGAAGTCGTGGCCTCGCGTGGTCTCGATGATGTACTACCCCACGGTGACCATGGTCCTGTGGGCGTTCCTGACGCTCTACCTCGCGCCGACGACCAGCTTCCTGCAAAGCGCGCCGGGGTTCTTCATCGGCGCGGTGCTCTTGTGGGACGTGCTCTTTCGCGGCCAGCTCGGCGTGTCGCTGACCTACGTCGAGGAGCTGTACTCGCGCAACCTTGGCAACCTGTTCGTGAGTCCCCTGACCCTGACCGAGTTCGTCACCGGCCAGCTCGTCATGAGCGTGCTGCGCACCCTCATCGGGGTGGGCGGCGCGTGCTTCTTTGCCTGGCTGCTGTTTCGCTATTCGATTTTTTCGCTCGGCCTGCCGCTGCTGGCGTTCTTCGTCCAGCTCCTGATCTTCGGCTGGGCGATCGGCCTCGCGGTATCGGCAATGATCATGCGCTGGGGACTCGGCGCCGAGGAGCTGGCCTGGGCGGCGATCTTCCTGATCGCACCGGTCTCGGGTGTCTACTATCCTATCGCGGTGCTGCCGCCATGGCTGCAGGCGGTGGCCTACGCCTTGCCGTCGGCGCACGTCTTCGAGGGCATGCGGGCGGTGCTGCTGCAGGGCACGTTCGCGTGGTCACATTTCTGGTCGGCAGCGGCGCTCGACGCCGTCTATCTCGCCGTGGGCGTCGCGATCTTCGCGCTGGCCGTGCGCCATGCGCGCAGCCACGGTGCGTTGTTGCAGATTGGGGAATAGCGCCCCCCCGCGGCTCGCGATCCGCGCCGTTCATGCGGGCGCAATTGAAAAAACCACCGCGAGGTCGCACAATCGCCGGCGTGCGGCCGACCCGCTCGCCATGCAGATCCCCGTGAAAGCCAATCACGACGTCTCCTTCCGTTTGCTGCAGGACATCGCCAAGGACCTCGCCCAGCGCGAGGTAAGCTTTCCGACGTTTGCCGCGGCGACGGTCCAGGTGCGGGCGGCGCTCGACAATCCCCACGTCAGCGCCGACGAGCTGGCAGCCGTGGTCTCGCGCGAGCCGCTCCTCGCCGCGAGGCTCGTCCGGCTGGCCAACTCGGCGGCCCTCAACGCCGGCGGGAAGAACGTGGCCGACGTGCGCACCGCGGTCGTGCGGGTTGGGCATGCCACGGTGCGCTCGGTGGCGGTGGCGGTGGGCTTCGAGCAGTTGCGCGCCGACCGCGAGCTCCAGCAGTATCGCCCCCGCCTCGAGGCGGCTTGGCGGCACAGCGTGCAGGTCGCATCGCTTTCGTTTGTCATTGCCCGGCAGCTCACCCGCATCGCGCCCGACGAGGCGTTGTTCGCGGGCCTCGTCCACGACGTAGGGTATTTCTACCTGCTGTCGATCGCGCCGCGCTACCCCGAGCTGCAGGGACACGATGCGCTGCTCGACAGTATCCTGCGCGACTGGCACCCCGACATCGGCCAGGCGGTGCTGCACGCCTTCAGCCTGCCGACGACCGTGATGGACGCGGTGGGCGACCACGAAACGGCGGCGCCGCGCATGCCCCCGCGAACCGTGGCCGACGTGGTGCGCCTCGCCAATCTCGCCGCGGACGAGACCAACCCGGTGCGCGATCCGGAGGTGCCTCCCGTCGAGCTCGCCATCCCCGAGCTTGCCGATCTCATCGCCCAGGCGCGCGAGCAACTGGGCTCGCTCGTCTCCGCCCTGCACCCGTAAGCAGGCAATCCAGCGGCTAACTGTCGAGCAGCAGGGCCGCGGTGACGCGTCGGCCCTCGGCGGCGAGGATGTTGTAGGTCCGGCAGGCCGCGGGGGTATCCATCACCTCGATGCCTACGCCTGCCGCGGCAAGCGCGCGGGTGAGCCCCGGATGCGGGAAGCGGATGCGCGCGCCCGTGCCGAGCAGCACCAACTCCGGATCGGTGGTCAGCAGAGACGTGAAGTCCGCCTCGCCCAAGGCCTCGAAACCGGCGGCGCCCCAGCCCGTACGCACTTCGGCGGGGGTCAGCACCAGGCCCTCGCGGTATTCGGTGCCCCCGACCCGGACCCACCCTGGGCCGGTGCCGGTCACTACGTTGCCGTCGACACGCGAAAGATGGAATTTCATGAAAGAGTGTCGGAAGGCCGCCTTGTGCATTGCGGCAAGGTCTTGCTTCAGCTAGGATTATAAGCTTTTCCCGCGCGCATCCGCCGGCCCGTGCGCCACCGCCGAATGCCCTACGACCTCGCTACATGCCTGAATTCTATCGCCGCACCCGGCTCCCGCCGTACGTGTTCAGTATCACCACGGCGCTCACGATGGCGGCCCGCCGCCGGGGCGAGGACATCATCGACTTCGGCATCGGCAACCCGGACGGTCCGATACGGCCTCGCAGCCGCGGCATGAGCCCCTCGCCGTTCCGACGGGTCCGCCCTCTACGCGCGGGGACGTGCTGATGAGCATCAAACCGATCGGCAAGTCGGCGAAGCTCGCCAACGTCTGCTACGACATCCGCGGGCCGGTGCTCGCGCGGGCGAAGCTGATGGAGGAGGAAGGCCACCACATCATCAAGCTCAACATCGGCAACCTCGCGGCCTTCGGGTTCGACACGCCCGACGAGGTCCGGCACGACGTGATCGTCAACCTGCCGCAGGCCTCTGGCTACTCCGACTCCAGGGGGTTGTTTTCGGCGCGCAAGGCGATCATGCAGTACACCCAGCAGAAAGGGATCGCCAACGTCGGACTCGACGACATCTTCGTCGGCAACGGCGTGTCCGAGCTGATCGTGATGTCGATGCAGGGGCTGCTGAACGATGGCGACGAGGTGCTGGTGCCGGCACCGGATTACCCGCTGTGGACGGCGGCGGTCAGTCTCGCCGGCGGCCGGGCGCGGCACTACGTCTGCGACGAGGGTGCGGGATGGCTGCCCGACATCGCCGACATCAGCGGCAAGATCACGGAGCGCACCCGCGCCATCGTGCTGATCAATCCCAACAATCCGACCGGCGCGCTGTATCCGGACGACCTGTTGCGGGAGATCGTCGAGGTGGCCCGCCGCCATCAGCTCATCGTGTTTGCCGACGAGATCTACGACAAGATGCTCTACGACGGTGCGACGCACACGTCGATCGCCTCGCTCGCCGACGACGTCCTTTTCGTGACCTTCAATGGCCTGTCGAAGAACTACCGCGCCTGCGGCTATCGCAGCGGGTGGATGGCCATCTCGGGCGACAAGCGGCACGCCCAGGATTACCTCGAAGGCCTCAATATCCTCGCCTCGATGCGGCTGTGCGCGAACGTGCCGGGCCAGTTCGCCATTCAGACCGCACTCGGTGGGTACCAGAGCATCAACGAGCTCGTGGCACCCGGCGGCCGGCTGACGCGCCAGCGCGACATTGCGTACGACCTGATCACCTCGATTCCCGGGGTGACCTGCGTCAAGCCGACCGCGGCGCTGTACCTCTTCCCGCGGCTCGACCCCGCGCGCTATCCCATTGGGGACGACCAGCAGTTCGTGCTCGACCTGCTCGAGGCTGAAAAAGTGCTCGTCGTCCAGGGCACCGGGTTCAACTGGCCGCGCGCCGATCACTTTCGCGCCGTCTTCCTGCCCAACCCCGACGATCTCGCCGACGCGTTCGGCCGGATCGCGCGTTTCCTCGACGCCTACCCGCGGCGCTACGCATGAAGCCCATCAACGTCGCCTTGCTCGGCCTCGGCACCGTCGGCCGCGGAACCTGGACCGTGCTCCGCCGCAACGAGGAGGAGATCACCCGTCGCGCCGGACGGCCGATCCGCATCACGTGGATTGCCGAGCGGGCGATCGAGCGCGCCCGCGAGATCACCCGGGACGACGCCGGCGTGCAGCTGGCCGCCGATGCCGTGGCGGTGCTCGGCAACCCGGACATCGACATCGTCATCGAGCTCCTCGGCGGGCTCGAGCCGGCGCGTACCTTCGTGCTGCAGGCGATCGCCAACGGCAAGCACGTGGTCACGGCCAACAAGGCGCTCCTTGCCCATCACGGCAACGAGATCTTCGCCGCGGCCCACGCCAAGGGCGTGATGGTCGCGTTCGAAGGCGCGGTGGCCGGCGGAGTTCCGATCATCAAGGCGTTGCGCGAGGGCCTCACCGCCAACCGCATCGAGTGGATCGCCGGCATCATCAACGGCACCAGCAACTTCATCCTGTCGGAGATGCGCGCCCGCGGCGCGTCGTTCGCCGAGGTGCTGAAGGAGGCGCAGGCGCATGGCTACGCCGAGGCCGACCCGACCTTCGACATCGAGGGCATCGACGCCGCCCACAAGCTCACCATCATGTCGGCGATCGCCTTCGGCGTGCCGATGCAGTTCGCCAAGGTCTACACGGAGGGTATTTCCCGGCTCACGCAGGAGGACATCCGCTACGCCGAGGAGCTCGGCTACCGCATCAAGCTCCTCGGCATTACCCGTCGCACCGCCGCGGGCATCGAGTTGCGGGTGCACCCGACCCTGATCCCGACCAAACGGCTCATCGCCAACGTGGAAGGGGTGATGAATGCCGTGCTGGTGAAGGGCGATGCGGTCGGCGCGACCCTCTACTACGGCGCGGGCGCCGGCGCGGAGCCCACCGCGAGCGCGGTCATCGCCGACCTGGTCGACGTGACCCGCATGCACACTGCGGATCCGGAGCATCGCGTGCCGCATCTCGCCTTCCAGCCCGACCAGCTCTCCGATACGCCGTTCCTGCCCATCGGCGAGGTGCGGACGAGTTACTACCTGCGCATGCGCGTGCTCGACCGGCCAGGTGTGCTCGCCGACATCACCCGCATCCTGGCCGACCGGGAGATCTCGATCGACGCGATGATCCAGAAGGAGCCTTCGGAGGGCGAGGACCAGACCGACATCATCCTGCTCACCCACCTCACGGTCGAGCATCGCGTGGTCGATGCCATTGCCCAGATCTCGGCGCTGCCCACGGTGCGCGAGGTCCAGCCGGGTGCCGCCCACGGCCACACCAAGGTGGTGCGGATCCGGCTCGAGAACCTGAGCTAGTGTCCCGAATCGGAAGTTCGTTGAATACGCTTACGATGGCTGCGAACTTCCGATTCAGGACACCACGTACGCGATGAGATACGTTTCGACCCGGGGTGCGTGGCAGCACGACCCTCAGCCATTCCTGGCCATCCTGCTGGAGGGGCTCGCGCCCGACGGCGGCCTCGCCGTACCCGACCACTATCCGCCAGTGACGCGTGCCGAGCTCGCAGCGTGGAGCGACGTGTCCTACGCGGAACTCGCGGCAGCGATCCTGGCGCGCTTTGCCACCGACATCCCTGCGGCGGATCTGCAGGATCTCGTCGCGCGCACCTACACTGCGGAGGTGTTCGGCTCGCCCGATATCACGCCGGTGACCACGCTCGAGCCGGGCCTGCACCTGCTGCACGTGTCGAACGGACCGACACTGGCCTTCAAGGACATTGCCCTGCAGCTCCTCGGCAATCTCTTCGAGTACGCGCTGGTCCGCGAGGGCCGTGACCTCAACGTGTTGGGCGCCACGTCCGGCGACACCGGCAGCTCCGCCGAATACGCGATGCGCGGCAAGGACCGCGTGCGGGTATTCATGCTGTCGCCCCAAGGCCGCATGAGTCCCTTCCAGCAGGCGCAGATGTATTCGCTGGCCGAGCCCAACATCCACAACATCGCGATCGACGGGGTATTCGACGACTGCCAGGACATCGTCAAGGCGGTGAGCGGCGATGCGGCGTTCAAGTCCAGATGGCGCATCGGTACCGTCAACTCGATTAACTGGGCGCGGGTCGCGGCGCAGGTGGTGTATTACTTCAAGGGCTACCTGGCGGTCGCGGCCAAGGTCGGGGAACCGGTCGATTTCGCCGTGCCCTCCGGCAACTTCGGCAACATCCTCGCCGGGCACGTGGCGCGCAGCATGGGCCTGCCGATCCGGCGCCTGGTGCTGGCCTCCAACGAGAACGACGTCCTCGACGAGTTCTTCCGTACCGGCCGCTACCGCCCGCGCAGCACGGCCGAGACCCACGCGACCTCGAGTCCGTCGATGGACATTTCCAAGGCGTCGAACTTCGAGCGCTACATCTTCGACATCGTCGAGCGTGATCCGGCGGCAGTGCGTTCACTGTGGGGCCAGCTCGTCCACGGCGGCGGGTTCGATCTTGCCGGCACGCCGGCATGGGCGCGGGTGCAGGCCTCCGGCTTCGTCTCCGGCAAGAGCTCGCACGCCGACCGCGTCCGGACCATCCGCAACTGCGCGGAACGCTACGGCGTGGTCATCGATCCGCATACTGCAGACGGCGTCAAGGTTGCGCTGGAGAATCGCGAATCCACGGTGCCGATGGTGTGCGTCGAGACTGCGCTGCCGGCGAAGTTCGCGGCGACGATCCGCGAGGCACTCGGCCGCGACCCGGAACGGCCGGACGCGTACCGCGACCTGGAAGAGCGTCCGCAACGCTGCGACGTGTTGCCTGCCGATGTCGCCCAGGTGCAGGGCTACATCGCTGCCCACGCGAGCGGACCGGCGCGGCACTGATCTTTCTGGCGCCCGCTCCGGCGCAACCTTCATCCATGCGGTCCTCCTTCGTCCGGCTGTTGCACAACCTGCGCGCAGGCACGCGGCTCGCCTGCTTCCTGCCCGTGCGCCGTGATGCGTTCCACTACGGGATTGCCGACCTGCTGTGGTTGTTCCTGGCGTCCGCGATCGTCGATTTCGCGAGCGACTGGGTGCGCTACAACCCCGGTGCGCACTTGTCGCTCCATGGCGCGGGGAGCGAAATCTTCTCGATCGGCCTGCTGCTGATCTCGGCTGCGGTGCTGGCTGTCACTTTCCACCAGCGCGTGCTCGCCCTGGTGTTGCCGGTCGTGGTGCTGTCGGCGCTCCCCGTCATCCAGCTTGCGCAGATCGCGCACGACAGCGTGCTGCGCTGGGGGCCGCCGGTCGTGCCGCTGATCGAGTACTTCGAGACGGTCGTGGTCGCGTGGCTGGTCGCCATGCTGGCGCGTGCGGTGGCGGTGGCGCTCGCCCCCTCGCCGTCACGCCGGTGGCTGCGTGCGATCGCCGGCGGCATGATTCTCGCGGCGCCGTTGTGGCTGGCGCCGCTGCTGATCCCGACCGAACCCTGGTGGCGCCAGCCCGCGCTGCATGGCGGCGTCGATCCGAATTACCCCAACCCCGCGTCGGAGCAGGTGCTCGCCGCCCAGGGCCAGCTCCTCGACGATGCGTTGTCCGAGCTCGCAGACGAGCGACCGGGCGTCACCGACCTGTACGTCGTGGGCTTCGGCGGCTACGCCGGCGAGGATGTCTTTCGCAAGGACCTCGAGCTCGCGCAGCGCGTGCTGGACGATCGCTGGGACACGCGCGAACGGTCGGTGATGCTCCTCAACAATCCGCGCACCCTGTTGCAGACGCCGATCGCCACGGTCAGCAACCTGCGCGAGACCCTGAACGAGATCGGCGCTGCCATCGACGCCGACGAAGACGTGGTCATGGTCTACCTCGCGAGCCACGGCTCGCCCGAATCACTGAGTGTGGAACTGCCGCCTCTCGAGCTGGTGCAGTTGACCCCGGGCGTGCTGCGCAGCCTGCTCGACGAGGCCGGCATCACCTGGCGAATCATCGTCGTCTCGGCGTGCTATTCCGGGAGCTTCATTCCCGCGCTTCAGGACGATCACACCTTGATCATCACAGCCGCCCAGGCCGATCGCGCGTCGTTCGGTTGTGGATTTCGCAGCGATGGCACGTACTTCGGCCAGGCATTTTTCGGGGAGGGACTCGCGAAGGCGGAGTCGTTTCCTGCGGCATTCGAGCTGGCGCGCCAGGAGATCGCCGCGCGCGAGACGGCCGAGGGTGCCAGTCCTCCTTCCAACCCGCAGATGTTCGTCGGCTCGGCCATGCAGGCCAAGTTGAAGGAGCTCGAGCGCGGCAGCGCCGCGCGGCGCGCGGGGAAGCTCGTGTGCGCAACGTGCGGCCCGCGACTGGACCTGACGCGTGCTGCGGCCGCGAAACGGCTGCGGTCGGTCGTGCAGCACAGCGCCCGATTGCCGGACGCAGCACTGGCCGCTGGGCGCTGAAAGTTTTGACTGTCCGCAGTACCGCCGCTATAATGACAATCCAGCCGCGGGGTGGAGCAGTCTGGCAGCTCGTCGGGCTCATAACCCGAAGGTCGCAGGTTCAAATCCTGCCCCCGCAACCAAACAATCAAGGGCTTGCCATCGGCAGGCCCTTAGTGTTTTTCGGACTGTGAGCTGCGCCAGGTTCAACACCGTGGAGGCACGCAGCAGCGGGATAACACGCTCGGTGACGTCCGGCTCGTCCTGCATCGGATGGTCTCCGCCACGGCCGACACCCGCCGCAGGTTCCGGAAGACGACCGTGGTGCCGCGCTCGCCCCGGCGTACCCGGGCACCTCCAGCCCGACCAGGACGGCATTGATGCTGCGGTACGGGCGCCGACTGCCGGCGTTGACCGCGGCCCCGTCGACATTCTCTGACCAGGGAGGCACCCCGGGGGGGACCCCTTGCTCGAGGCGGCGACGATCCGCGCGGTGGTGACGCTGGCGTAGAGATCGCGGTGGGCTCATGACACACCTCGACACGCGGACCGCGGAGACGCGGGGCGCAGGGTGCCAGACGCCCTTGCGGATATAGCCGTAGAGCGCCTGATGCCAGCGGCCGTAGAGGGCGCTGCACACGCCTGCGACGATGGCGGCCATCGCGCCTTGGGCACTGCCACGGTGGATCAGCAGGCCGCTGCCGATTACGATCAGCAGCGGGTTGCCCATCAGCTTGGCCTTGGCGACCACGGGAACGTCGGCGACGATCAGCCAGAGGGAGGGCGAAACACGATCAACCCCCACGTGAACATGACGCACGCCGGGCGGTGCGCTCAGGCTTGGCGAACGCGGGCAGCTGGACCGCGGTGAGGGCGTTACTGCAGAGGTTCTGGCGGATCCGGAAGGCGTGGACGACTTCGCCGTGCTTGAGCGCGGTGAGAACGTCGGTGACGAGTGAGACGAAAAGGAAACATGCCGATCTCATTGAGGAATGAGCGGAGTGCTCAGGGAGAATCGGCCTGCGGCGCGCGCAGCGCGCGGAAAATGGGGGCCCTTTAGGTCCCATCCGCGGGTTACGAGGAGCGCATCCGAAGTCGGGGTGGACTGGGTCCCATGGACGCGGGAGGGGAGAACTCAGAAGCGGATGCTTGATCATCCCACAACCGACTGCGCAGCCCGACGAAAAGAACAGAACGGCCGCATTCGGCCACAA
>JBDTWB010000023.1:0-31768 GCA_040006895.1 Casimicrobiaceae bacterium | reverse complement strand
CCCGTGCGAGGTCCAAGTGCCCGCGCGGGTGTTCAAAAGGTCAGTGTGGGGTCCAAGTGCCCACCGTAGCCATCACAGGAGGCGAGCCAACATGATCGACAGCGAGACGGCAGTGAAGCAGGTGCGCGCGGCATTGGAGATCGACAACGCCATCAACCTGCACCGTTATCCGGTGAAGGTCAGTGTAAACGCCAACGCCCTCGTGCTCGAGGGGGAAGTCGAGAGCGTGGCGGCTAAGAAGCTCGCCCTGGTGCACGCCGGAGCCGCCGTCGACGGCGACGGCGACGTGGTCGATCGGCTGCGGGTCATGCCTGCGCAACGGTGTGGTGACGGTGCCATTCGGGATGGCTTTGCGGCCATGCTCGCCGGCCAGCGCGAATATTCCAACTGCGGCATTCGCACCCGCAGCGGGTCCGTCACCAAGGTCGTACGCGCAGCGCCCGAAGAGCGCAGCGGCGACATCGAGATCGGCGTCGAGGATGGGGTGATCCATCTCAAAGGTTCGGTGATCAGCCTTTCCCACAAGCGGGTCGCCGGTGTGCTGGCGTGGTGGACGCCCGGTTGCCGTGACGTCGCCAACGATCTCGGCCTCGACCCGCCCGAACGCGACAACGACGAGGAAGTGGTGGAGGCGCTGAGCTTGGTGTTCGAGATGGACCAGGAGCTCGACGGCGGGCAGATCGGCATCGGCGCGCACGATGGCGTGGTCACCCTCGAGGGTTTCGTGAGCAGCGACACGCAGCGCCGCCGGGCGGAGCTGGACGCCTGGGCACTCTTCGGCGTGTCGAAGGTCGTCAATCACATCGACGTACGCGCCTGACGCGATATCGACATGCACCTGCGCGGCCCGCTTCGGCCCTTGTTTCCGCCGGGGGGCCCCATCGGGAGCGGAACCGGCCAAATGCGGGCCGTCGCCGGCCGTGCGCCCGTCCGGTCAGTTGCCCGCGCTCTCGGCCAGGCTGTTGCCCGGCGTGCGCAGTCCGCGCGCCAAGCTGCGCTTGGTGTCGAGGTATTCGGGCGCTTCCCGCAGCTGCAGGGGATAGCGCTCGGTGTACGCATACCAGGCACGAATCTGTTTCTCGAGCCGTTGTGCGGGTGGCGCACCCAGCGATTGAAGGTAGGCGTCGATCGAGACGTAGTAGCGCATCGCATTGCGCTCGAGCGCGCCGCGCAGGTCGCCGATGTACACCGGCCCGCCGTCGGCGTTCCGGTCGACGACGGTGAAGCCGACCTTGCCGCGCCCCATGGTGCTGAGGTACGTGCGCATTCCCAGCCGGGCCTCGAAGCCGTAGCGGTGCGAGAACACGACGTGCAGGATCGAGCGGCGCTCGTCGAGTGGTGTCGCCTCGAGATCCACGCGGTAATCGGTCGTGCCGAGCGGCCCGTCGGGCGCCGCCAGGGCGACGTGCAGGTATCCGGCGTCCGCGGCCGGGGCGCGATAGGTGAAGGCCACCGGGGTACCGGTCCTGCCGAGCTCGATTCGCACGGTACTCGGCGCCGACGCGGTCCCTGGCCGGGCGCTGCAGTTGGTGACGTTGGGATGGAGGATCAGGATGTCGCACCAGTGGTGCACGTCCCGCAGTCCGCTGCGCACGGTATCGAAGGGCTGATCGACGATGGCATAGATATCCCCCTTCAGGCGATCGGCCGTTTGCACCGACTCGAGACGGATGGGCTTGCCAAAGGCGCTCTGCTCGAGTTCGCCGCGGTTGGCCTCGTAGCTCGCCCGCAAGCTGGGGGCCGAGCCGAGCATCGACTCCGTCGGGCCGTTCGCCGTGGCTGCTCCGGCCAGGGCCGGTGCCAGACCGATCGCCAGCGCCAGCGCCATCGCAGCAGCGATTGCGCGGTCGGCGGCACGGCGCGTGCTTAGAAGTGGGCGGCAGGTGCGGCGGGATGGGCAGGTCATGACGCGATGGTGCGGGCACCGCCGTCTTCGGGCTGTCGGACGGCTCCGATAGCGTTGTCGGCGGGCGCCCCGATTTGTCCGTGCCCTCGGTCCGATCCCGGCGCTAAACTTTCCGCGACCATTCCAGTCCAGAATTTTCATCGTTCGATTAGGCGAGGGCTGCTTGGCGACCATCGTGCACGACCACAGCGAAGCAGGGCAGAACGGCCGACGCGGGGCGCGCGGCAACGGCGCCATGGGGTTCTCCCTGCGCGTGCTGACGGTGAACACTCACAAGGGGTTCGGGATCTTCAACCGCCGGTTCATCCTGCATGAGTTGCGCGAGGCGGTGCGCAGCGTGTCGGCCGACGTGGTGTTCCTCCAGGAGGTGCTCGGGGCCCACGAGGTCCTGTCGAAGCGCCATGTGAACTGGCCGGATGCGTCGCAGTACGAATTCCTGGCCGATACCATCTGGTCGCAGTTCGCCTACGGCCAGAACGCGGTGTACCCGGAGGGCCACCACGGCAATGCGCTGCTGTCCAAGCTGCCGATCGTTCGCCACGAGAACCGGGACGTGACGGTGAGCCGGTCGGAGAAGCGTGGATTGCTGCACTGCGTCCTGGCGGCGCCGGGCGACGCCGCCGAGGTGCATTGCATCTGCGTGCATCTCGGCTTGCGCGAGGTACACCGAGCGCAGCAGGTCGCGTTGCTGTGCGAGTTGGTGGAGCGCGAGATTCCGGCGACCGCCCCGCTCATCATCGCCGGCGACTTCAACGACTGGCGCCTGCGGTGCCATAGCATGTTGCATGGCTGCCATGGCGTGCGCGAGGTCTTCGTCGAGGCGAACGGGCGCGCCGCCAGGACGTTCCCGGCCCGCCGCCCGGTCCTGCCGCTGGATCGAATCTACGTGCGCAATGTGCGCGTCGAAGAGGTCGCGGTGCTGACGGCGCGGCCGTGGTCGCATCTCTCCGACCACGCACCGCTGCTCGCGCATCTCGCGATGTAGGGTGATGACGAGCCCGTGGCGAGACGGCAATCGCGTCCGACTCCTCGAAAATGGCGACGCGTTCTTTCCTGCGGTGCAGGCCGCCATCGATGCGGCCGCGCACGAAGTCCTGGTCGAGACGTTTCTGCTGGCTGAGGATGCGGTCGGGCTGAAATTGCGCGACGCGCTGGTCGCCGCCGCGCAGCGGGGCGCGCGGGTGCACCTCACCGTCGACGGCTTCGGGTGCCACGATCTCTCGCCTGGATTCCTCGATAGCCTGGTGGGTGCCGGCGTACGGCTGCTGGTGTTCGATCCACGACCGCGGCTGTTCGGGGTGCGGATCAACGTACTGCGCCGGATGCATCGCAAGATCGTCGTGGTGGATGCTCGGCAGGCATTCGTCGGCGGGATCAATTTCACGTGCGCGCACCTCCTCGCGGCCGGGGCAAGGGCCAAGCAGGATTACGCGGTCGCAATCGAGGGACCGGTCGTTGCGGACATCACTGCCTTCGCCCGCAACGCCGCCGGCTTGGCTGCGGAGGACCCCGGCGGCACGTGTTCTCGCGCTGCCGTCCACGGGACTGCGGCCGTGCAGTTCCTCGCGCGCGACAACGACGGCCATCGCACCGACGTCGAGGACGCCTATCGCGTCGCGATTCGCGGCGCCCGCCGCGAGATCATGGTGGCGAACGCGTTCTTTATTCCCGGGTATCGCTTCCTGCGCGAGCTGGGCGATGCCGCACGGCGCGGCGTGCGGGTGGTGCTGATTGTCCAGGCCAAGCCGGACCAGGCCTATGCGATCGCGGCCGCGCGACAGTTGTACGGCACCCTGGCCGCAGCGGGCGTGGAGATCCGCGAGTACGAGACCCGCGCATTCCATGGCAAGGTGGCGCTCGTCGACGATGATTGGTGCACGGTCGGATCGACCAATCTCGATCCGATGAGTCTCGCGATCAACCTCGAGGCGAATGTCTGCATCCACGACGCGGAGTTCCAGTCCGACCTGCGCGCCCGGATGACCGCGCTGGTGGCAGAATCGCGACGCATCGATCCCGCCAGCGTGCCGCGTCGGCCCGTGCGCGACCGCGTACTGGCCTGGGCGCTCTTCGCCTTCCTGCGCCGCTACCACGGCTGGGCGCAACGACTGCCGGGGCGCACGCCTGAGGTCAGTGTCATCGATACGCCCGGCCCGCAGGCAGTGGCCAAGGCGCGCGGTGCCGGCCGGCATTGGCGGTGGGTCGGACGGGGGCTCGCCGCCCTGTTCTTCGGGGCGGTCGCCGTGCTGCTGGTGCGCTACGCGCGCACCGTGCGCTGGGGGGACGTGGCGGCGGCGCTTGCCGGCTACGATCGGTGGCTGCTCGCGGCGAGCATCGGCCTGGTCGTGCTGAGCTTCGCGCTCTACGCGAGCTACGACCTGCTGGCGCGTACTTACGCGGGACATCGCCTGGCGACGCGCCGGGTGCTCACGATCGCCGCGATCAGCTATGCGTTCAACCTGAACCTGGGCTCCCTGGTCGGCGGGGCCGCGTTCCGGTATCGGCTGTACTCGCGCGCCGGCCTCGATCCAGGGACGATCACGCGTATCGTCGGCTTCAGCGTCACCACCAATTGGCTTGGCTATGTCGTGCTGTCCGGAACGCTGTTCGCGACCGGCGCGATGGAGTTGCCCGAGGGTTGGACGTTGACCCATGGGGGCCTGCGGGTGCTCGGCGTGCTGCTGATCCTCGCGGCGGCAGGCTACCTCGCCGCCTGTGCGCTCCTGCGGGCGAAGACGTGGTCGATCCGCGGTCACGTGGTGCAACTGCCATCGCTCGCGCTGGCGGTTCGGCAGCTGTTCCTGTCCGCGGCGAACTGGCTCGTCATCGGTGCCATCGTCTACCTGTTGCTGCAACGCGAGGTGGCGTATCCGACGGTGCTCGGGGCGATGTTGCTCGCCGCCATCGCCGGGGCGATGACACACATTCCCGCCGGTCTGGGGGTGCTCGAGGTCGTGATGCTGACTGCCTTGGACGAGCGTGTGTCCCAGCACGCCGTGATCGCGGCGTTGCTTGCTTACCGGGCGATCTATTACATCGGACCGCTCGTGGTCGCGCTGGTCGCGTACGCTCGCTTCGAAGCGGGCGCCGGAACGAAAATGGCGCCCTCATGAGGCCATCCCATCCCGCCCCCCTCTCGATCCCCGGCTGTGCACACCCGGACAACCGATTGCCGAGTCCGCGCGTTGTAAGGCAAGGTATCGCGGATAAGGCCCCGGCCAGGTCCGGGCGACTCGGTGGATCCGCGGTGATGCGACGTAAATTCGACTGGAGACTGCCTGTCATGATGAAAAAATTGCTTGCTGCGGCGCTGGTTGCCGCTTCCCTCGGCGCCGCCGCCCCGCAGGTCGCGGCTGCTGCCGACGTGTACGTGCAGATCGCGCCGCCCCCGCTGCGCGCCGAGCGCGTGCCGCCGCCGCGGCGCGGATACGTGTGGGCGCCGGGCTACTGGCAATGGAATGGCCATCGGCACGTCTGGGCCCAGGGCTCGTGGATCAAGGAGCGAGCTGGCTATCGCTACTCGGCACCACGGTGGACGGAGCGCAATGGACGCTGGTACTACGAGCGCCGTGGTTGGGCGCGCGATCGCGACCGCGACGGCATCCCCAACCGCGTTGATCGCGACCGTGACGGCGACGGCGTGCCCAACCGCTACGACAGTCGCCCGAACAACCCTCGCCGTCCCTAGTTCGCCCGGACGGCGGCTGCATCGCCGCCGCTGCCGCTTCCGGCTGGGGACAGCGTAAGCGGCCCCAGCGCGCGTTCGGCCCGCGTTTCGGGTCGAGCGACATGCGGCGGATGCAGCGGCCTCAGCCGCCATCCCGGCGTCGTTGCCGCGGACGTGACGGGGATCCCTCTCCGCATGCGATGATTCGACTGTCCGCCACGACCGCGGCGTGCCGACTCCGGGCGGTGGCGCGCAGCGCCTGCCACTGCCCGATTACCAACCCGAGGGTCGCATGGCCAAAGCCTACTGGATTGCCTTCTATCGTTCGATCAATGATCCCGAGGCGCTGGCCGCGTACGCCAAGCTGGCGGGTCCCGCGCTGGAGTCGAAGGGGGCGCGTTTTCTCGCCCGCGGCATGCCCGCCAAGGTCTACGAGGCCGGACTCAACCAGCGCACGGTGCTCCTCGAATTCGACAGCGTGCAGCAGGCTATGGCGGCGCATGACAGTCCCGAGTACCGCAAGGCGCTGGACGCGCTCGGCACGGGCGCCGAACGCGAGCTGCGGATCATCGAGGGGCTCGGCTGACCCGGCGGCCTAGTCGAAGAACGACAATCCGACGCCGAGGGTGGTCTGGCGGAGGTTGTAGTCGATGAGGCTCTCGCCGTAGCCGGTGAACAACTGGACGTGGGCATTGAGGGTGCCGGCAAGGCGGTACGCCCAGTCGAGCTGGGCCGAGCCGCGCGAACGCGCGCCTGATCGCAGCGAATGCCGGCCACGCAAGATCACCACATGCCGGCCGGAGCGATAGCCGGCGACGACCTCGCCGCGCCCGACGAAGTCCTCGATGTCCGGGTTGTCGTCGTGATTGTCCGCGCTGGCATCGAGGCGCAGCCACGGCCGTAGCTGCATCGAGAACGGCCCCGCGGTCAGGGCGACGTCGCCGATCACCCGGTTCCAACTGCGCGACAGCGCGCCACCTTGGCCATTGGACTGGTGATTGAGACTCACGGCGGCGTACGCCGCATGTATGGGTCCGACGCCGAACTGCAGCGGGCGAACGACGATCGCCTCCGGCTCGTAATTCGATTCCCGGAATGGCGACGAGTACCGGCTGTTGATGGCCTGCCAGTACGACTGCTGGGTGTAGCCGAACCAGAGGTCGCTGGCGCTGCCCAGGATGTCCTGGGCGAGCTTGCTCTTGAAGCTGAGCTGAAGCTTGGTGTCGACGTGCTGCAGCTCGATTGGCGACGCGCTGTCGCTCGTCCGGGTCGGCGACTGCGGGTTGCTGTTCACCCGGCTGGTCGCGTGCAGCAAGGCGTAGAGCGGCCTATGCGGCAGCAGCCGGAACGTGCCGCGCTGGGCATCCGGGTCGAGCTCCCACGATGCGCGGAGCCGCGCCGCCTCGGAATCCGCGGCGGGCCCCGCCCCCGGCGACAGCGCTAGCGATGCCGTTGCGGGTGTGGATGGGGGTGCGATCGCGGCGCTCGTGGCGACGTCCGCGGTCCCCGGCATCGCCGCCGCGGCAGGGGAACCCGACCCATACACTTGCGGCTCCGCCAACGCGTCGTAGCAGGCGAGCCGCTGCGAATCGGCGACAATGCGCGCGCACGACGCCAGATCCGCATGGGCGATGTTGGCGATGAGGGCACTCGTGGCGACGAGGCTTCCCGCGAAGGATGTGTAGCGCATGGCAACTCCAGGAGATCGGCAATGTCCGGCGACTCGCGACCCGCAATGCAGGGCCGCGAGTGCTGCGCACCGTGGTGGCGAGCCGCGTCCGGAACGGGAGCGCGGGGCCGCTGAAGGCACCCTGCGCAAGCAATGCAACGGCATGGTAACGCCACCCGTCGCATCGGCGAACACAAATTACGTCGGCCTGTCACTCTGCGGCGACGAAGGGCGCCGATTCCGGCCGGCGCCCGGCGCTCGCCCGCCACGGTGTCGCTGGTGAACGACGAATCGGCCGTAGGGCGCATGTGGTTGGCGACCTTGCTGCTATGGCTCGCCGGCAACGCGTTGCGGCTCACCATCCTGGCCGTGCCGCCGGTGGTCGCGCTGATCCGCGACGAGTTCGCATTGAACGCGACCCAGGTGGGCTTGCTGAGTAGCATCGCCCCGGCGCTTTTCGCGATCGCCGCGCTGGCAGGGTCGCTGCTCGTGGCGCGCCTCGGCGTCAAGGGAGCGCTCGTCGGAGGACTGTTGCTCGTCGCGGCCGGCTCGGCGCTGCGCGGGGCGAGCGGCAGCTACACGACGCTGTTCATCACGTCGATCGTGATGGCGGCCGGCGTCGCGGTGATGCAACCCATCATGCCGACCGCCGTGCGGCAGTGGCTGCCGCGGCGCGTGGGTCTCGGGACCGCGGTGTACACCAACGGCCTGCTGGTCGGCGAGGTGCTGCCGGTATGGCTCACCCTGCCGCTGGTGCTGCCGCTGCTGGGAGGTCAATGGCGGCTGGCCCTCGTCGCATGGTCGCTGCCGGTGCTGCTCATCGCCATCGCGGTCATCGCGTTCGCGCCGCGCAGTGCCCGCATGGCGCAAGTCGCGCCGCTGAAGTGGCTGCCGGACTGGCACCGTGGTCTCGTCTGGCGACTGGGCATTCTGTTCCTGTCGGTGAATGCGATCTACTTCAGCGCCAATGCGTTCATACCGATCTATCTCAAGAGTGCGGGACGGCCCGACCTCATCGGCGATGCGCTCACCGCCCTCAACGTCGGCCAGATCCCGGCATCGCTGCTGCTGCTCGGGTTCGCCGACAAGCTCGAGCGGCGCGCGTGGCCCTACGTCGCGTCCGGGATGCTGTCCTTCGTCGGCATCGTGGGCCTGGTGTTCGACATCGGGCCGCTGACGGTCCTCTGGGCGGCGCTCGTCGGCTTTGCCGACGCCGCGGCATTGATCGTCGGCCTGACGCTGCCGGCGCTGCTGTGCCGCCAGGAAGACGTGGCACGCACCGCGGCGGGCACGTTCACGATCAGCTACGGCGGTGCCGTGGTGGTCGCCGTCCTCAGCGGCATGGCGTGGGATGTGAGTGGCTGGCCGGCCTTGGCGTTCCTGCCGATCGCTGCCTGTGCGCTCGGGCTGGTGGCATCGGCGCTGTACCTGCGCCGCACCCAAGACCTGATCTGACCGGACGCCGGCCGGCTAGCCCTCGATCGCTGCCATCGCCGCGGCGATGGCAGCGGCGTCGCGCGGCCGTACCAGCCGCGCACGCTCCTGGCCGTCGCGCAGGAAGACCAGCGTGGGCCAGAGCTTCACGCCGAACGAGCGCCCGAGCCGCCGGCCGCTGCCATCCTCGATCCGCTGGTGGCGAAGGTCCGGATGCGCAGCGAAGGCCTGCGCGATGAGCGGCTGCGCGGCGCGACAGAACCCGCACCACGCCGTGCCGAATTCGAGAACCGTGCCTCCAGGCAAAGCGTCGACAGCGGCACGCTCCGGCTCCGGTCGCGCGAATTCCTGGTCCATCGTGCAGTCACTCCTCGTACGGAGTCCCGGGTGGGCAAGTCCGGGCTTGGACATTCGAAGGCTCGTCGGGGTTGCGTCGCACGACGTGAGCGCAGTTTTCAATTGGTTTGGCGTGCGCACCAGTGCGTTCGCCGAGGGGCAAGCGGTTGCGTCCACGAAGCAGGAGCCGTGCATATCGGGCACCGGTCGCGATCAGCCCGGCATCGGTACTTCCGGCACAACGCCCCATTCCGGCTCCTGGAACTCGCCGATCACCGTGGTATCGCAATGGATGGCGTGCTTTTCGAGGATGGCGCGGACCGTGGCATCGTGGCGGTCGTCCTGGCGTCGCGGTGCGCCTTCGACGACCAGGTGGCGATCGCCAGGACCGTATCCGGGTGCCCGATCTTCCGGTGCAGACAGGTGCCGCGCGCACCGGGCTGCGCTGGATGATCGCGCTTGCGCGCGTCCACGCCTCGGCAGATTCCGCGACGCTGTAGCCCGGCTTCATGCGCACCTCGAAGATGAACTTCATCACCGTCCTCCGATCGATCATCGTGCGCCGCCGCAACGCGGGCGCGCTCGCGCGCCCGCCACCCTCCCGAGACTGGGCAACGCCTGGCGGCCTCCAGGCTCCTCGGCCGCCACCGGCGTTCGCAGCCCGGGTTCGGATCGGCGGTCCATCGGTGTTAGATTGTGAAGCCTATTGATTGTGAAGCCTGTCGAAGGCATATCGGAAACCCCATGCCAAGCGAAGATCGCAATGTCCTGGGCGGGCGGCTCGCGCCGTGCTCCCTCGCGCCACGCACCGGCTTTTACCGGGACGGCTGCTGCAACACCGGCGCCGAGGATCACGGCCTGCACATCGTGTGTGCTCAGGTCACGCGGGCGTTCCTCGAGTTTGCCCGACGGCAGGGCAACGACCTCATCACCCCGGTCCCGGAGTCCGCCTTTCCCGGATTGAAGCCCGGGGATCGCTGGTGCGTGTGCGCTGCGACGTGGCGGCAGGCCTACGAGGCCGATGTCGCACCGCCGGTCGTGCTGGCGGCCACCCACGAGGAAACCCTCGCCGTCATTCCGCTCGACGCGCTCAAGGAGCATGCGCTCGACGCGCACTGATGCCTATGCGTGCGCTGCGCTTTGCGCGATACGGAGGGCCGGAAGAGCTGCGGATCGAGGAGGTCCCGGAAGGCGAGGTGCCGCTCGGCCATGCCATGGTGCGCGTGCACGCGGTGAGCCTCAACCCGCTCGACTGGAAGCTACGCGCGGGGCACTTGCGCCTGCTTCCGATGTTTCGGGGTCCGCCGCGGGGCCTCGGATGCGATTTCGCCGGCGAGATCGTCGCGATCGGTGGCGGCGCGACCGAGCGCCATGTCGGTGAGCGGGTGTTCGGCTCGATCATGCCGTACGGGCGCGATGGCGCGTTGGCCGACATGCTGGTCGCGCCGTATGCGCGCATGCTGCCCATCCCCCAGGACCTCGACGTGGTTGCCGCCGCGGCCTTGCCGATCGCGGCGGGCACCGCCCTCCAGGCGCTTACCGACGAAGCGTGCGTGACACCGGGGCAGCGCGTGCTCGTCACCGGTGCCGCCGGGGGCGTGGGCCACTTCGCCGTGCAGATCGGCAAGCACCTCGGCGCCTACGTGGTCGGGGTCTGCAGCGCGGGCAATGCGACCTTCGTGCGCGAGCGCGGCGCCGATGAAGTCATCGACTACACGGCGGAGGACTTCACCGCGCGTAGCGAGCCGTTCGATGTCGTGCTGGACGCGGCCGGGGTGTCGAGTTTTGCCCGCAGCCGGCGCATCCTGGCGTCGTCCGGCTGTTACATCAACACCGGCGGTGATGCTGCCAGCGTGGTGGCGACGTTGCGCAGCGCGCTGATGGCGCGGTTGACCTCGCGACAGCGCGCGGTGCTGATGGTCGTGAAGAGCGGCCAGCCGCTATGGCGACGGCTGTTGGCGTGCGTGCGCGCCGGTGCGCTCGTGCCGCAGGTCGCGCGCATCATCGGCCTGGAGGACGTGGCCGAGGCGCAGCGCGCCATGGCCACTGGCCACGGGCGGGGCAAGATTGTCGTTCGGCTCGTGTGACGCTGGGCATCACGCCGATGACGGGCAAGCGAGCGAGCGACCGATGAGACCCATGAGTTTCCTGCCGCTCTTCGCGGCCCTCGTCGGCCTGGCGGTCGTCGCATCGGGGTTCGGTGTGCGTTGGGGCTGGTGGACCTATCCGGCCGGATTCCAGATCCTGCGCTGGGCGACTTACGCCGGCATCGCGGCCGCCGTCGTCGCGCTCGTGGCGCTCCTCGTGCCCTCGCTGCGCCGGGAGCACCGCGCCGGCCTGGCACTGGCGCTCGTGCTGGCGGCCTGCGCCGTCGCGGTCCCGATCTACCTGTTGCGCGAGGCGAGCCGGCTGCCGGCCATCAACGACATCAGCACCGATACCGCCAACCCGCCGGCGTACGTGGCCATCCTGCCGCTGCGGGCCGATGCGCCGGTACCGGCCGAATACGCGGGCGACGAAGCGGCGCGGGCCCAGCGCCAGGCCTATCCGGAAGTCCGGCCGGTGATCCTCGCCACGGAGCCGCGCGCGGCGTTCGATGCGGTGCTCGCCCTCGTGGGAACGATGGGCTGGGAGGTGGTCGCGAGCGATCCCGCGTCGGGTCGGATCGAGGCCACGGCGACGACGCCATGGTTCGGCTTCAAGGACGACGTCGTGATCCGCATCACCCCCGCCGACCGGGCGAGCCGCATCGACATGCGCTCGCACTCCCGGGTGGGCAAGAGCGACCTGGGCGCGAACGCGCGGCGCATCCGTGATTTCCTCGGGCGTGTCGTTTCCTGACGGTGGTGGGCGCGCCGAAGGGCTTGCCAGCCCATCGGTAAGCGACCTGTTAGTGAACCGGCCGTAGAGTGCCGGTCATCAGCCAGTGCCCTCGTCAGCCGGCGGCGGGCGTCGACCCAGGAGAAGAGACCATGGTTCACCGATTGCAACGCACGTTGATCGCCGCGGTGCTGCTCGCGCTCGCCGCCCAGTCGGCCGCGGCGGCACCGGACAAGTCCGCCGATCCGCGCATGGTCGCGCGGGGCAAATACCTCGTCGAGACCGCGGGCTGCAACGATTGCCACACGGCCGGCTATGCGCAGTCCGCAGGCAAGACCCCGGAAAAGGACTGGCTGACCGGCGACGCCCTGGGCTGGCGCGGTCCCTGGGGCACGACGTATGCGACCAACCTGCGGGTGTTCATGAGCGCGATGGGCAAGGATGCGTGGCTGAAGCATGCGCGCAGCATGGAGCCCAGGCCGCCGATGCCGTGGTTCAACGTGCGGAAGATGACCGATCAGGACCTGACCGCCATCCACGCCTACGTGCGCTCGCTCGGTCCTGCCGGCAAGCCGGCGCCCGCCTACGTGCCGCCGAACCAGACGCCTGCGGGTCCGTACGTGCAGTTTCCGCAATGATGCGGGAGCTCGGTGTGCCAGCCGCTCGCCCCGCCCGGCCGATCTAGCACGACGAGCCGGTCGCCATCACCCGTTGGTGGAGCTGGGTCGCCGGTCACCGCGCCTGGAATCGGGTCGCCGGAAAAACCGTGCGCGTAATCGGGTCGCCGGTCACCGCGCGTGGAAATCAGGTCCCCGGTCACCGTGCGTGGAATCGGGTCGACGGTAACCGTGCGTAATCAGGTCGCCGGTGACCGTGCGTGGTCGGGTGGCCGGTCACCGTGCCTGGAATCGGGTCGCCGGTCCGTCACCGCAGGCGATAACGGTGCACGCCGGTTGCGGTCACGCTGACCGCGCCCGCGCGCTCGACGCCACGCCCGTCTTCGAGTCGCGTTCGTGGGGCGCGCGTGCCTTCGGCCTCCGCGCCTTGCGCCCGCCGCTGTCAACCCGGCGCGGACACCGTCTCGGCGTCGGGAGTACAACGACCATTGGCGGCCGCGGGCGTACGGCTGCGACCCAGGAGGATTGCATGACCACGGCAGGCAATTTCATCGGTGGTGAATGGCTCGACGCGACCGACGGCGCCGAGGACGTCAACCCGTCGAATACGGGGGACGTCGTCGGTCTCTATGCGCGGGCGAGCGCGGCCGAAGCCGAGCGGGCGATCGCCGCGGCGAAGCAGGCCTTCCCAGGATGGTCGCGATCGTCCATCCAGGAGCGTCACGACATCCTGAAGCGCGTGGGCGACGAGATCCTCGCCCGCAAGGACGAGCTCGGCCGCATGCTGGCGCGCGAAGAAGGCAAAACCCTTCCCGAGGCCATCGGCGAAACGGCGCGGGCGGGGCAGATCTTTCTGTTCTTCGCGGGTGAATGCCTGCGGCTCGCGGGCGAGAAGCTCGCCTCGGTGCGACCGGGCATCGACATCGAGATCACCCGCGAGCCGGTCGGCGTGATCGGCATCATCACGCCCTGGAATTTCCCGATCGCGATTCCGGCGTGGAAGATCGCGCCAGCGCTCGCCTATGGCAACTGCGTCGTGTTCAAGCCCGCCGACCTCGTGCCGGGAACCGCGCACCTCCTCGCCCAGATTATCGCCAAGGCGGGCCTGCCCGCGGGTGTCTTCAACCTGGTGATGGGGCGCGGGTCGGTCGTCGGCGAGGCGCTTCTCAAGCATCGCGACGTGCAGGCGATCACCTTCACCGGGTCGGTGGAGACCGGCCAGAAGGTCGCAGCCGCCTGCACCGCGCGCCTGAAGAAGTTCCAACTCGAGATGGGGGGCAAGAATCCGCTGGTCGTGCTCGACGATGCCGATCTCAAGGTCGCCGTGGAATGCGCCGTGAACGGCGCGTTCTTCTCGACCGGGCAGCGCTGCACCGCATCGTCGCGCCTGGTCGTCACCGACGGCATCCACGACCGCTTCGTGCAGGCGATGGTCGAGAGGATGAAGACTCTGGTCATCGGCGACGCCCTCGCGCAGGGCACCCACATCGGCCCCGCGGTCGACAAGAGCCAGTACGAGCAGGACCTGTCGTACATCGACGTCGGTCGGAAGGAGGGGGCCAAGCTGGCGTTCGGAGGCGAGGCGATTACGCGCGACGCGCCCGGCTATTACGTCTCGCCGGCGCTGTTCACCGACGTCCGGAACGACATGCGCATCGCGCAGGAGGAGATCTTTGGTCCGGTGGCGGCGGTGGTGCGGGCGCGGGACTACGAGGCCGCGCTTGCCATTGCCAACGACACCCCCTACGGTCTCGCTGCGGGGATTTGCACGACCAGCCTCAAGCATGCGAGCCATTTCAAGCGCAATGCCGAAGCCGGGATGGTGATGGTCAACCTGCCCACCGCAGGCGTGGACTATCACGTACCGTTCGGGGGCCGCAAGGGATCGAGCTACGGTCCCCGGGAGCAGGGACGCTACGCGGCGGAGTTCTTCACCACCGTCAAGACGACGTACACGCTGCCCTGAGCGGTCGCTAAGGTAATGGGGTCGGTGTAAGTTATCAGTCGCGCTAACGTAATGGGGTCGGTGTAAGTTATCCGTCGTAGGTCTCGAACGCCGCAATACAGATCGTCGCTGATAACTTACACCGACCCCATTACGCGTTACGTACGTCGGATAACTTACACCGACCCCATAACGCGCGACTCGGGCGAGGCGGTGCGGCTGGTTGCCCGGCTACGGCGTCTTGTCCAGTGCGAGAAGATTGTCCAGGAAAGACTCGAGCTCGGCGCAGCGCGCCGGGTAGCCGCCGCGGTACTGGGCGATCGCTTCCTGCACGATCAGGCGGTTTTCCCGATTGACGGGGCGGCGGCGGGTGCGGATGTAGCGGTTGATGAAGTGCTGCACCGAGACGCCGTCGCGCTCCACATACCCCGACGGCCGATGCCCATCCGGCTCGACCACGTCGAGACCGGCGATGCGCGCCCCACGGTTCCCGGTCTCCGCGGGGCGGTCGGGGGTGGAGTCGTGGGAATCATTCATGGGGCTCGGCTTTGGCGTGAAGGTGGGTGTCGCTCGACCAGGAACAGCCCGCTCCTGGCACTGCCGTGCGGCACGTATCCATTGCGGTGTGTGGCGCCGCAACGCCAAGCGACGTGCTAGGCGGATGGATCGCGCGTCGCAGTCCCGAGAGCCGAACAAAAGTCCCGCGCGCCGAACGAAGTCCCAGAGTCGAAACGACCGGCTAGCAGACCTTGCCCGACAGGCCGGCAGCCCTTGTCGCGAACTCGCCGGCTCATCCGCGCGACGCCCGGCACGAGACTTTGTTGTACGCGCTTGCGCACGGCGGGGCAAGCGCGGAAGTCCAGTCGTGGTCGGGCGTGCCGCAGTATGCGACCTCCGCCCTGACGATGCGGCAGGCTCGCGATCCGCAGGAGCGGTGGCGAGCCGCGACCCTATAAAATTGATTGTGGGAATCGCCCGCGACCTGTACTATGGTCGAGCAGGCTCTCAAGTGGCAGTTGTCGGTCCCGTCTTCCGCCGCCTCGCGCGGCTCCCGTCTGGTCTTTCCCCTACTCTTGAAGATCCCGCTTGCGGGCGCCGAGTCGCGCGTGCAATTCATATTTCAGGAGCAAGGCATGAACACAGGCACGGTCAAGTGGTTCAACGATAGCAAGGGCTTCGGTTTCATCACCCCCGATTCGGGCGGCAAGGATCTGTTCGCCCACTTCTCGGCCATCCAGGGCGGAGGCACGCACAAGACGCTGCGCGAAACGCAGAAGGTCTCCTACGAGGTCGCGCAAGGCGCCAAGGGCGAGCAGGCGGTGAACATCGTCACGCTCGACTGACCATTCGCGCGAGTGGCATTGAAAAGCCCGGGTGATCCGGGCTTTTCAGCTTTATGCGGTCGGATCGGGGGCGGCCCACGCCCCGCGCCAAGGGTCGCCGGCGGCGAGTCCGGCCCGCCATGATGTCCTTACCCGGCGGCGACACGCCATCGGTCTCGCTGTCCCCGGCCCTTTCCTCCGACGGAGTGAGAACGCCGTATGCCACCCGCACGCCCGCGCGTGGCATCGCGCAGGCGATGGGCGTCATCGCCGCGGCAGGCCAGCGTCCGTCCCCCCACACGCGGGTTGGCACGATGGCGTACGCGGCCGGGAGGTTCGCGACGCATCGCCGCGGCTCGCGGCATCGGGCGTCGGATCAACGCTTACCCTTTTATCGCGCTCCAACCGCGCTTCATTGCTTGCGCGCGCTTCATCGCGCCCCATCATCGCCACACAAGGGAGGTCAAGGTGAATTCTGGACAGGACAGGAAAACCGCATTCGAGGACGGACTTGCCGTCCGCCGCAAGGTGCTGGGCACGGAACACGTCGATGCGTCGCTCAAAGGCGCAGACGAGTTCACGTGGCCCATTCAGCAGCTCGTCACCGAGTATTGCTGGGGCGCTGTGTGGACGCGGCCTGGGCTCGGCTTGCGCGAGCGCAGCCTGATCAACCTTGCCATGATCACCGCGCTCAATCGTCCCCACGAGCTCAAGGTTCACGTGCGCGGCGCCCTGAACAACGGCGTGACCAAGGAGGAAATCATGGAAGTGCTGCTGCAGGCCGGCATCTACTGCGGCGCGCCCGCGGCGCTCGACAGCTTCCGGGTCGCGAGGGAGGTGCTGACCGAGCGCGGCGTCACTTTGGCCCCCGCCGGACCGGGCGCCGGCACGCCGCAGGCGTAGCCCATGGCGGGAGCCCTCGACGGCACCCTATAGCCGTCGCCGCAGGCATGGCGGCTCTCGGCGACGCGTCATCGCCCCGCGCGGCAGCGCGCGGCAACGATTCGCGGGCGCTGCATGGTGCCGCTACGTCGCGTGCGAGTGCGCGTCCTCGGCCACTTGCTGTTTCTTCGAACTGCCGTCGAGGAGCTCGGCGATGGGTTGCAGGTCCTCGACATGCTCGCACACGGCCTTGAGCGCCATCACGATTGGAACGCCGAGCAGCAGGCCCCAGAAGCCCCATAGCCAACCCCAAAACAACAGGGCGATGAACACGGCGACGGCGTGGACCCGGCTGACCCGCTCGGTGAGCCATGGCACCAGGAGCAGGCCGATCACGCCGGTGAGCACCAGCGCCGTGCCGACCACGGCCATGACGCGGGCGACGTCCGGAAACTCGAGGTACGCCACGATTCCGGTCAGGGCGATGGCAACCGTCGGCCCGACATACGGGATGAGATGCAGCACGCCGGCGCCGACCCCCCAGAACGCCGCGTTCGGCAGTCCGAGGAAATAGAATGCGATCCAGGATAACAACCCGAGCAGGGCGCTCGTGGACACCTGCACCAGCAGGTACCGCTGCACCTGGTCGTCGATGTCGTGGAGGATCTGCACGGTAATGCGTTTCTTGGCCAGCGTGTCGCCGCTGATGCGCACCAGCTTGCGCTTGAACGTGTCGCCGGCGACCATCAGGAAGTAGGCCAGCGCGATCACCACCACGGCCTCGCCCGCCGCGGACACCGCGCCCCAGGTGCCAATCCATACGAAATCGCTGACGTGCGGTGCCGCCGGCGACTCGGCCTTGGGTTGGGTGGCGGGTTGTGGCGGCGCGTTCGCTGGGGCCGCCGCCGTTTTGGCCGCCTTGTCGATTTCGGCGGCGGCTTCCTTGAGCTTTTCGATCGCGCCCGGGCGCTCGTAGGCCTGCTGGCGCATCGACGCCTCGAACTTGCGCACCGCCTTGGGCAGCATGTCGATCACCTCGAGGGTCTGCTCGTAGAGCAATCCGGCAGCCCAGGACACCCCACCGACCAGCAGGATCACCGCGAACGCCGCGCCGAGAGGCAACGGAACGGCGGCCTTGCGCCGCAGCCAGTCGACGATCGGCATCAGCGCGTAGCGCAGGAACACGGCGATGGCGATCGGAATGAACACGGCCGAGGCCCAGCGCAGGGTGAAAATGACCGCCAGGACCGCGAGAATGGCCAGCGACACGCTGCGCACGTCGATGGGCTGATTGATCGTCGGGACGCCGTGCTCGCGCTGGGACTTGTCGCTTGGATGGATCATCGAGTTCCGATCGGTGACGTGAGGAATCGGCCGCGCACGTTGAAAATTTTTCCCGACCCGATACGCGCGCTGCGGGTTCACCGGGCGTCGCGCTGCGGGTCGGCACGGCGATGCCCAAGGGCGAGACCCCGCTCACTCCGGGCGGTTGTGACGACGTGCAGCAAGTTTCGCGCCGCGGGCGGCCGAGGAGCGGGGTTCGCCCCAGAGCCTCGCCGCAGCGAGGCCGCAGAACTACGCGCTCCGTAGAGCGCCACAGTCGACCGTAACGCGTCAGTGCGCTCTGCTGCACATGTCAGGCGGCGGGTCTCGTTTCAGAGTGTTCGCTACGAGAACTGCGTGGGTCGTGTGAGCCTGCTGCCGGTTTTTATTTCCTGGCCGGAGCCGCGGGCATCGGCGGTGCAGCCGCCGCTGGCTTAGCCGGGGCCGCGGCCGGCGCGGGCGCCGCATCGGCGTTCCACGTGTCGCGAATGTAGAGCCACTTGCCGCGGGCCTTGCGCGACACCGACAGAAACTTGCCGGATTCGACCACGGCACCTTTGACGGTAGCGGCATAGGTGCCCGACTCCCAGCCCATGTTGCCCGAGACACCGACGTTGGTGTTGGGACCGATTTGCAAAACCACGCCGGCCGCCTGCGCGTCGGCGATGTCCTTCTTGAAGAAGGCCAGGATGGCAGCTCGACCCTTGGCGCCCGGGGCGCCGGGCGGAAGCAGCAGCGCGTCGTCTGCATAGATCGCGGTCACCGCGGCGGCGTCGCCGGCGTTGTACGCCTTGGCCCAATTGGTGGTTTGGGCGCGGAGCGCGGCGTCATCGCCGGAGGCGGCAAGGGCAGGGGGGAATACACCCGCGAGTGCGATGAAGGCGGCGAGCCGCCACGGCTGAATCCTGGTGCAGATCATCTCGGTTCTCCATGGTGGGCGAACGTGATGCCGGCCGCCGGGCGGCTCGCGGCGGCGAGTATGCGCGCAACCAAGGCGGACATGCAGTTGCATGGGCTTGCTTCGGGAACGGTCCTCACGGAGTTCGCGTGTCGGGCGACGATGTTGGCGTCGCCGCCGTGTCCGCTGTCGACTTCGTCCACCTGAGCAGGACCGTCATCGGAACCACAAGACCGCGCTCGCGTGCCGCCTTGAGATTCACCACCCGCTCGAAGGTGGCGGCAAGCTCGGTGGGGAGATCGCGGGGTCGCTAATCTTTCCGGGTGGGATCGACATAGCTCGCGGGGCGGCGATGCATAGCGGCATGACTCGGCCCGAGCGACATGAGCCCGCCGGCCTGCACCAGCTCGCGGTACACATAGACTGCCGGCAGCTGCGCGCAACTTGCGGCGAACGCGGCAGTGTCCTGGCGGTGGTGCAGACGAGACGATCGGCGAGCATGACGAGTGCATCCGGTTGCAATGCGCGGATTGCATCGAAGCCGCCCGCGAGATCGGCGGCGGAGCGCTTGGGCACCGTCCGGATCTCGGTGTCCAGCACCGCTGCCGCGGTACGCAGCGGCCCCTCGGCAATTCCGTGGAAGGATTGTCGAGGGTGGGGAGCAGGCAGACGCGCGCGAGTCCGCGCCCGACCTCCCGCAGGATTTGCAGCCGCCGGCCTGCGCCCTAGCTAGCGGCCTCGGCCGCCGAAACGGGCGATGACGCGGCCCTTGGCCGGCGTCGGCCCGGCGTTGGTACGTGCCGGCGGGAGACCCGTGCGGCCCGAGAGTCCACCCGAACCGGGTGAGGCCGCCTGCGGTGCCCGGGGTGCCGACGCCGCCTCGACGTGCCCGCGGTGGTTGCTCGCGTGCGCTGTGCCGCTGCCGTTGGGGGCGCGCGGCATGCCGTTGCCGGTGGTGCCTCGCGGTTTGCCGCCGCCATTCGCCCGCGGCGCAGCCTTGGCGCTGGCGGAACGTGGTGCGGCTTGCCCGCCCTGTGGCGTGGCTCCGCGGGCTGCCTGCGGCGCGCCCTGGCCGGCACCGCGTCCGCCGCCGCGACCACCGCCGGACGAAGCACCATGGCGTCCGCCGCCGGCCGAGCCGTTACGTCCCTGGCCACCGCCCTGGCGTTGCAGGATGGGCTGGGCGCGAGCGTTCGGATCAGGCTCGAAACCCGGCACCACCACCCGCGGCACGGTGCGCTTGATCAGCTTCTCGATGTCCCTGAGGTAGGCGTGCTCGTCGACGCACACCAGCGACACCGCCTCGCCGGTCGCGCCGGCTCGGCCGGTGCGGCCGATGCGATGCACGTAGTCCTCGGGCACGTTGGGCATGTCGTAGTTGACGACGTGCGGCAACTCATCGATGTCGATGCCGCGGGCGGCGATGTCGGTCGCCACCAGCACCTGCAGACTCGCGTCTTTGAATTCCGCGAGCGCCCGGGTGCGGGCGCCCTGGCTCTTGTTGCCGTGGATCGCCAGCGCCGTGATGCCGTCGCGGTTGAGCTGCTCGGCCAGCTTGTTGGCGCCATGCTTGGTGCGGGTGAAGACCAGCACCTGGTACCAGTTGTTGGTCTTGATGAGGTGGGCGAGCAGTTCGCGCTTCTTGTCGCGATCCACCGGATGGACCGTTTGGCCGATGATCTCCACAGTCGAGTTGCGCGGCGCCACCTCGATCAGTGCGGGGCTGTTCAGCAGCGCATCGGCGAGCTCGCGGATCTCGTCGGAGAAGGTCGCGGAGAAGAGCAGGTTCTGCCGCCGCTTCGGCAGCAGCACCAGGATGCGCTTGATGTCGCGGATGAAGCCCATGTCGAGCATCCGGTCCGCTTCGTCGAGCACCAGGATCTCGACGTGCGAGAGATCCAGGTTGCCCTGACCCTGGTGATCGAGCAGGCGCCCCGGGGTTGCGACCAGGATGTCGACGCCGCGGCGCAGTTGGGCGGTCTGCGGACCGATGCCGACCCCGCCGAACATCACCATCGACGATTGCTTGGCGTATTTGCCGTATACCCGCACGCTTTCCTCGACCTGCGCCGCGAGCTCGCGGGTCGGGGTGAGGATCAGGGCGCGGATCGGCTTCCGGGCGTTGCGGCCGTTGGCTGCCGAGGGTGCGGCGGTGGTCGACAGCCGTTGCAGCAGCGGCAGCACGAAGCCGGCGGTCTTGCCGGTGCCGGTCTGGGCGCCGGCGAGAAGATCACCGCCGGCAAGGACGGCCGGAATGGCCTTGGTTTGAATGGGAGTGGGCTGGGTATAGCCGTGGTCGGCAACCGCGCGCACCAGCGCGTCGGACAGGCCGAGCGAGGAAAAGGACATGACAGCTTTCGAAAAACGATCGGCCTGTCGCCGCTAGAAGGGCGCCAGTCGCAGGCAAAACGCAGGTGAGTCGTGCGTCAGGGATGACTGCGGCAGGGGGACTGGATCATTGCCGCGAGGCGACATTATAGCAGACGCCGCCATCGCGACGCTGCCGGGAGGCGGTCCGGCAAGTCAAGTGCCGTTGCGAGGCGCAAGACCTGCGCGTGACGCGAGGGGTGCCCCGATGCTTCGGCCGCGACGCAGGTTCTGCTCCCGGCGCATCAGGGCGCACGGCAAGTCGCAGGGGGATGTGGTGAGAATCGACCGATCAATGCTACGACTAGCCACGCGATCGTCGATCCGGCGGGGTACTCCAGAACTGCTCGTGGCGCTCGAGCCACTCCAGCGCATCCTTCGCGTTGCGCTGCTTGAGTCGGCACCGTACGACGCGGCCTGCCTTCCACCGCTCGATGAGCCCGGCGGCCTCCAGGATGCGCAGATGCTTGCTGAAGCCCGTGAGCGACATGGCGAAGGGCTGCGCCAATTCCCCGACGGAGCGTTCGCCCTGTCGCAGTCGGATGAGCACTGCCCGCCGGGTGCCGTCCGCCAGGGCTCCGAAAATCGCGTCGAGCCGCGCGCTCGGAAGGAGAACCATAAGGTTCAGTGTTAAGGGCGCGGGCCACATTTGTCAAGTCGGCGTGTTGCACTGCTGCATTCCCGCTTGGCGCCGAGGCGGGAGCGCCAGCGCGAAGCCCTCGCTTCTTCCAGCCGCACCGCACCATCAACCGGACGTCCCGCAATCCTCGGCCCCGATATTGCATTGCCGCATAGCGAGCCATGGAAACCTCGCCGTGGACCCGCCGGCATCGGCGACGTCAGGTGACGATTTGACCCTTCTCGACCGCTGCCGCAATAATCGACATTACCCACGAGGAGGAGACCCCCATGACGTACTCGAATGTGCGACGTCGACTGCTGGGCGGGACGGTATGCGCGATGGCGCTGACGCAGATCCCACGGGTATGGGCGCAGGAAAACTACCCGTCACGCAACATGCGGGTCGTCGTTCCCACGGGGCAGGGCGGCTCGGCGGACCGCCTGGCGCGCGTGTTCGACGATTTCTGGGGTCCCCTGCTCAAGACCCACTTCGAATACCAGTTCATGCCCGGCGCCGCGGGGCAGGTCGGCTACGAGACCTACATCGGCAAGAGCCCGCACGACGGTCACCATCTGCTGTTCGGCAACATGGGCCCGGAAATGATCATGTACGCACTGCGCAACCCGTCGTACAAGTTCCCGCAGGACTATCAGTATTTCTGCCGCCTCGACGTCGATGACAGCATCATCTTCGCGTCTCGCAAGAGCAAGTTCCAGAAGCTCGAGCACGTCCTCGAGGAATCGAAGAAGCGCACGCTGAACGTCGCGGTGAGCCGCCTGCCCCATCCCGCTTCCATCGGCCTGCTTGCCCTCGGCCGGGCCACCGGCGGCAAGTTCAACCTGGTGCCCTATGGCGGCGGCAACCCGACCAGCATTGCAGTTCTGAACGGCGAGGTCGACATCGGGGCGCTGCCCATCGCCGGGGTGATCGTGCAGAAGGACCAGCTCAAGGTGCTCGGCATCTTCAATGACGAGCATCGGATGGATGCGAAGAGCGAGAATGCGCCGTCGGTGAACAAGGTCGCGGGCACCAAGATCCCGGAATTGCCGTCGTCCCGGTCCTGGGCCGTGCATACCGATTTCATCGAGAAGTCACCGGCCCAATTCGCGATCCTCGAGAAAACGTCCCGGGCGGTGTTCGACGACCCGAAATACCGCGAGGCGTACGCCAAGACCGGCGCTCCCGTCGAGACGATCCAGTACGGCGACCGGGCGCTCTGCACGCGGTACGCCAACCACATGGTCGAGCTCGCCAACGAGTACCGGAGCCTGTTGTCGGCCAAGAAGGGCAAGGGCTGATGAAAGGCCGCGAGGCACTTGGCGCCGATCTGGTCATACCAGTCCTGGCGCTCGGCTTCGCGGTCTACTTCTTCGTCTCGATCTCCGATCTCGCGTGGGAAGCGAAGGCGAATGGTCTCATCATCGGCGTGACGCTGGTGCTGCTGGTGGCAGCGCAGCTGGTTCGTATCGCCATGGCTCTTGCGCGCGGCCACGGGGACTTGAGCTTCGCGCCGCTCCTGCAACCGCGTGAAGCGCTGTGGCGGCGCATCGGCATGATCGCGATCGTGATCACGTTCATCGCGACCGTCCGCTGGCTCGGTGTCGCGCTTGGTCTTTTCCTGGCGATGGCGGCGGCACTCGGCGTCATGGGCGTGCGGTCGCTGCGACGGGTGGTGGGCATCGCCTTCGCAGTGGCTGCGTTTGCCTACCTGCTGTTCATCGTCGCGCTCGACAGCAACTTGCCGCGCGGTCCGGTCGAGCAACTCCTGGCGCGCCTGTTCTCGTGAGCCTGCGTTGACCTGGGAGCTGCTGGGCCAGCTCTTCGGCGAACAGCTTTCGCTGTGGTGGATCATCTGGCCCGCGATCCTGCTCGGCATCGGCGTGGGCATCGTCCCAGGCTTCGGACCGCAGAACACCCTGATCATGCTGCTGCCGCTGACCCTGGCGATGCCGGTGCAGCAGGCGTTCACGTTCATGGTGACGATGTACTGCGCGACCCACCTGGGTGGCGGAATTCCGGCGATCCTGGTGAAGATCCCCGGCACCGGTGGCGCCGCGGCGACGACCCTCGACGGGTATCCGATGACCCAGAAGGGCCAGGCGCAGCAGGCGCTGGTGCTGTCGTTCGTCGCCTCGGTGTTCGGTGGCCTGATCACCACCCTCGCGACCATTGCCCTGCTGCCCTGGCTCGCCCAGCTCGGGCTCTACCTCCGGTCGGTGGAGATGGTGGTGATCATGCTCTTCGGGCTCACCCTCATCGCGGTGATCGCCGCCGCTGACGTCGTGAAAGGTCTGATCGCGGGCCTCTTCGGATTGCTGATCGGGGTGATCGGCACCGACCACATCTACAGCACGCCGCGCGCCACGTTCGGTTTCCTGGAGCTCTACGACGGCGTCCCGCTGGTGCCGGCGCTGATCGGCCTGTTCGCGATCTCCGAAGCGCTGGTCATGATCGAGCAGAAGCTCATCGTCGCGAAGGAGGGGCGGGCGAGAGCAGCCGCTGCACAGTGGGGAGACACCCTGGAAGGACTTCGCTACGCGGCACGGAGCTGGTGGCACATCGTCTGGACCGGTTTCATCGGCCTTTTCATCGGCATTGTGCCGGGCGCCGGGGCGAGCATAGCGGCCTTCGTCGCCTACCAGCAGTCACGCATGTGGTCCAAGCATCCCGAGAGGTACGGTACCGGTGTACCGGAGGGCGTCATCGCCCCCGAGTCGGCCAACAACGGCGTTACGTCGGGAACCCTCGTGCCAATGATGGCCCTGGGGGTGCCCGGCGGGAGCACGGCCGCGGTGATGATGATCGTGCTGCAATATCACGGCATGACCATGGGGCCTCGGCTGTTCACCGAAAGCCCGGAGCTCGCCTACGGTGTGTTCGTCGGCATGGCGGTCGCGTACATCTTCATGATTTTCACGATCCTGCCGCTGGCGCGATACATGGCGCGCATCGTGCTGATCGAGACCACCTACCTCGTGCCCGTGATCGTCCTGCTCACCACGGTGGCGGCGTTCTCGGAGCGGGAATACCTCTTCGACATGGGTCTTGCGCTCGTCTTTGGGGTGATCGGCTTCATCGCCCACAAGACCCGGTATCACGTGACGGCATTGCTGATCGGCGTCATCCTCGGCCCTATCTTTGAGCAATACCTGGTGCGCTCGCTGCGGTTATCCCAGGGCGATCCCATGATCCTGTTCTCGTCCACCACCGGCAATGTCCTCTGGGCGATGTTGGCACTGTCACTGCTGGTGCCGGCGCTGCGCGCCTGGCGCCGCAAAGGAAAGGGCTCGCCAGCATGACCGATCCCTTGAGTTCGTCGGCCATCGCGCTGACCCGCAACGTCCGCCGGATCGCGCGGCTCGAGATTCCCGGTGGCGGCCAGGTGGTCGTCCAGGGGCGTTACGCCTACGTAGGTCACATGAAGCCACCGCACGGTACGACGATCGTGGACGTGGGCGATCCCGCTGCGCCGCGGGTGGTGAGCACGGTCAACCTGGCGGATGCGCACTCGCACACCCACAAGGTTCGCGTGGCCGGCGACGTGATGATCACCAACGTGGAGATGAACAACCGGCACCTTCTGCGGCGGGGTGCCGCCCGGCTCGTTGAAGTCGAGGCGCACCTCACGCAGTCAGAGGGTCGGCCGCCTTCGGAGGACGAACTCGCCGGTGCGCTCGGAATCGACCGCCCGGCCCTTGCCCGGGTACGCGACTTCGTACGCATCGGCTACGAGGCCGGCGGGTTCAAGGTCTGGGACGTCGCCGACCGGCAGCGGCCGCGTTTGCTGCATCACCAGAAAACCTTCGGCTTCGGAGTGCACCGCTTCGACATGGATGAGCGCTATGCGTACATCTCCACCGAGATGGACGGATTCGTCGGCAACATCCTGGTCATCTACGACTTGGCGAGACCCGAGAAGCCGGACGAGATCGCCCGCTGGTGGATGCCGGGGCAACACCTCGCAGGCGGGGAGAAGCCGACGTGGCCGGGCTATCGCAACCGCCTCCACCATGCGCTTCGGTCCGGCGACAAGCTCTGGGCCGCCTGCTGGCATGCGGGCCTGCGGGTGATCGACGTGACCGACATCCGCGCGCCTCGCACCGTGGGAGCCTACGACTACCATCCGCCCTTCCCCGAGCCGACCCACACCGTGCTGCACGTTCCCTTCAAGGTGGGCGGGCGTGACGTGGCGGTGGTCTTCGACGAGGAGCACGACCATGTCCCGGGCCGGTTGCATGCCGGCATGTGGCTGTTCGACGTCTCCGATCTCTCCGATATTCAGCCGATCTCGATGTTCCACATGAGCGAGATGGACTCGCCCTGGTCGCGCACCGGCCGCTTCGGCGCGCATCAGCCCGCCGAGCACCTGAGCGATACGCTGGTGCACGCGACCTGGTTCAGCGGCGGGCTGCGGATCGTGGACATTGCCGATCCGGCGTTACCGGTCGAGGTCGGACATTTCATCCCCGAGCCGGCGGCCGGCCAATCCAGCCCGCAGTCGAACGACGTCGACGTCGATACCAACGGCCTGATCTATCTGCTGGACCGGAACCATGGTCTCGACATCCTGGAGTACGCGGGCCGGGCCTGAGCAAACCATCATCCCGAATCCAAGCGAGGGAAGAACAATGGCAAACGACAATACCCGTACCCCGGCCTACGTCATCGACATCGGCCCCGTGCCCTCGCTGCCGGTCGAAGGCAGTCCCGCCCGCTTCCCGGTGGGACGCATCTACTGCGTAGGCCGCAACTACGCCGAGCACGCCCGTGAGATGGGCCACGACCCCGACCGCGAACCGCCGTTCTTTTTCATGAAGGCGGCGAACTCCATTGTGGCGAGCGGCTCGACCATCGCCTACCCGGTGCGCACCAAGGACGTCCATCACGAGATCGAGATGGTGGTGGCGATCGGCAAGGGAGGCAGGGACATTCCTGCCGTTACCGCGCTGGAGCACGTCTGGGGGTACGGCGTGGGCCTGGACATGACGCGGCGCGATCTCCAGGGCGAGGCCAAGAAAACGGGTCGCCCATGGGAAATGGGCAAGAGCTTCGATGAGTCCGCGCCCGTCTCGGCACTGCGGCCGGTGAGCGCCGTCGGCCATCCCGCGAAGGGCGCGATCTGGCTCAAGGTCAACGGGGCGATGAGACAGCGGGGCGACCTCGCCATGCAGATCTGGAGCGTCCCCGAGCAGATCAACTACCTCTCCAACCTGGTCACGCTGCAGCCGGGCGACCTCATCTTCTCCGGCACGCCGGCGGGCGTCGGCCCTGTCCAGCCGGGCGACAAGCTCGAAGGCCACGTCGACGGCGTTGGCGAGTTGACCATCGCCTACCGCAAGTAGGACGCGCCCGCAGAGCGCAGCGGGATAGCCGCCACTGACCGAGGGTCAAGGCATCGAGTAGCCCTTCGACTGCGAGCGTCGGGCCGCGGATGACATCGCCGGAGATGTGAATCACGACGGCCGCGCCTGCGGCCCTGTCAGCCTCCTCCCGCCGGGGGTGCCAGGGTGCTGGCAAGACCTCATGGCTACGACGTCCGTCATCGCCTTTCGGTGCAAACGCAGTGGGGCGCGAAGGGCTCGAATCGTTTGACTGCAGGCGGCAAAGGCAGCCGCGCGGCATCTTAAGCGGCTATAGTGGGAGTGCGCCTCATCGCGGCGCCACACAGGAGCACTTCATGTCCCACCAGCCTCCGAAGGAAAGCAAGAAGAAGGCGCAACACACCGCCAAGGAAAAGAAGGTGATCAAGCAGCAGAAGAAAAACACCGGCGGGACCGCGCCGTTCATCAAGCACTGAGCGCGGACGCGCACGTTCCACGCGCTTCGGCTCGCGAGAGTCGGGTCGCGAGACCGGGTCGCTTCCTCGCTGCCGCCGCTGCCGCCGCAGTCCGCACCGTTCATCAAGCACTGAGGGCGGACGCGCACGTTCCACGCGCTCCGGGCCGCGAGAACTGGGTCGCGAGAATCGGGTCGCTTCCTCGCCGTTGCCGCAGTCAGGATGGACGGCGTGACGGAATGAGGGGATCGTGCGGCGCGCTCCGGGCCGGTACAGCCTCTCGGGCGAAGGGATTGAGGGATCGAAGAGCGCCAGGCAGCTATCTAGGACGTGCTCTCCACGTACTTCTTCAGGTCTGCCAGGATCGCCTTCCAGGACTTCTCGGCCTCGGCCCGCGATTTCTCGCCCGCGTTCCCATCCTGCGATAGCGGGACCGCTGTCGCCTCGCCATCCTCCGCGAGCCGAATGGTCACGGTGTGATAGTTCTCCGGTTTGTCGGGCGTGCCTGACAGTGGGCGGAAAGGGCTGTACGACCACATCCGTGGCGGCTCCATGCCCAGCATCTTGCCCTTGTCTTCGTACGTCGCCCCTTGAATTCCCCAGACCACGTAATCCGGCTGCCGACCCGCCCAATCCGTTTCGACGCGGGCGCCGAACATGTAGTGCTTCATCGCCTCGGCGTGACGAGCGCGCGTGCCATACGCGGCGCAATCGGCCGCGATCGAGGTCGTGGCGGTTGCGACGAGATGGTTGTCCATGACGGTTACCTCACGATGATGCCGCAACGCGCGTTGGCGCCTAACCGAAACCCGGTTTGCCGCAATACGACACCTGCCGAGCGGTGCGCGCCCACATGCGCGATGGAATGACCCCGAATAAAAACTAGGGAAGACACCTCCCGCGGCTGTCTCACTCCGTGCTGTGCAGCCGGGGTTGCCGATGTGTCGCCGCCCGGATCCGGTCAGGGCGACGCAATCGTGCCGATGGGTGGTGGTCTAGACGCCCGAACTCCGGCGCGGTTCCGCCTATGGCGGAGCGCATGCCGATTGGTCACGCTGAGGAGGCAAATCCCCGAAGTCCCCGCGCGGAATGGTGGGGCGACGCTCCTGATCCACTCAGGCGCGTCGCGCCGGGGTGAAATCAGCCGGGTGTGGCGAGCTTGAGCCCGACGATGCCCGCGACGATGAGGCCGAGGCTCAGCAGGCGCATGACACTCGCCGATTCTCCCAAGAGGACGATCCCGAGGATCGCGGTGCCGACGGCGCCGACGCCGACCCATACCGCGTACGCCGTCCCGACGGGAAGCGATTTCATCGCGATGCCGAGCAGCCCGAGACTAATGATCATCGCCACCACGGTGCCCACCGTCGGCCAAGGACGGGTGAATCCTTCGGTGTACTTGAGCCCGATGGCCCACGCCACCTCGAACAATCCCGCCGTGACCAGAATAAGCCAGTTCACCGGTGTCTCTCCAATGGGTAGGTGATGGGCGATCGGCAGCGGCGCTCCGCGGGTCGACGGTCCGCCGGCGGGTACGGTGCTCTCGTATGGCCATGCGACTTCGACCAATCGGCCGGCATCACTTCTCCTTCGCGATTGCGTCTTGCGCCGCGACAACCTGCCAGGTGCCGTTGCGATACACCCACGTGTCGGTCCAGGCGAAGCGGCCACCGATAGGACCCGCCGCGACGCCTGATCCAGGTCTCTTCGCTTTGTGCAACCGTGGTGTTGCCGAAGCGAAGCGGGGCATCACGGCGCGGCGGCGGCGAGGCTCGGGTTCCCAAGTTTCCCGTCCGAAGGGACGAAGTGGCCCATCACGGCGCGGCGGCGACGAGGGCTCAGGTGGCCTCAGGTCCCGATCCAAAGGGCGCTCGAGACGAGCAGGTAGACCGAGCACACCAGCAGGCAGGTGAAGGTCATGGTCATGCCGAGCACGCGATGCCGGTAGTTTTCCTTGACTTGACTGACGCCGTACGCGTGCACGGCACGCCCGATGAGAAGGCTCACCCCGAGCGCATGCACCAGCCACGCCGATGCCCCGCGGGCTTCGACGAAGTACAGGAGGAGCAGGGTCAGCGGGACATACTCGGCGAAGTTGGAGTGCACGCGCATGGCGCGCAGCAACGCCTGATTGCCCGCGTCGCCGATCGCGATCCTCAGGCTCCGGCGCAACCTTAGCGTACGCACGCTCAGCACGAAGAACAGCAGCGCGAGCACCGCGGCGTAGACCGGGACGATCGTGGAAGTCATTTCGGGGTTGCTTTGTCGGGGTAGGCGAGCGGTCGCGGAACGATGCCATTGTAGTCTGTCAACTACACGTGATTAGGTGAACGGCCCCTTCCCTTCGACCCGCCCAGCGTCCAGTGTGGCGCCTGGCCGGCTGCACCGCACGGAGAGACCCCGGGGGAGGGAAGTCACCATGGCACGCGAAGCGAGAATCCCGGCGGGTCCTGACGTGCGGCCAGACGAGGGACCGCGCCGTAGTTGGGTGGGCGCCGCCGCAGAGGCGCTGGTTGCCCCGACTGGCGTGGCGGCCGCGCTGTCGAGCCTGCCCCTGGCATTGGGTCTGCTGTCGACGACCATCATCATTGCCGGCTTGTATTACGGCCGCGACATCCTGGTCCCGCTGGCGCTCGCCTTCTTCCTCGGCTTTGTCCTCGACCCGATGGTGGTTCGGTTGAAGCGCGTGGGCATGCCCCGCCCAGTAGCGGTGATCGTCGTCGTAGTCGTCGCACTGGCCGCCATCGGCGGTGCCGGGTTTCTCCTCGGCCAGCAGGTCCGCACCCTGAGCGCGCAGCTACCCATCTATCAGTACAACATCCAGTACAAGCTCCGGAGCTTCCGTGAGGCGCTGGCGGGCCCGAGCATCTTCGATGGTGCCGTGACCACCTTCGATACCGTGCAAAAGGAAGTCGCAGCCGAGGCGAACGCCAAGCCCGCGACCCGGGAGCCCCGACCCGATCCAATGCCCGTCCAGGTTCAAGAGCCGCCGGCATCTCCGATCGTCAAGGCGGGGAAATGGCTCGGCGCGATCGGTGGGCCGCTCACCGACGCCGGCATCGTCCTCGTGTTTCTGGTCGTAGTGCTGCTCGACCGGCAGGATCTCCGCGACCGCCTGCTCCGGTTGCTCGGGGGCAACTTGCACCGCACGACGGATGCGATGGACGAGGCCGGGGCGCGCATCGGCAAGTACCTCACCATGCAGTTGGTGGTGAACGCGAGCTACGGCGTGCCGATGGCATTCGGCCTCTGGCTGATCGGCGTGCCCGGTGCGGTCCTGTGGGGCGCGCTCGCGGCGGTGATGCGCTTCGTGCCGTATATCGGACCGATGATCTCGGCGCTCTTCCCACTGGCCCTGGCCTTTGCCGTCGACCCTGGCTGGAGCATGCTGCTCTGGACGCTGGGGCTCATCGTGTTCCTGGAACTGGTGAGCAACAATATCGTCGAGCCGTGGCTCTACGGTGCGAGCACCGGATTGTCGGCGATGTCGCTGATGGTTTCGGCCACGTTTTGGACATTGCTATGGGGTCCCGTCGGGCTCATTATGTCGACGCCGCTGACGGTGTGCCTGCTGGTGATCGGCCGGCACCTGCCGCAACTGCGGTTCTTCGACGTGCTGCTCGGCAGCCAGCCGGTGCTGGATCCGGCGACCCGCGTGTACCAGCGGTTCCTGGCCGGCGACCCGGAAGAGGCCATCGAGCTTTCGCTGGAACACGTCGCGTCGGACGGACTCGCCGGGTTCTACGAGAAAGTGGCTATCCCGGCGCTGCGCATTGCCTGTGTCGACCATGACAGGGTGGCCACCGCCGAGCACCGGCTGCGGGTGGTCACCGGCGTCGACCGGCTGATCGACGAACTGGCCGAACAGCACGCGGGTGCGAGTGCAACGGGTCGGCCGCTGGTGGTCTGTCTCGGGGCGAAGTGGGAGATGGACATGCTCGCGGCCCGCATGGTGGCCCATGGTCTGACCGAATCCGGTATCCCCGCCAACGCGCAGGTTGCCGACACCGGCGCCGCCGACTTCGTGGCGTCCCTCGATCTGGCCGGCGCACGCACCGTCTGTCTATCGCACTTCAGTCCGGACCCGCACACGCGGATACGCTACGTGTGCCGACACCTCCGGCGGCGCTGGCCGGACCTGCACATCGTCGCGGCCCTGTGGAACGCGCCGCCCGATCTGCTCG